>JAZUKC010000123.1:0-47305 GCA_045643065.1 Prevotella sp.
GGAGCAATGCGGGCATTGTGACCGAGTAAACTGACACTTTGAGCCGAAAAGAGTCCGAAAGATGACAAAACGCCGAACTCACTGTTATATGTTAAACCTAAGGTGGTAATTAATAGAACCCACCTTATTCTAATGAACCTTTAGCAGCAAGTGTGTCGTAGTTGTTACTTAAATCGCGCCAGTCAACCTTTGAACGAGGGTCGATACCGTTGATATACTTCTCGATGTTGGTATATCCGTCGCCGTTGATGTCGCCGTTTGCGTCCGATGGATCGTTAGGATTCAGACCGTATTTTACCTCCCATGCGTCTGGCATACCATCACCATCGCTGTCCAGACGAGGCTCACCATGGTACTCAGGATAACCGCCCATCTGGCGTGGATCTGTTATAAGACCGAGCTTGTAAGAGTCGAGTGGGGTGCGACGGTGCTTGAACGAACCGTCAGGATTCATTGACTTCTCCGACAAACCACTTGTATCGCCGAAAGGATTGTCCTTTGGAAGCTTCTTCTCGTAATACACCTTACCGGTGCGAACCTCCTCGATGATGCGCTGATCGACGATGTCTCGCGTTGGAATTGTTGCACCAGCGTTGTCCAGAACGAAGTTGTATGCAGCCTGAGCACCCATGATTGACAGATGAGGCATCATGAATGGCTCGTTTGAACGCATCTTCTCTGTGAAACCCTCGGTATTCTCCTGCGACTCAATCTGGATGCCACCGTCCCAGTTGTCACGAGTAACACGCTCGTTACCCTCCATGATATTGCCTACGGCATACACACGTCCGTACTGCTTCTCCTTATTCTTCGAGAGACCAGCCTCTGGTTTCAGAATGCGGTGGCCTACAGGAGAATCCTTCGGAGTCAATGGACCTGGCTTGTAATAGTTGTTGATGAAGTTGAACATTGCCTGGTAGTCGCCACCGTCGGCAGAGCGATGTATCCAGTTGAACACTACGTTATTGACGAAGTTGAAGATACCATTCCATCCGATAGAAGGGTTACGGCCTGAGTTGTCTGCCCAAAGATTGCGCATGAAAGCACAGTTTTCGCCACCGATTGTCGAGCCAAACGCGTGGTTATAGGTATCGAGTGCCTTTGCCGAGATAGAATTCTGGATGGTCACATTGACGGTACCGCGCTTCTCAGCCTTATAGTCTGGTCCTGGCTGCCACATGTGGCGGTAGAACGAAATGTTCTCGTCGAGGCCCCATTCTGCAGAGATATGGTCGAGCATGATGTTTCCAACAGGGTTGCCACCGAACGAATCCTCGCGGTGATAAGCGTATGTCTCGCCGCGGCGGAAGCGCATGTGGCGGATGACAACGTCGTGAGTGTCAACGCCGAAGGTCTGTCCTGCCACGCAGACACCATCTCCTGGAGCGGTCTGTCCGGCAATAGTGATGTAAGGAGCCTGTATGATGAGTGGGCTTTCCAGGCGGATAATGCCCGACACATTGAACACAACGATACGTGCACCACCTGCTTCGCATGCCTCGCGGAGTGTGCCTGGACCTGAGTCAGCAAGCGAAGTTACGACATAAACCTTGCCGCCACGGCCGCCGAATGAGTACATACCGCCGCCTTCTGCGCCAGGGAACGATGGAATCTTTGCCTGTGGAAGGTCGCCGATGCGTGATGCCCATGGCACGTAAGGGCGTCCCTCGGCATGTTCTTTCATTACTATTGGCTTAGCCTTTTCCCACACTTCGGCTTCATGTTTAGCCCAAGCCTTCTGCATAGAGTCAATCTTTGCCGCAGCCTCCTTGTTGAGTGAAGGGTACTGAGCGAATGCCTGCTGGCTGCTCATTGCAACCAAAGCGCAAGCAATTGTTAGTTTCTTCAGTTTCATGTTGTTAGTTCCTGTATATTAGTTAGTGATTTTTTTGTCATTTTACAAAATTGAATTTTCCCACGTCTTGCAGCGTTATGTTCTGCGCTCCGCCTGATGTTACGTTCTCGAAGGTTACGTTTTCTACTGGCGACTCCGGCAAACCGATCGCCTTTATGAAGTCAGAACACTGGTCGATGGTTACGTTCTTGAACGAAATGTTGCGGAACCATGGCGTCAGACGAGGGTCGTTGTCACGGTTGAAACGCTCCGCCAACTTGCCCACATACGTCGCACTGCCCAGCATGTCCCAATAAATGGCACGCGTCTTTGGCTTTATCATGCGCACGTTCTCGAACCAAAGGTTCTCTCCACCGCCACCACGCGGACGGCGAGTCTTAAAGTATATGCCGTATTTCGGCTGTCCTATGGTCACGTCATACATGTAAACATTGCGCACACCCGCAGCCGTCTCCGAACCGATTGTTAACCCTCCGGCACCGTGATTGGCGTAACAATGACGGATAACCACATTCTCCGTCGGGCGAGCCTTTAGCATACCGTCCATTCCACGGCCAGCTTTCAGCGTGAAACAATCGTCTCCACAGTCAAGATATGTATATTCTATAAGCGCATTGACAGACGAATCGATGTCGATACCGTCAGTTCTTGCGATGCCCGCACTCTCCACTTTGACGCCTCGGATGATGACGTTCTCGCAATAGACAGGCACGATGTTCCAGAAGACAGACTTCTCCAGCGTCACCCCTTCGATAAGAACATTCTTCGAATTCATAGGTCCGAAGAACACCGGCAGGCACAACGTGCCGGCATAACGACCGTTAGCTGTGGCCTCGGCACTCTTTCCTTCCGGCACCTTAAAGTCGAAACGGCTCGTAGGAAGGCTGCCGTCGAAGACGCGATCCTGCAAAGGCATCGTCTGTACCGACTCCGGAATGCCCGCCATGGTGAGCTGAAGCAACTCGCAATCGCGATTAGGAGCCACCAGTTTTCCCTGTCCCGTAACGGCAATGTTCTCAGCTCCGTCAGCATAAATCATAGCACCTGGGCCATAGATATCCACACCCTCGTTGCGACAAGGGACAGCAGGCAGATAGTCCTTCACATCGCCTGAGAAGTGCAACTCTGCCCCTTCCTGCAAGTGCAGGCACACGTTGCTCTTCAGAACGATACGTCCCGTCTGCCATACACCCTTCGGAACGATGAGCGTACCGCCACCTTTCTTTGCCAGGGCATCAATGTTTCGCTGGATGTCCTTCGCCTTTTTCAGTGTCACGCTGCGCTTAGGAAACTGCGGACGCTGTAATTGTGGCATCTCGAAAGGTGCCACTATGGGTTCTATATCCTTAGGCATGCGTGCGGCGATGTCGTCCTGTGCCACCGCCATCAGCGGCAACAGGAGTAGCAGGAGCAAGTGAAAAATCTTTGATGTCATTATGTATAATTAGGTACGGATAATAGGTTAGTCGTTCCGTTTGGTTTTATTTGTTAGACGAAAAAATAAAAGTTATGTTTAGTTTTATTCGGCAAAAATACTAAAAAAAATCCTTATTGCAAAACATTTCGCGCTTTTTCTTACTCACAAACCTAATTTCATGGCAATGTTGTGCGTTTTGACTGATGTTTGTTTTAACACGGAGACACAGAGGACACAGAGGATACAGAGTCTTTTTGAGGACTATGCAGCACATTTAATTCCGCATGGAACTTAAAAAACTCTGTGCTCTCTGTGTCCTCCGCGTCTCTGTGTTAATGAGTGCTGAGTAGATACTGGTGATACCAGAAGCAGTAAGACGGTGCGACATAACTACATTCTTCCACTTCCAACCCCTCCCAACGATACGCCAAACAGCACTGATTCATGATGTGAATCGTAGCCTTTTATGATGTGAATCGTAGCCTTTCATGCAGTAAAGACTCAGTAATTACACTGTAAAGACTGAGTAATTACAGTGTAAAGACTGAGTAATTACAACGTGATTACTGAGTAATTACAACATAAAACGCTACGATTCGCATCATGAAAGGTATTGATTCGGATGATGAAACAATAGCATTTAATGTTTTTTATATATTATTTTGTACGCGAATATTCTTTTATTTAAAAATTAATTCTTACCTTTGCAATCGACTAACTAACTCAGCTATGAAGAAAAGAATTTATCTATCATTTATCATGACAATGTTCTGCGCCCTTGCGATAAGTGCGCAGCAGTATCGCCTTTGGTATAACTCGCCTGCAGAAGTGTGGACGGAGGCATTGCCATTGGGCAACGGAAGGCTCGGCGCTATGGTCTATGGACTGCCTACAACGGAGCGTCTGCAGCTCAACGAAGAAACCATCTGGGCGGGACAACCTAACTCTAATGCCAACAAAACATCAAAGGAGTGGCTGCCAAAGGTTCGCCAACTCGTCTTCGATGGTAAGTTTGTTGAGGCTCAGCAGATGGCAGAAGAGCACCTGATGTCTGGCAGTAACAGCGGTATGCCTTACCAGACGTTCGGCGACCTGTACATCTCTACCCCAGGACATGCAGCCTACAGCGACTACGAACGCTACCTCTCGCTCGACTCAGCATTGGCAGTAACGCAATATACCGTTGACGGTGTGCGCTACCGTCGTGAGGCAATGACCTCGTTTACGGACAATGTCATCAAGGTTCGACTTACTGCAAGCAAGCCTGGCATGATTACTTTCAATGCCAACATGGCGTCGCCACATAACGATGTGATAATAAAAAGCCAGGAAGGATGTGTCACTCTCGAAGGCGTTACGCCTACCCACGAAGGTCTGAAGGGCAAAGTGAAGTTCTACGGAATGCTTGCTGCGCAGACGAAAGGCGGCAAGACGGTGTCTCGTGACGGCGTACTCAGCGTGACGGGAGCAGACGAAGCCATCGTATATGTCAGCATTGCGACCAACTTTGTGGACTATAAAGACATCACAGCCGATGAGAAACAGCGGGCCGCCGACTATCTTTCGAAGGCCATGGCAGACGACTATGAGGCAGACAAGAATGCCCACGTGGCATACTTCCAGCAGTTCATGCACCGCTCGCAGCTCTGGCTTGGCGAGGATAAATTCAGTCATCTGACCACCGAGCAGCGCGTCGAACAGTTTGCAAAGAACAATGACAACTGGCTCGTCGCTACGTTCTACAACTTCGGCCGCTACCTTCTCATCTGCTCTTCGCAGCCAGGCGGACAGGCAGCCAATCTGCAAGGCATCTGGAACGATAAGATTTTCCCTTCTTGGGACAGCAAATACACTTGCAATATCAATCTCGAAATGAACTATTGGCCTGCTGATGTGACCAATCTTCAGGCAATGAACGAACCTCTGTTCAGTCTTATTCGCGACGTCAGTGAGACTGGTAAATATACCGCAAAGACCATGTACGGCCTCGACGGATGGGTGCTTCACCACAACACTGATATCTGGCGCATCACCGGTCCGGTAGATCACGCTACGTCAGGACTATGGATGACCGGTGGCGCTTGGCTCTGTCAGCACCTCTGGAACCACTATCTCTTCACCGGAGACAAGGCGTTCCTACAGGAGTATTACCCTATCATGAAGGGTGCGGCAGAGTTTCTCGACGGCCTGTTGGTCAAGGATCCGAACACAGGACGCATGGTTATCTGCCCTGCTGTGTCTCCTGAGAACCAGCATCCAGCAGACCAGGGAAAGCGAAACATAGCATCTGGCTGCGCGATGGACAACCAACTCATCGCCGAACTCTTCGGAGAAGTGGCGCAGGCAGCAGGTGTGCTGGGTGTGGATAAGGACCTCGCAGCACATTATACGGCACGTATCGACGAACTGACACCAGGCATCATCGGCCGTTGGGGACAGCTTCAGGAGTGGGCACAAGACTGGGACGACCCGAAAGACGACCATCGTCATGTCAGCCATCTCTATGCCTTGTATCCAGGAACAGGCATTTCGCCAACGCGTACACCAGAGCTTTACGATGCCGCCCGCACCTCTCTGATCCATCGTGGAGACCCATCTACAGGATGGTCCATGGGTTGGAAGGTCTGCCTTTGGGCTCGACTGCTCGACGGTGAGCATGCGTATAAGCTGATAAAGGAACAGTTGAAGCTTACGGATGATAAGTTTGTGCCATACGGAAAGGTGAAGAAGAAGGGCGGAACGTTTGGCAATCTCTTCGACGCTCACCCTCCTTTCCAGATTGATGGAAACTTCGGTTGCACGGCAGGCATAGCCGAAATGCTAGTCCAGAGCCACGACGGCTGCATCTATCTGCTCCCAGCCATTCCGTCGGTATGGTCAGAAGGTCGCGTGACGGGCATCTGTTGCCGTGGTGGTTTCGTAATAGACGAGTTGTCATGGAAGGATGGTCGCATCACAAAGTGCAAGATTCGTTCGACCATAGGAGGCAAGCTCCGCCTCCGCACTCCTCATCCTCTCCGTGGTCTAAGCAAGGCATCGGGTGCGAACAGCAACCCATTCTTCCGTGCGCCAGTAACTCTTCGCACGGAGAATAACAGCAAAGTGGCCCTGAATCCAGTCAATGCTCCAGCGTCATTCACATACGACGTGAACACCAAAGCTGGTCAGGTGGTCAATATTTCAATGTAAAATGTTTTCTTTCAAAAAACGTAAAATTCGTTAAAATGCTCAATGCTTAAAATTAAAATGCACCTTGCTTAAAATATAAATGCATGTTGCTTAAAATTAAAATGCTACGAGCTTATAAATTAAAATCATATAATGCGTTATGAAAGCTGTTAGGGAAGAAATACCAGATCCTCTGAGAACAGACCTAAAGGAGTATGTCTATGACATCATTGGAGCGATGCATGAGGTATATAGGCAACTATCCAACGGTCTTCCGGAATATGTTTACCAGGAGGCTCTCTACAAGCAATTGGTAAAAATAGGTTATGCTGACACGATGAAAGAGTATAAGCATAACCCGGAATTCAATGGGCAACGCCTTGAATCTTTTGTCAGAATGGATCACGTTGTTCCTAAATCGCGAGGCAATGTCATCATTGAATGCAAGAGCATTAGTATGTTGACCGACAAGGAACGCTTTCAGACCTACGGCTATATGTCAGCGACTCGTTTCCCGATAGCTATACTTGTGAATTTCGGAACGTTCCCTAAGGCGCAGATAGAGCGCTACTACGGCAAGGAAGACATAATTCGTGCATTCTGATTTTTATGAGCTTTAATTTTAGTAAGAATGCATTTTAATTTTAAGCAAGATGCATTTTAATTTTAAGCATTGAGCATTTTAATGAATTTTACATCATTTTACATTTACTATCAGAACATAATAAAAAACAAAAACAATATGAAAAAGATTATTGCATTAATTCTATTATTCACCCTTCACGCTTCATTCATCACACAAACCATGGCTCAAGGCAACAAGAAACCTTGGGATAATGGCAAACTGATGGTGTCAAAGAACCAGAAATTCCTGCAGCATGAGAACGGACAACCATTCTTCTGGCTGGGCGAAACAGGCTGGCTGCTGCCAGAAAGAACAGACAGAGCCGAGGCTGCATACTACCTGCAGCGAGTGCGCGAGGCAGGATACAACGTCGTACAGGTACAGGTCATCGACGGCGTTCCTTCCTATAACCACTACGGACAAATGTCAAACCCTGACGGATGGAACTTCAATGACATCGACAAGAAAGGCGTTTACGGCTATTGGGACCACATGGACTACATCGTGAAGAAAGCCGAGAGCGAAGGCATCTACATCGGTATGGTCTGCATCTGGGGCGGATTGGTAAAAGCAGGTCTGCTCACAAAGGAGGACGCCGTTAAGTATGGCACCTTCCTTGCAAACCGATACAAGAACTCTCCTAACATCATCTGGTTCATGGGCGGCGACATCCCTGGCGACATTAAGACAGACGTATGGAACACACTCGCTACAACTATCAAGTCGATAGACAAGAACCACATCATGACTTACCACCCACGCGGACGCTATACCAGTGCAAAATGGTTCAGCAAAGCCGACTGGATGGACTTCCATACGTTCCAGTCAGGCCACCGTCGCTATGGTCAGCGCATGGGCAATAAGGAGTATCCTATTCCTGATAACACAGAAGAGGACAACTGGATGTATGTTGATTCTACCTGGACTTATAAGCCAATAAAACCTGTTCTCGATGCAGAGCCAAGCTATGAGGATATACCTATGGGCCTGCACGACACCAACGAGCCACGCTGGATGGACTGTGACGTCCGCCGTTACGCATACTGGTCAGTCTTCGCTGGCTCTTGCGGACACACCTACGGACATAATGCCATCATGCAGTTCCTTAAGCCTGGCTATCCAACAAGCTACGGCGACGCTGGCGATGTGAAGACTTGGTACCAGGCATTAAAGGATCCTGGCTTCTCGCAGATGAAGTATCTGAAGCACCTCATGTTAGCATTCCCATACTTTGATCGTGTTCCTGACCAGACCATCATCAGCGGAGAGAACGGCAAACAGTACAATCGTCTCATCGCAACACGTGGCAAAGACTACCTGATGGTATATAACTACACCGGTCGTGAGATGAAACTTGACCTCCGAAAGATTAGCGGCAAGTCAAAGTTTGTATATTGGATGGATGCCGCAACAGGCCATCTGCAGTACCTCGGAGAGGTTGCTAACAAGATCGTTACTATCCGTCCGGAGATAACAGGGTCAGGTATTAACGACGGTGTCTTTATCGCCTTCGACTCAGATAAGAATTATCTGTCTTCTCAGATGGAAACAATCCCTGATTCTTCTGACTGGAAGAACATGCGCGACCTTAACGAGTAGTATCCACTATAACATAAAAGCATCGGTAGAATCCCTGCCGATGCCCATACAAACAACTACCTCATGAAAATCAAACAACTACTAACGGTAATGTTAATGCTTGCGGCGACATTTGCGTATGCTGCCGTAAAGCCAGGCATCTGCAATCTGACAACGGAGAATCTCAATAACCCGCTCGGACTGCAGACCCACTCTCCACGATTCGGATGGCAGCTTCAGAACTTCCCGAATAATACCATGCAGACGGCGTATCACATACTCGTGGCGTCCGATCCTGCACTCCTCCAACCTGGAAATGCTGACCTTTGGGACAGTGGTGAGATAAGTTCCGACCAGTCGCTGTGGGTAAACTATGGCGGAAAGACACTCCGTGACACCCAGCGTGCATACTGGACCGTGATGGTAAAGACAAATAACGGCGCGACAGGATGGGCAGAACCACAGCAGTTTGGCATCGGACTGACCGTCGAGTCGCACTGGAAAGGTCGCTGGATTGGTATGGACCGTTGCCTCGATGGTGAGAATCAAGGCTATCGTCCACGTCTTGCAGCACGCTATATCCGTACCGAACAGAAGCTCAAAGAGGGCACAGAGGTGAAGCGTGCAACAGCCTACGTTGGCGCAGTTGGACTCTATCAGCTGCACATCAACGGCCAGCGCATCGGCAATGATGCACTTGCCCCAATGCCAACCGATACCCGCAAGTCGGTGATGTACAACGCTCTCGACGTCACAGAGCAGATGAAAGGCAATGCAGATGTATGCATTGGCGTTGTCCTTGGCAACGGACGCGCTTTCCCAATGCGTCAGTCTAAGCCATACAAGAGTCCTTTTATGGGTTTCCCAAAGTGCCGCATCAATGTCGTTGTAGAGTATGCTGATGGCAGCATCCAGACCATTTCGTCGGACGACAAATGGCGTCTGACAGCCGATGGACCTATCCGCGCCAACAACGAATATGACGGTGAGGAGTACGATGCACGCATGGAACTGGGTGCATGGAGCACCGTTGGCTATGACGATAGCAAGTGGATGAAGGCCGAGCGTACAGATATTCCTATCGGCGAAAGCACAGGTCAGGCTGCGCCTAACATGGTTGTAGGCCAGACTATACAGCCTTTAGAGATCTCTCTCCTCCCTCGTGCAGGTCAGAAAGATGCCTTTATTGTCGATTTCGGGCAGAATATGGCAGGATGGGTAAGCATGAACATGCGTGGCCAGGCTGGCGATACCATCCGCATAAAGTATGCAGAGAAACTCAATCCTGATGGCACTCTCTACCTTGATAACTTCCGTGACGCCCGCTCAGAGGACGTTTACGTGTGCGACGGCAAGGCAGAACGCGAGTGGCATGCTGACTTCGTGACTCACGGTTTCCGCTATGTCATGGTGTCAGGCATAGCAACTCTTGGCGATAAAGACATCAAGGCCCTCACCGTTTCCGACCAGATGGAGACCTCAGGCAGCATCGTTACAAGCAACGATGTGCTTAACACGGTGTACAAAAACGCATGGTGGGGTGTCTATTCCAACTATAAAGGCATGCCTGTCGATTGCCCTCAGCGCAACGAACGTCAGCCATGGCTTGGCGATAGAACAGTAGGTTCGCTCGGCGAGTCATATATGTTCAACAACGAACGCCTCTATACTAAGTGGATGCGCGATATCTGTGAGTCGCAGCGTACTGACGGTGTGTTCTCCGATGTGGCACCAGCGTTCTGGAATTACTATAACGATGATGTCACCTGGCCTGCTGCATTGCCTTTCACTTGCGATGTTCTCCTGCGCCAGTTCGGCAACGATGAGGCCATCCGTCGCTCTTATCCATACATGCAGAAGTGGATTAACCACGTCGTTACGGAGTATATGCAGGACTATGTCATTACTCGTGATAACTACGGCGACTGGTGTGTGCCACCTGAGGACCTCAAGATGATTCACTCACAGGATCCTGCACGCCAGACCGATGGCGCCCTTATCTCTACTGCATACATGATTCGCACCCTCCGACTGATGCAGAACTTTGCTGACATCGTGGGCGATAAGGTCAGCAAGAATGAATATGCATCGCTGGAAAAGAACATGACCGAGGCGTTCAACAAGAAGTTCCTGACCGAGAAACATGGCACATCCCTCCGCCCAGGACATACCCTTTACCCTGACAGCGTGTTCTATGGCAACAACAGTGCTACATCAAATCTCCTGCCATTGGCTCTCGGTATCGTACCTGAGAACTGCCGTCAGGATGTCATAAATAATGTTGTTACCAACATAATCGTAAACAATGGCAATCACGTCAGCTGTGGTGTCATCGGCATCTCATGGCTCATGCGCACCCTTTCTGACTATGGTTATGCCGACGTTGCCTACCTCATCGCTTCCAACACCTCATATCCATCATGGGGATACATGGCAAAGCAGGGCGCAACCACCATCTGGGAACTCTGGAACGGTGATACAGCTAACCCACGAATGAATTCCGGTAACCACGTCATGTTGCTCGGTGACCTGCTCACCTGGTACTATCAGTATCTCGGAGGCATAAGAAATGCCGACGACAGCAATGCCTACAAGCACATCGTCCTGAAACCTTCGTTCGAAATACAAGACTTGGACAACGTCGATTGTTCATACATGACACCTTATGGTAAGGTCGTAAGCAAGTGGCAGAAGACACTGGAGAAGGTGGCTTGGGATGTGGAAATACCTGCTAATACCACTGCCGACGTTTGCCTTCCTGATGGAACAGTGAAGACAATAGGTTCGGGTAAGTACTCGTTCAGCAGCACTCTTCCACTCCTTAAGACAGAAGGTGCAACCGTGACAGACGATGAATTCGTTTACGATAATAGCATCTACCCAGAGACACATGCAGCAAGCATCATCGAACGTCCTAACGGTGACCTCGTTGCTACATACTTTGGAGGCACCAAGGAACGCAATCCTGATGTCTGCATCTGGACTCAGATAAAGAAGAAAGGCTCTGATACGTGGTCTAAACCAGTGCTTGCTGCCGACGGTGTGGTAAAGCTTGGCACCGCAGAGGCTACTCAGGCACGCATCGACGACCAGTGTGCGAAGGCTGAAGTAGGACCATTCCGCAACTTCGGCATAACATGGGAGCAGGCAAAGGCTAAGGACGGAGTACAGCTAAGTGATGCAAAGATGAAGCAACTCGAGCAGTATCGCCGCAAGGCATGCTGGAATCCTGTCCTCTTCCAGATGCCAAACGGAGAGATATGGCTGTTCTTCAAGGTCGGCAGTAGCGTTGCTGACTGGACCGGATGGGTAACACGCTCGAAGGATGGAGGCAAGACTTGGTCGGACAAAGAGATTCTTCCAGAGAACTTCCTCGGCCCAATCAAGAACAAACCGGAGATTATCAACGACCGCCTTGTATGCCCATCGTCAACCGAAGGAAACGGATGGAAACTGCATTTTGAGATTCTTGACCTGAAGACGAAGCAGTGGAAGTACGTCGGACCGATAGATGCAGAACTGGCATGGCGCACATCTGACCTTGCACCTCTTGCTGCTTTGCCTGCCGAAGGTGAGGACCCTGATAACCTTGTGGCACCTGTTGCCGACGGCGTTAAGCACCCTATCGATCTCATTCAGCCTTCTATTCTGAAACTGAAGGACGGTCGTCTGCAGGTGCTCTGCCGCACCCGCAATGGTAAGTTGGCAACATCGTTCAGCTCAGACGGTGGCGATTCGTGGTCGAAGGTTACCCTGACAGACATGCCAAACAATCAGTCAGGCACCGATGCCGTAACGCTTCGCGATGGTCGTCATGTGCTTATCTACAATGACTTTGAGACACTGCCGGGCACAAAGAAGGGACCTCGCACTCCGCTCTCCCTCGCTATCTCTGACGATGGCACACATTGGAGCCACCTGATGACACTCGAAGACTCGCCAATCAGCCAGTATTCGTACCCTGCCATCATACAAGGTAAGGACGGTTCGCTGCATTGTATCTACACGTGGCGCCGCGATCGCATCAGCTATAAGCGCGTAGTCCTTAAATAAATAATAAGTAATAGCGCGGTCCACAAAGGAGAATTAGTAACATAGATTTGTAATATTTGTTTACCGATTTATTTTATTAATCAATTCATAACCCTACCGCAACATATAGTAACAATATCACTAAAATATAAGAAGGAAATGAGAAGACTATTATCTTTTGTCCTTATGCTTGCTGCAACGCTCACAATCAGCGCTGCTGAGCATAAGCTGAACGTTGTGGTGCCTAAGGATGCACCTAATCGAGTGGTCTTTGCTGGCAACTATCTGGCCAAGAAACTCCAACCGATGGGCTACGAAGTGGTGGTCACCGTGGGGGATGCAAAGACTCATGCCAATAGTGAGTGCCAGGTGTTCCTCGGCATTGCTGACGGCGGAACAAATGCTGTCGCTGCGCCAGGCACAAAGAAAGAAGGATTCACCATCACTTCTGAGCTGACCAAGAGAAAGCGAATGATGGTGAAGGTGGTCGGCAATGACGGCACTGGATGTCTCTACGGCTGTCAGGAACTGGCAGAGAGGCTGAAGCACGGTACGCTCAATGACCTCCCTGCTTCGTTCTCCGATGCACCGGAAATGGTGCTTCGCGGTGGATGTATCGGTGTGCAGAAGCCATACCTTCTGCCTGGAAGACAGGTCTATGAGTATCCATACACTCCGGAACTCTTCCCTTGGTTCTATGACAAGAAACAGTGGATAGACTACCTCGACATGCTCGTAGAGAACCGAATGAATTCTGTCTATCTCTGGAATGGTCACCCTTTTGCCTCTCTCGTCAAGCTGAAGGACTATCCTTTCGCAGTGGAAGTCGATGACGCTACGTTCGAGAAGAACAAGGAAATCTTCGCTTTCCTGACCAGCGAGGCAGACAAACGTGGCATCTTCGTTATCCAGATGTTCTATAATATCCTGGTATCAAAACCATTTGCAGAGCATTATGGCATCAAGACTCAGGACCGTCACCGCCCTATAGACAACCTCCTCTCTGACTATACGCATAAGTCTATCCAGGCATTCATTGAGAACTACCCTAACGTAGGTCTGCTGGTCTGCCTCGGAGAGGCTATGGATACATACGAGGACGACGTGAAATGGATGACAGAGACCATCATTCCTGCAGTGAAAGATGGACTGAAAACACTCGGACGCACTGACGAACCACCTATTCTTCTGCGTGCTCACGACACCGATTGCAAGATGGTTATGGAAGCCTCTCTGCCTCTTTACAAGAACCTTTACACCATGAACAAGTACAACGGCGAGTCGCTTACCACCTATACTCCGCAGGGACCATGGGGCGAAACCCACCGTTCGCTTGCCGCTCTCGGTTCTACTCACATCGCCAATGTCCACATCCTTGCCAATCTTGAACCATGGCGCTGGTCGTCACCTGCATTCATTCAGAAGACCGTTAACGCCATGCACAATGTCCATAATGCCAATGCGCTGCACCTATACCCACAGGCAAGCTACTGGGATTGGCCTTATACAGCAGACCGTATGGCAGATGGCTCACGCGAGAAACAACTCGATCGCGACTGGATGTGGTACTCTGCATGGGGCCGCTACGCATGGAACTGCCACCGCGACTATGCCGATGAGGCTGTTTACTGGACCGATTCGCTTGCCAGCTTGTATGGTACCAACACCGTAATGGCAGACAATATACGCCGTGCGCTGGACGAAAGCGGAGAGATTGCACCTAAGTTGCTGCGCCGTTTCGGTATAACAGAAGGCAACAGACAGACTCTTCTGCTCGGCATGTTCTGCTCGCAACTCGTCAATCCGTATAAGTACACCGTCTATCCTGGATTCTATGAGAGCTGTGGTCCTGACGGAGAGAAACTCGTAGAGTATGTGGCTAAGGAGCATGGAGCACCGCTTCCTGTCAACGTTAACTTCCCAGACAACGTCAATACGAAGGCTGCTGCCACCAAGGAACATATCGGTGAACTGCCGCTTCAGATTGTGGAAGAGTGCATAAAGCATGGCGATCGTGCACAGGCAGATATTGATATTGCTGCGCCTTACATCACAAAGAATCGTGAAGAGTTCCAAAGACTGCAGAACGACATACACTGCTACCGCGAGTTTGCCCATGCCTTTGGCAACAAGGTGCGTGCTTGCGAGCATGTACTCAACTACAAATACACCGAGAACCTTGACGAACTGGACAAGGCTGTTGCACTCCTGCAGGTGTCACTCACTCACTATCGCAAACTTGTTGACTTGACAAAGGACACCTATCTCTATGCCAACAGTATGCAGACCTCTATGCGTCGCGTGCCAATAGGTGGCGATGGCGGCAAGAACAAGCACTGGAGCGAACTCCTACCACTGTACGAACAGGAACTTGCCAACCTCAAGAAGAACCTCAATACGCTGAGAGCTAAGGCACGTGGAGCAGTGACTGACGCTGCCGACAAGGAGATAAAGGCACTCCGCCCATTCACTCCTGCCGACCTTAAGGTCAACGGTTCGCCTGTCATTGCATACGCTGAAAACGACAGTACAAAGCAGGCTGGCATGGCAAAGCGCACCAAACTGTTCTCTGATCTTGATTCCCTCGTCACTGACTATGCACCAGAACTTGGCGGCATGTATGCCTTCCAGTTCCAGACAAGGACTCAACGCGATGCAGGAACAGTGATAGAGTTCTCTTGCGACAAACCTGTTACCCTCCTTGTGGGTTACTTCCGCGACGACCAAAAGAAATATGCCAAGGCTCCAAAGCTTGAGACTGACGCTACAGCCTCTGAGTATGGACAGCAGGATCCTTGCTACATCTCTGCCCTTCGCATAGCAGGTATGCCACAGGTTAACGTCCATCCATATCATTTCCAGGCAGGATCTCACACCCTGCGCCTGCCTAAGGGCATGCTCCTTGTGCTCGGTTTTACTACCGACCAGATAACACCGCGTGATGCAGCACTATCAGGAGCCGATGCCAACATCGACTGGCTGTTCTATTAATAAGTACATATCACCACACAATAAAAGGCACGAAGATTTCCGTCTTCGTGCCTTTTATGTTACAAACATGTATTCTACAGCGTTTTATTTCATGCCTATTCCTTCTCGTCGAATACCTCGCTCAGCTGCGATATCACCTTTCTCATGATAGGAGCCATAAGGAATCCGGTGCTTTTCTTTAGCATTGACGAGATGTTCTCCGTAGAATTGGCATAGCAGGAAAGTTCGTTGTTCATCTGAGTGTAGTGTAACGACGTCCTGTGTATCTCGTTTTCACGCTCATGGATGAGGCGACTGCAGGCGTTGGTCATAAGCGGAAGCACCACCTTGTCGAACAGATGATGGCCGTGAATGAACAGATACGTCGTCGAGGCCGTAACGCCTAACTTGCGTAAGTCCTCCTTAACGCTCGCCGTCAGGGCAGCAATCTCAGGGTAAGCATTGCGCAATTCAACTATTTTCCGTTGCGTTTTTGCACGTACCTTATATAATATATTATTAGCGTTGTCTATGCTTGTCTTTCCCGTTGATATTATCTGGTCCATGTCGGAGATGCTCATCACGTGGTGCTTGTCATTCCGGTAAAGGGCGACTGACCATACAAACAATGGCCAGACAGCCTCGGAATAGAGGCGAAGGAACTCTTCGAAGTCGAAAATTCGATGGTCATTGAGCGTCGCCATGACGCAGACGTTATGCAGATTAGGTGCATAACACTGCAGATTCTCTATCGCATAGGCGTAGGTGTGGAACACATACGGCGTGTTAAGCATAAGCTGTGAGTTCTCCGTTGCACCTTGAAGCAGGTAGTCATAGTCAGCATCCACACATGCTATCATGTCCTTTCCCGTGTTCTCCATCAGACATCTGACAGCCGATTTCTTACCCCTACCGAGCAGAACCTTGCCGTTTTCGCCCTTCGTTGGCAACATCACTTCGAAGAAACGCTTCTCGTTCTCAAACTGGCTGAGCACCATTCGCCAGAACAACACATCGTCGTAGCTCTCCACATAGGCTACAATCTTGCGCCGTTCCTTCTGCGACCGCAGTGCGTTGGCTGCAGTCATGTATCTTGATGAGATATGGTTGGTCAGTTTGCTCATGTTCAAATGTTATTCAACCGTAATGTCGCTAACCTCTGTTACCTTGTCCATCCAACCATTCATGATAATGGCTGGCGAGTGAGTTGTGAGGATTATCTGCACGTTAGGGTTAAGACTGCGGATGTTGCTTATCAGTTCCTGTTGCCATTCCATGTGCAGCGAGACCTCTGGTTCGTCCATGAATAGGGTAGTGGGCTCACCGTCTTCCAGCAGTACTGTCATCAGAATGGTCAGCAACTGCTTCTCTCCACTGCTCAGCCACCTAAGGTCAAGCATCTCGTCCCATTGCTTTAGCATCACCTCGTCGGCATCGCGGACGATGGCTTTCTCTGTAGGCAGGAACATCCTATCTACTATGTCGCAGAACAAATCCCATCGATCGTTGTGCGGATAGTGTACGATGCGTGTCTGGAGTTGCTGCAGATTGGTGTCAAACTCACTCCTTACGTCAGGCGTAGTGATTACATCATAGCGCACGAGAGTAGCATCAGCAGGTTCTGTCTCGACGATAATGTTGCCACTATCTTCTATTGCCTTCACTCCGCTGACCACCCGATTGAGAATAGTACTCTTGCCGATGCCGTTGACACCGCTTAGCACATTCACCTCAGGATCCAGCTTCCAGACGATGTGTTTTCTACCGTTCCAGAGCTGTTTTATTTCTATCTGTCGGATGTATTTTGCTGTTATTTCCATCGTTTTTCATATTTTAGTTGAGCAAATATACTTATTTTTCGTGAAATGTTTGTAATTTTGCACAGTTTTTTAACATAAGTAAATAACTTACTGACATAATGAACGGAAAATCGACCAATATTATAGCCCATCTGTCCATGTTTATGGCATGTGCCTTCTGGGGACTGATGGCACCGCTGGGCAAGGACGCCATGACTCACGGCATTGACGGAATAGACATGGTGACGTTCCGTGTTACGGGCGGAGCGCTGCTGTTCTGGCTTACATCTTTGTTTGTAAAACGTGAACATGTGCCGTTTCGCGACATCATGCGCTTTGCTGGTGCAGGCCTGATTGGTATCGTCACAAATCAGTGTCTCTACACACTCGGACTCTCCATCACGTCGCCTGTCAATGCAAGCATCGTCACAACGTCGATGCCTATCTTCGCAATGATACTCTCGGCCATAATCCTAAAGGAACCGATTACCGGCAAGAAAGCACTCGGAGTGCTCATGGGATGCTCCGGAGCGCTTATCCTTATCCTGACAAGTGCCTCTGCCGTGTCGGACAAAGTGGGCGACATCCGTGGCGACTTGCTTGCCCTTGGCGCACAGTTCTCGTTTGCTTTGTACCTCTCACTGTTCAATCCGCTCATCAAGCGCTATACCGTTTTCACTACGAATAAGTGGATGTTTCTCTGGGCGGCAATATTCATTGTGCCATTCTCCAGTGCACATGTCGCTGCCATCGACTGGCCGAATGTGCCTGTAAAGACTTGGTACGAAGCAGCATACGTTGTCTTCTTCGGCACGTATGTCGGCTATATCCTGACCATGATAGGGCAACGCTCGTTGCGTCCGACAGTCGTTTCGGTTTACAACTACGTCCAACCGATCGTCTCTGTGATATTTTCTCTGGCGCTCGGCATAGCCGTCATGCAGTGGTCTCAGGGCCTTGCTGTCGTCCTTGTGTTCTCAGGCGTATGGCTTGTTACTAAGTCAAGGGCAAAGGCCGATGCCGATAAGCAAAGCGACTGAGACTGAATGGCCGTGCCAAAAGCACTGAATGAAAATTTTGATAGTAGCCTTTGAAATTATCATTCGCTACCTTTGGCATTGCCAATCGTTATCGAATATTTTGGGTTTTGCAGTATATAGCGTGGTTATTCAATGCTTTATATGCTCTCAATAGTATGTTTTTAGCGAACGAAAGGCACTCGTTTGGCGTTCAAAAGTTATATGTATTTGCGTTGTTTGAGTGCTGACGTATGTTCGTTTGAGTGCAATCAAATGAACATTTGAGTGCAGCCAAATGAATGTGTGAGTGCTACCGAATGACCATTTCAACGCCATTCGATGGGGACAATCCTCTTCCTCGTAATCTTTCCCGTAGTCCTATATTATATATAAGGTGTGCATTTTTCTGACGAAAAACTCCGTTGTCTCCGTTTTTTTTAGTAACTTTGCACCCAAATGCTAAACCTGACACAATACCTGCCAATAACCGACCCGACGCTGATATTCTTCGTCGTGCTCCTGATTATCCTCTTTTCGCCGATAATCATGGGCAAGTTGCGCATCCCACATATCATCGGTCTTGTGCTGGCAGGTGTGCTTGTCGGTCCTTATGGATTGAACATCCTCGTCAGGGACGATAGCTTCGAGCTCTTCGGCAAGGTCGGATTGTACTACATCATGTTCCTGGCTGGTCTTGAGATGGACATGGAAGGTCTGAAGAAGAACGTCCGTCAGGTGCTGTCCTTCGGCTTTTTGTCGTTCGTCATTCCTTTTGCGCTGACCTATTTCACGTCTGTTGCCTACCTCGGCTACTCCAATATGTCGGCACTATTGCTCGCCTGCGTCATGTCGTCGTGTACACTCATCGCTTATCCTATTGTCGGACGATACGGTCTTCAGCGCAAGAAGGTGGTCACGATATCCGTCGGTGCCTCGATGCTCTCGTTGCTTCTGGCACTCATAACGCTCGCTGCCATCGCTGCATCCCATACGGGAGAGGGGAATGACGTGATGTTCTGGCTTGCGTTTATAGGCAAGTTCGTGCTCTATTGTGCACTTATGGCCTTCGTCATACGCAAGACCACGCGTTACTTCCTGCGCCGTTACTCAGACGCAGTGATGCACTTCATCTTCGTCATGGCTATTATGTTCTTCTCGGCAGCGATAGCTTCATGGATTGGAGTAGAAGGTATCTTCGGCGCGTTCTATTCCGGACTCATACTCAACCGTTTCATACCAGGCGTCTCACCACTTGCCAATCGCATCGAGTTTACAGGCAACGCACTGTTCATTCCGTATTTCCTTATCGGCGTAGGCATGCTCATTAACGTTGGCGTACTCACTGAAGGCGGCAACATCATCTGGGTAATTGTGTGCATGGTGGTATTCGGTACGCTCGGAAAAGCCATCGCTGCATACGCCTCATGCCTCGTATTCAGGTACCCATGGTCATATGGCAACATGATGTTCGGACTTACTTCGGCTCATGCTGCAGGTGCCATTGCGATGGTTATGGTAGGCATGAAGATGGAAATTGCTCCAGGTAAGTTCCTTATGGACAATACTGCGCTCAACGGTGTAGTGATGATGATTCTCTTCACTTGTGTCATAAGCACTCTCGTTACCGAGCAGGCATCAAAGCAGATTGCACTGCTCAGCCGACGAGGCTTTAGCACTGACAAGGGAAAAGGCGACGATGAGAAGATTCTTATACCAGTGAAGTATCCGGAAACTTGCGATACTCTCATGAGTCTTGGCATCCTTATGCGTAACAATTCGCTCAACCGTGGCATGGTAGCGCTTAATGTTGTCTATGACGATGAGCAGGCTCAGGCAAACCAACGCAAGGGACAGGAACTCATGGAACATCTGACTAAGACGGCTGCCGCGGCTGATGTGCGTCTCCAGACGCAGGTTCGTCTGGCCACGAACATTGCCAACGGCATCAAGCATGCCTTCAAGGAGTTCGATGCTTCAGAGATTATCATGGGCATGCACATACATCAGGAGGTGACGACTCGCTTCTGGGGACTCTTCGCTCAGAGCCTTTTCAATGGATTGAACCGTCAGATAATCATTGCCCGATGTGTCATTCCGCTTCCTACCGTGCGCCGGTTGCAGGTGGCTGTACCATCACGTGCGGAGTTTGAACCAGGCTTCTACCGCTGGCTTGAGCGCTTGGCGCGATTGGCAGGCAATCTTGATTGCCGCATATTGTTCCATGGTCGAAATGACTCGCTTGTGGCTATCAAGGACTATCTGATTGCGGCCCATCCAAGTGTTCGTGCCGAATACAACAGCATGGAGCATTGGAATCATCTGCCCACGCTTGCCACAGAGATGAAGAGCGAGGATATGTTCGTCGTAGTTACTGCCCGTAAGGGTACCATCTCTTATAAGTCGGCTATGGATAGACTGCCAGATGAACTCTCGTCTCACTTCCATGGGCGCAACATAATGATTATTTTCCCTGACCAATACGGCAAGGCTGATGTCATGACGTTCACCAATGCTCAGCACATAGAGCAGCTTTCGGCCTATGATTGGCTTGCCAAACTGTTCCACGGTATCAGACATTCGTTAAAGATTTCATAACATACCCCATAGACAAAGCATGATAACAATATCGAATATAACAAAGAGTTTCGGCACGCTTCAGGTGCTGAAGGGCATCGACCTTGAGATAAACAAGGGCGAAGTGGTAAGCATTGTTGGTCCGTCGGGAGCAGGAAAGACGACTCTTCTCCAGATAATTGGTACGCTCGACAATGCTGATTCGGGTTCTGTCGTTATCAACGGACAGGACGTAACGAAACTTTCGCAGAAGAAACTTGCTGATTTTCGCAACCGCCACATCGGTTTCGTGTTCCAGTTCCACCAGCTCTTGCCTGAGTTCTCTGCTCTTGAGAATATCATGATTCCGGCTCTTATTGCTGGCACATCACGTCGTCAGGCAAAGGAAAAGGCTATGTCGCTCCTTGAGATGCTTGGTCTTTCAGAACGTGCTGGGCATAAACCGTCTCAGTTGTCGGGTGGTGAAAAGCAGAGGGTTGCTGTCGCAAGGGCTCTTGTTAATGATCCAGACGTCATCCTTGCCGATGAGCCTTCGGGTTCGCTTGACTCTGAAAACAAGAAGGAATTGCATCAGCTCTTCTTCGATCTCCGTGACCGTCTCGGCCAGACTTTCGTCATTGTTACTCACGACGAGTCACTCGCTGCCATCACAGATCGTACCATCCACATGAAGGATGGCATGATAGAATAAACCCCAGATACACCCGCTCAGCAATAAAAAGGAAAACCCTCACCCAAACATTTGTAATATTTGTTTGTGATTTCAATAAACAGAACATTTATGCCTCTATCTCTTGGAAAAATAAATCATCTCACCGTTGCGCGCAAAGTTGACTTCGGCGTTTATCTCGATGGTGGTCCAACTGGCGACATTCTCCTTCCTACGCGCTATGTTCCAAAAGGAACAAAGGTAGGAGATGAGCTTGATGTCTTCCTCTATCTCGACCAGGAGGAGCGTCCTATTGCTACCACTGAGCGTCCCCTCGCTATGGTTGGCGACTTCGCCTATCTTCGTGTGGCATGGGTTAACGAGCATGGCGCATTCCTCGATTGGGGACTTATGAAGGATGTCTTCTGTCCTTTCCGTGAACAGAAGATGCGCATGGTCAAGGATCATTCTTATATCGTACACATCCATCTGGATGAGGAGTCTTACCGTATCGTTGCTTCTGCCAAGGTCGATCGTTATTTTTCTAAGGATATTCCGCCATACAACGCTAATGATGAGGTGCGCATTCTCGTACAGCAAAAGACGGATCTGGGATTCAAGGTTATCGTGGACAACAAATATCAAGGTCTCATTTACGATAATCAGATATTCCGTGAGCTTCACACCGGTGACTCTCTCAAGGCGTATGTCTCAGCAGTTCGTCCTGACGGAAAACTCGATATCTCTATTCAGAAGCAAGGGCGTACGCAGGTAACGGATTTCTCTGAGCATCTGCATGAGTATCTACTTCGCCATGATGGCTATTGTCCGTTCACAGACAAGTCGCCTGCTGACGAGATC
Organism: Prevotella sp.; assembly: GCA_045643065.1. Taxonomy (GTDB): domain Bacteria; phylum Bacteroidota; class Bacteroidia; order Bacteroidales; family Bacteroidaceae; genus Prevotella. The sequence goes on from JAZUKC010000123.1 coordinate 22,548, forward strand.
TATGCTGAGTTTCATGTCAGCAAAAAAGTATTCAAAAAGGCCGTTGGCGATCTTTATAAGCAGCGTCTCATTACTCTTGCACCTGACGGTATTGAGCTGAAATCCATGAATGTATATTAGGTGCACACCTACTTATAAACGGGGAAAGGTCGTGAGTCCTTTCCCCGTTTTTTAGAATACCTCTTTTAGTCTCTTCTTGTTTGCATAGACTATGCCCATGATTATGATTGCATACATTGCTATAACCTGGACGCCATCTATGCTTATGCCTTCTATACTTGCACCCGGCAGACCGGATATCCATCCCATTGTGCAGTTCATCAGAGTCGCTATCCATGATGTAACCTTTGCCAGATAGTATGTGACTGCTCCTCCTGATATTCCCATTATTATGTCTGCTGTTATAAGTATGGACAAGACTATCGTCAGTATGACAATCGTTGTGACCAATGGTATTGAAATAAGGTTTGTCAGAATGAAGTACATTGATATGCGTCCGAAGTAATAGATGGTTAATGGTATTGTGCCTATCTGTGCAGAAATGCTTATCGTTACTGCATACCATGCTCCTTGTTGTAACTTCAATACCCATCGTTCGCGCTTAGTCATGCGTTTCAGGTCTTTCTTTTTCAGATACTTCCATTTGTCTGGCATTAGTCTTCTGAAAGGATCCATCAGCGTGGTTATTCCTAAAACTGCAGCAAATGACATCTGAAAACCTACATCCCAGATGTTCTGGGGGTTGAACATTACCATGACAAAAGCTGCCGCTCCCAGTATGTTCAGTCTTTTCTGGCTGCCTGATGCGAGTTCTATTATTTCTAATATTGTTAGCATCAACGCCGCTCTTATCACTGATGCTGGCAATCCTGTGAATACAGTGTACGCCCAGATCATCGATAGTATTACCATGCTTGACCATACGCGTTTGCGCCTTATGAAAAAACTTAGCATACAGTATATTATGGATAGGTGCACACCTGATAGCGCAAGGATGTGCGATACGCCGGATATGTTGTATTCTTCGCGCAGTTCTGGTCTTAATGAAGCCTTGTTTCCCAATGCCATGGCTGTAGCTACGGCATATGCATCTGGATCCATCTCGTTCGCTTCTATCCTTTTCAGTATCTTCTGCCTGAATGTCTGCATCTTAAGCTTTACCATCTCTGCTATACCGATGTCTTCCCATCCAATTTCCGTTTTGTTCCATTTCCCAATTGGTACGAATGCCCTGCTCTTGAATCCTCGTATCTTTAACCATCTGATATAGTCAAAGTTACTGTTTAGTCTGTGCCAGTCTTGTAGGGGAGACATGTCTGCCATGGCATCTATTCCGTCTCCAATGTGTACGGTCTTATAACGCCCGGTTATCGTGTCCCTAAGCATTGACACCCTGATTTTGCTTCCTTCCAACCAGTGATTCTTCCCTTCTCTGGATGACGGGGAGGGAACTACTATCCCGTCAAACTGTATTACCTTACCGCGCACTATCGGTTCGCTTATTATTGCTATCTTGCATCGTTTGCCAGTTTCCTCTTTCTTCATGTCGTAAGCTCCAGTCTCGTTCCAGCAGATTCTGAATGCTCCAAATGCTACCATACTCGCCAGTATCAGTATGCTGCTTGCCATGGGATGTTTCTTCGTCGTCAGTATTGCAGCTCCAACGAGAATGCTCATCATCACGATCCATGCTCTTGGACTTATTATTCCGAAAAGTCCATCTCCAATTACGATACCTATTATTATAAGTATCGCATACCTGAGCATAGGCACAGTATGTATCAGACTTCTTACGTTTATCCCTTCTTTCGGCATTCCTTAGTAATTGATTGTTTTTTTGCACACCTACTTAATGAGTAAGTATTACGAAATCGTCAGCATGATTATTGCATTTTATCGCTTCTGATCAATTGAATTAGTAATCTTTCATTTTCTCTGCAAAACTACCATAAATTATCCATAAAAACAAGCAAAATTACCACCAAACAACAAAAAAACACACTTTTTTTGAAAAAAGTCTTCTAAAAATTTGCACAGTTCGAAAAAAGTCAGTACCTTTGCATCGCAATTAAGAAATAAGGGTTTTAACAACAATGTTTTTTCTTAAATTGCACCGTCTTAACGACGGGCGCTTAGCTCAGTTGGTTCAGAGCGTCTGCCTTACAAGCAGAGGGTCGGCGGTTCGAATCCGTCAGCGCCCACCAGGGGTGTTCCCCGTGATTCTTTCGGGAGTTGCGGGGATTTTTTATGTCCTGACATTTCTGTATGCTTGATATCTGCTAACTATTCCTAATTATTATTTAAATAGGTGCAAAAAGATGGGAGTTTATTTCTTCATTTCAAGAATATTTTGTAAATTTGCACCTTGTAAATAAGTATTAGTTTTTAAAGAAATTATATGACACTTGAATTATTGACTGCCATCTCACCTATTGATGGTCGATATCGTGGTAAGACTGATAGTCTTGCTGAATATTTCTCTGAGTATGCTCTCGTGCGTTATCGTGTGCGTGTGGAGATAGAATACTTCATCACTCTTTGTGAACTTCCTCTCCCTCAGCTGGCAAGTTTCGACCAGAGTCTCTTCCCTCTGCTTCGTAAGATCTATGAGGATTTCTCTGTCGCTGACGCTCAGCGTGTGAAGGATATTGAGAAGGTTACTAACCACGACGTTAAGGCTGTGGAGTACTTTATCAAGGAGCAGCTGGACGCTATGAGTGCTAACGGTACTGTGGCTGAGGGTTACTTTGAGCCTTATAAGGAGTTTATTCATTTCGGTCTGACTTCTCAGGACATCAACAACACCAGTGTGCCTCTCTCTATCAAGGAGGCGCTGGAGCTGGTTTACTATCCACAGGTGGAGGAACTCATCCAGCAGCTCGAGGACTATGCTAACGAGTGGAAGGATGTATCCATGCTTGCTAAGACTCACGGACAGCCTGCTTCTCCTACTCGTCTCGGCAAGGAGGTTATGGTGTTTGTCTATCGTCTGAAGGAGCAGCTCGCTCTGCTTAAGCAGTGTAAGTTCACTGCTAAGTTCGGTGGTGCTACTGGCAATTATAATGCTCATCATGTTGCTTACCCTGAGTATGACTGGCGTGAGTTCGGCAATAAGTTTGTTGCTGAGAAACTCGGTCTTGAGCGTGAGCAATATACAACTCAGATCTCTAACTACGACCACATGGGCTCTATCTTTGATGCCCTCCGTCGTATCAACACTATCATCATCGACCTTGACCGCGACTTCTGGATGTACATCTCTATGGAGTACTTCAAGCAGAAGATTAAGGCTGGTGAGGTTGGTTCAAGCGCTATGCCTCACAAGGTGAATCCTATCGACTTCGAGAACTCTGAGGGTAACCTCGGCATCGCTAATGCCATCCTGCAGTTTCTTGCTGCCAAACTTCCTGTAAGCCGTCTGCAGCGCGACCTTACCGATTCTACCGTTCTGCGTAACATCGGTACTCCTCTCGGACATGGTGTCATTGCTATCCAGAGTACTCTGAAGGGCCTGCGCAAGCTCATTCTCAACGAGCAGGCTCTGCAGGCTGACCTCGACAATACATGGGCGGTAGTGGCTGAAGCTATCCAGACCATCCTTCGTCGTGAGGCTTACCCACACCCATACGAGGCACTGAAGGCTCTCACACGTACAAACACAAAGATGACAGAAGAGACGATACATGAGTTCATTCAGACTCTCAATGTCAGCGACGCTGTTAAGGCTGAGTTGATGGCAATAACACCTTCGAACTACACAGGTATTTAAGACTGATTATAAACCCAAATTAAAAACATATAATTAATCATTAGGCTCGAGAGAGTCACAGACGTAACACAAAAAAAACACTAAAAACAACTATGGAACAAGAAAAGAACATTAACCTGGAGAACCAACAGGTAGGCGAGAATAACCGTGAGGGTTACAACAAGCCTGCATTCAACAGAGACCAGAACACAGAGGGACGCCCACAGCGTCAGCGCATTCGTGCTCAGCGCCCAGCTTACGGTTCTGACCGTCCACGTTTCAGCGGACGTAGCGAAAATGGCTTCCGACCAGAAGGATTCGGAGGCGGTCTGCAGATGGATGGTAATGAACAGGGTGAGCCACGTCAGGCTTACGGTCAGCGTCCACGTTACAATAACAATGGCGGCTACGGTCAGCGCCCACAGGGTGGCTATCGTCCTCGCTACAACAACGACGGAGAGGGATATGGTCAGCGTCCACAGGGTGGCTACCGTCCTCGCTACAACAACCGTCCGGAAGGCGAAGAAGGATTCGAACAGGGTGGTTATCAGCAGCGTGGCGGATACCAGCAGCGTGGTGGCTATGGCCAGCAGCGCGGTGGTTACGGCCAGGGCGGTTATCAGCAGCGTGGTGGCTACGGTCAGCAGCGCGGTGGTTATGGCCAGGGTGGCTATCAGCAGCGTGGCGGTTATGGTCAGCAGGGCGGTTACGGTCAGCAGCGTGGTGGCTATGGCCAGCAGGGCTACGGACGTCCAGCACCTCGCAAGCGCACTCCAGGCTACGATCCTAATGCAAAGTACAGCATGAAGAAGCGCATCGAGTACAGCGAGGCACACATCGATCCAAATGCACCAATCCGTCTTAACAAGTATCTTGCTAACGCTGGCGTATGTAGCCGCCGTGAGGCAGACGATTTCATCCAGGCAGGTCTTGTCACAGTAAACGGTCAGGTCGTTACTGAGCTCGGAACAAAGGTGCTTCGTACAGACAACGTCGTATTCCACGATCAGCCTGTTGCAATAGAAAAGAAGGTTTACGTGCTTCTCAACAAGCCAAAGGACTATGTTACTACATCTGACGATCCACAGCAGCGTAAGATTGTCATGGATCTCGTTAAGGATGCTTGTCCTGAGCGCATCTACCCAGTAGGTCGTCTTGACCGCAACCCTACCGGTGTGCTCCTTCTCACCAACGATGGCGAGCTTGCTTCTAAGCTTACTCACCCTAAGTTCCTGAAGAAGAAGGTTTACCACGTATTCCTCGACAAGAACGTTACTGCTCACGACCTTCAGCAGATTGCTGATGGCATAGAACTTGAGGACGGTCCAATCCGTGCTGATGCCATTGAGTATGCTTCGCCTACAGACAAGAAGCAGGTGGGCATTGAGATTCACTCTGGCAAGAACCGCATCGTGCGTCGTATCTTCGAGAGCCTCGGCTATCGTGTCATTAAGCTTGATCGTGTACAGTTTGCTGGTCTGACAAAGAAGAACCTTCGTCGTGGCGACTGGCGCTTCCTCACAGAGAAGGAAGTTGACATGCTTCGCATGGGCGCATTTGAATAAACAGACCCACCCCCTCCAGTCCCCATCCCGTTGATAGGGAGGGGGAGAGGAATTGCATTTGCAGGGTGGAAAAACATAATATTTTCAACAATTTAGAAACTCTATACTCCCCCAAGAGTATAAAAGCATTTTGGCTCCGCCTCCCTATCAACGGGAGGGGGCACGGGGGGAGGGTCTTATGAGAACAAAAGTAATTGATGCCCTCCAGTCAACCGACTATGGCAAGGAGATCACAATAAAAGGTTGGGTTCGTACCCACCGTTCATCTAAAGCCGTTGACTTCATTGCTGTCAATGACGGCTCTACCATCAAGAATATACAGGTTGTTGTTGATAATGGCGTTGTTGCAGACGAGACTCTGAAGCAGATAACCACTGGTTCTTGTATCTGTGTAGAGGGCAAACTCGTAGAGAGTCCAGCACAGGGTCAGGCATCAGAGGTACATGCTGAGAAGATTGAGATCTATGGTCTCTGTGGCAATGACTATCCTATGCAGAAGAAGGGCCAGACTTTCGAGTACATGCGTCAGTATGCACACCTCCGTCTGCGTACAAACACCTTCGGTGCTGTGATGCGTATCCGCCACAACATGGCGATGGCTATCCACACCTACTTCCATGAGCATGGCTACTTCTATTTCCACACTCCACTCATCACAGCCTCTGACTGTGAGGGTGCAGGACAGATGTTCCAGGTGACAACAAAGAACCTCTACAATCTGAAGAAGGACGAAGAGGGCAAGATTGACTACTCTGACGACTTCTTCGGCAAGCAGACTTCGCTTACTGTATCTGGTCAGCTTGAGGGCGAGCTTGGTGCAACAGCACTCGGTGCAATTTACACCTTCGGTCCTACTTTCCGTGCAGAGAACTCAAACACTCCACGCCACCTCGCAGAGTTCTGGATGATCGAGCCAGAGGTTGCATTCATGGACCTCCCAGAGCTTATGGACCTCGAAGAGGACTTCATCAAGTACTGTATCCGTTGGGCTCTCGACAACTGTAAGGATGACCTTGAGTTCCTCAACAAGATGATTGACAAGGGACTCATTGAGCGTCTCAACGGAGTGCTCAACTCTGAGTTTGTACGTCTGCCTTACACCGAGGGCATCCGCATTCTGCAGGAGGCTATCGCTGGCGGCAAGAAGTTTGAATTCCCATGCGAGTGGGGCGACGACCTTGCTTCTGAGCACGAGCGTTACCTCGTAGAGGAGCACTTCAAGAAGCCTGTCATCATGACCAACTATCCTAAGGCCATCAAGGCATTCTACATGAAGATAGACGAGGAGGAGTCAGGCTACAACGGCAAGAGCGGTCAGACAGTTCAGGGTACTGACGTGCTGTTCCCACAGATTGGTGAGATCATCGGTGGTTCAGTACGTGAGGAGTCATTCGATAAGCTCATGGGCGAGATTGAGGCACGTAACATCCCTATGAAGGATATGAACTGGTACCTCGACACCCGTCGTTACGGCTCATGCCCACACGCAGGTTTCGGCCTTGGCTTCGAGCGTCTCATCCTCTTCGTGACAGGTATGCAGAACATCCGCGACGTCATCCCATTCCCACGCACTCCAAACAACGCAGAGTATTAAAAAGCCTTTCCCAGGCTGACCATTAATAAAAGGGCATCACTAATCTCTCTCGATAGTGATGCCCTTATTTTGGTTTATCGGCAAGATATCAGTCCTTCCACCATCCGTCTTCTTTCTTCGCTATCATGCGCACTACTTCGTTCATCACCATGCACATCTCGCGTGTGATGTCAGGAATCTCTTCCATCTTCGGCTGTCCATTGGCATCGAGGACGGGAAGCCCTTGCTCGTCTTTTACGGGTCGCATCTCACGGCGGCGATATTCATATTCCCAAGGTGTCACCTCCAGACGGCGTGCTTCTGCCACGGCATAGAACGCCTTACCAATGGGTTTGTATTTTTCGCTGAATCCATTGTCCATCACTACAATCACTGGCAGCAGCTCCAGCTGCAGTAGTTTCACAATGTCGCGTTCCCTTGGACTCACACATGCGGTGACAATGACACCCCCTTGCTCCCTCGCCGCCCTCAGTACAGCCGTTTTCTGCTGCTCAATGAGATGTGCGTCCGCTCTGTGGCAGATGAGTGGAAAGAGTGGGCGCTTCAGCAGGTCCATATTGCCGACAAGTTCAAGGATGGGACGTGACTTTTCAAATTTTAGTGTAGCACTTATCTTACCACGGCTATTTCTCATTCCGCGTGTTGTTATTTGTTGCCAGGCCTTCACCTGCTGGCTCCTGTCTGCAGCAATGAAGCGGTCAGCACATAGGCCCCGCATGATGCGCTCCGGAGTCCAGCTGACACTCTTCATGTTACGATGGATGTGGAAGCGGTCAGGTTTGGAACGTGTTATCAGGCGTTTGCGAGGATTGTTGAGTATATACCGCCGCTTTATCTCTATCTCTTCCTCTGTCACAGCCTCTACATCGTTGTATCCTCGCACCATGAGCGCCGGGCCACGGTAGGAGCGGGTGTGGTCGCGGTCTGTGCTTACAAGCGGTATACCGCTTTTTTTATGCTCGGTTTCCCCCCAGTCAATGCCCAACGTGTCCCAATAACCGTGGGTGCAGCCAATCATGAAGCCCCTGACTATCTGCCCAAGGTGCACCTTGTTTGTTGGCTTTAGATGTAGAAGGCCGTGCACGTGCTCAGGCATAGCTATAAATAGGTCTATCTCTACTTCTGGGTAATAGTTTGTGATAGCTTTCCAACTCTCCTCCACCTTCCGCCCCAGCTCCGTCAGCACACATCTCGGAGCATCTGGGCTGCCATCCACAGCATTAGGGTCACCGGTGATATATCCCAGCACTGGTGCCTCACCCCTTGTATTTAGGGTAACATGAAACCACCCCTCAGTATAATCATTGAGAGGGTTACGCTTCAAAGCATCAGGCGTTTCTGCCTCCTTCTTGCGTATCTTTGCTATTTGTTCTGGAGTTAGAGGCATGGCTTATGTGAGATTTATATTGATGGGGTGATGATTACACGCCACCCACCTGTATCCTCATTCTTGGCTATATATTTCTTCTCCTTAAGAAGTTTTAGCTGTTTGTTAACGGCAGATTTGTTTATGCCCGTCTCGTCCATCAAGTCTTGTATCGTGATAAATGCTTCGCGTCTGATCATCTGCAGAATCTTACTTGTCGTTTCTGAACGGAAAGTAATCCGCTCACCATCAAACCACCATACGTTGTCGCCCCTTTCTGTCAAAAACCGTATGTTATACTCTATTTCCTCCTTCATAAGGTTTTGGAAATATTTAAGAAAATCGGTTATATCTTCTATTTTCGCATTTGCCCCATCTGACGGAATACTGCCCACCTTCAAATCTGTTTTATGCAATGCCTCGAGATACTCTTGCTTCTTTCTGCTACGAACCACAATCATCGGATATCCATGGCGAGCCAGAATGAAGTTTATCATCAGTCGCGCTATTCGTCCGTTACCATCCTCAAATGGGTGTATTCTGATGTATCGGTAATGGAACAATGCCGCCAATTCTACGGGTGAAAGGGCACCGCGTCTCTCTTCCTCATTATACCAATTCACGAGGTCAGCCATCAGAGCAGGAGTTTCCTCTGGCGATGCATAGTCAAAACGGTCACCATAGCGAGTAATGACAGAGTTCTGACGTGTCTTATACTGTCCGGCATGAATAACATAGCTCGTTGTCATGCCACCAGGCAGATTCCTATATACGGTATAGTCTTCTCTGAGTAGAGTTTTGTGAAGGGTGCGTATAAATGTTTGGCTTAGAGGCATCTCCTTTAAGCGAGCCTCTTCTTTCATCATTTTCAGTCCGACATCACTGGCTTTCATTTCTATCACATCATCCACTCTGGCTTCACCTATGACTTTTCCAAACAACAGGAGGATTTCTGTTTGTCCATAAGTCAAAGTGTTGCCTTCAATATGATTACTGTTATAGTTGAAGTCAATGGCGAAGCGTCTGCTAAGCATTTCGTGATCTCTGGCAGAGAGTGGTTGCATGGATTGCCATGCAGCAAGCACATCAGATAAAGTTGAGTATTTCATGTCTTATCATTGTTTTTTGTTTACATAATGCAAAGTTACAAAAAAATATTCAAATACAACAATTTTATCCACAAAAAGGTGGACTCAGCCCACCTTTTTAAGAAGTTTTACCGTTTTATAGTACATTAATCACTCACAACAGTACACTTAGTCCACCTTTTTCTGGCCATCATCAGGAACTCATTCAATACCTTCGGCAACCATCGCATATCCATCAACTTCAGGCATCTCATATCGCTTTACTTTGTGATTCTCAAGAAAGATGTGGTTAAGGGTGAAGGCGAGGGACTCTAACGTCTGTTCCCTTTTTGTGGATTTTAATTCACATTCCCATATTGTTATAGAGTGCCATCCCATCGATGCAAGTTTTTTTTGCACTTCAATGTCTCGCTCCTTGTTCCGGGTTATCTTACGGTTCCAATATTCAACATTAGAACTAGGCAACTTAAAAATGTTGCAGTTGTCATGGCCATGCCAGAAACACCCGTTAACGAAGATACATGTGCGATATTTGCGAAGCACGACGTCTGGTTTTCCCGGTAATCTGGGATGATTCAACCTATAGCGGAACCCTCTATTCCAAAGAAATTTTCGCACAATAATCTCTGGCTTCGTGTCCTTAGCACGAATCGCAGACATGTTCTTATATCGTTGGTCGGGAGTAAGTTTTGCCATACTTTTTCTATATACTTTTTACATAGATTCCGAGATGTCATCTTTTAGAACTACGAGTTTCTCGAGTGTTGTATCAGTAAAGGTATGCCAGATGTTCAAGTTTACGGGTATGTATTCGTTGAATAACTGCTTTACAAACTTTATCTCAAATACAAGTCTGAAATCGTTGTCATCGCATTCTGGGTGAACCTCTTGCTTTGATCCAACACGTGCTATTTCTATAAAATACAAATCTCGAATACCCTTACCTTTGATATATGGCATGAAATAGTATAACTTGTTGAGCGCCACGGTTGAAGGGAATTTCCTACCTGTATAATATATACGTGCATCCTGTTTTGAATAGTAACTTATTGTATCTGCCTTGACGAGAGATATCAAGACATTCTTTGAAATATCAAGTCCGCCCAAGTCAGCAGTTATATTTAAGTTTTCTGCAATTCTATTAGGATATTTCTTAGAAAGTTCTCGTATGTCTATCGGTTTGATAGTATTATTATCCTTAGAATGCTCAGAGTTTTCCTTGCCAAAGGCAATAAGAAATTGCATTGCTAGATACTTTCCCATTCTAGGAGGAACCGCATTGCCTATCATCTTATACCCATCCTTTACGTTTTTATATATAAGATGAAATGAATCAGGGAATGTTTGTATTCTTGCACACTCTCTGACACTCAATCTACGATATAGATGCTCGTATCCAGGTTTGAATGTTCTACCACCAGAAGCGGATATAGGCATCTTTGGCGCTTGAGGATGCTGAGGAGCGTTACTTGCCTGTGCTTGTATTGTGAATGATACCTCATCCCAAGACCTTACACGATTGCTGTGCATGTAGTTATAACTATATGGACCTGTGTACACATCATGATTCCACAAACCATGTTCGGTGACTTCCGAATTTATATCACCTTCAGAGAATCTTGGTGTATCTATAATATCTCCAATAGCCTTCTTTAATGTTATAAGTGGTGTTCCTGGCGATTCTGGAAATGTGTATTTTACGTTAAGTTCCTTTCGGGTACCAACTATAAAGACACGGAATCTATCTTGGGGGATAACGTAGTCAGCAGCATTCAGGAGCGAGTATGACACATCGTAACCAGCATTTTTGAGTCTATCAAGGAACATCGTAAACGCCTCTTTGTGCTTTTCCTCCAAAATGCCAGCGACATTCTCTATCAGGAAGAACTTTGGACGTTTGTCTTCAACTATACGAATATAGTCAAGGAACAATTTGCCCCTCTCGTCGTCAAAACCTTTCCCCTTACCTCCAACACTCCAGGATTGGCAAGGAGGACCACCGATAATACCATCACAGTCAGGAATATCCTCACTTTTTATTGTGCGGATATCATCACCACAGAAAACGGTATTCGGGTGGTTCAATTTATAGGTAGGATGGATGGTCTGGTCAAATTCATTTGCCCAAACTACCTTGAATCCTGCTTGTTCAAAACCAAGATCCAATCCTCCACAACCTGCAAAGAGCGAGACTACATTCATGCCCTGGTTATTCCCTTTCTATTGTCCACCAATCCTTCTCCTTGACGGATGAAATGTTGACTGAGTATCCGTAGCTGCCATTGTCAGAGACAAAACTCATCTCCAGTCTGTCATTATCGAGGTCTATGCTATCGCCTTTCTGGTAATACAGTACGCCCATAGGGAAACAATCATCTGGACAGAACTCATTGTTGAGGACATCATCTTGAACCATATATAGTCTTGATGGATCAAAAGCGTCAGCAAGTTCTATATCTGCCTCCCAGAACGAACCTTTCATCGTGTCTTGGCAAATGATGTACATTCCATCCTCTACGCCCTTGAAAGCATATTCCTCAGGAATAATGTCAATTTCCTCATCTTCATCATAGTATGGATATTGCTTGATGTCATCGAGGGATTCTGTATCAAACACGTTTTCTCCGTTTTCGTCTTCAACAGTAATCTGCATCCTATCCTGGCAAGTTAGCAGTTCTCTTTCTACAGCATACTCATCAATCTCGCAGTCACACTCTTCCCACAAGTCGTCGAGTCGCTCATTATCCATAAATAGTTCACGCTGGATCTCATCAAGTTTTATCATTCTTACCCAAAGAGGGTAACCCATAAAAGTTACTTTGTACTTCATAATTCCATTTCTTTTAAAAAAACAAATAATTATGTAGGATTTCTTTGATTTCATTTTTTGAAATCTTTTGTGCAGCATAACCTCCTACATATCCATTAGGTAAAATTGCTGCTAGTACTACAACTTTATCTCCTGTCTTGTATTGATCATCAATATCATTCTTTAGAACAACATGATGCATCTGGATTGACAGGTTGTCAGTCCTCAAGTTTCTATCACCAATATAGTAATCAGGATCATTTACTGATTTTCCTTCACTATAACCCTGAAGCAATGCCTTGATACGGTAATCAACTGTTGAACGCTTTTCACCAGTCTCATATCTCATATCCCAAATATCAACTTCTGTAGAACCTAACCTATCGAGAAGCCTCAGCAAATAACCACGATTCATTGTATCGTCTTCTTCTGAGAAATTGTAGGCATTAACAAAATCGCGAAACTCATCCACTTTAATTGTTTTTTTTCTATGGACTTGACTAGTAGAATAAGTAATGACATCTTTATCTGACCATGAAATACGATTGACAAGTTCCAGGTTGTCATTGTTCTTCAAATGGTCATGTACAATTATTGATTGCGTCTTGGTAAGGGAAATCAAATTGGTCGTTATGTATTTTGCCTTATTTTCAGATGCAATCTTCATCCCTTGCGGCAACTGTAGTAATGGTGATAGTGCCTTTGGACTCAAATTATTATAGTCGCATTCATACAGGAATTGCCATACAGATTCCTCAATCTCAATTAAATTATAGAATTGCTGCTTTAGTTCTTTTGGCATATAGACACGACATAGGTCTATGTATGATTGTTTATATCCGAACCATCGCGCTCTCTGCAGCAGTGTGTCCGCTTGTCCTTTCTTAGCCATTCTTATCATATATGAAACTGCTAGACCTTCTATCGTAATACCTCGATCAAGCATATTTCCTCCTATCACGATGTGATAAGGCATCAGTTTCATCGCTTTATTCAAATCATTACCAGCTTGAGCGCAGTTTACAAGGTGAAGTTTTGTCTTTTTTATTGTGGCAAGTATATAGTCTGGTTTTACAGAAGAACTTATAGATAATTCTTTGCACTTATCTATAATTTGACGAATGAATATCTGTGCGCTTTGATTGCCTTTCTCTAAATTGTATTTTATCTTTTCAACATAAAGTTTGACCTTATCATACACAATCTCATGATTCTCTATCTTACTACATGGATGTACCATCATAGAATGCTTGAACTTTTTACCATTCTCACGCTCTTTGCGCAGTATGCATCCTGCCACAAAAAACGCAAACGCCTCTTCAAATGATTCAGGTAATCCATTGTCCTCAAGAAGGTCGCAATAGTCATCTATCTCCACAACTCTGTCGCTTGTTTCGCTATGGAAAGTAAGCAGTCCCGTATATCCAGGATTAGGTTCCATTGTTACGCAGTAATCTGGTGCAAGCTGCTGGAAATCTTGAAGGAGTATATTTGCTTCAGGTGTTGCAGTCAAAGAGATATATCCAAGTTTTGAAAATGCCTTTTTCAGTCCTATGATTGCCCCGTTGGTAGCAGTACGCTCTTCTTCAATAAGGTTTCCGTTTGCATCTTCGACAAACTTCTCATTGAATGCTGCAGTGTTGAGTCCTATGTCATCCCCCTCGTCATCGATGATTAAAGTATAATCATCTTTATATGGAGTTTTACTTATGAGATCAGTAATTTCCTGGATGTGCTTAGCGTGCTTAAGACTACAAATTACAAGATTCCCACCGTCCTCATATAATGATTCAAGTGTAGGAACATCTAAGATTGTGTCAAAGTCTCCATCCTTTGATTTCTTTACAACCTCTACATTATCTATGTTCTCAAAGTTCTTAGCGATACGATTTGTATTTTGTGTCAAAAGATTATTGGTGTCGGACAAAAAAAGAACAACTAACCTATGACCATTATCCAGTGCTAATGCAGACAGAGTTATGACGTTTGCTGTCTTTCCACTCTGAACCCTGCCAACGACGATGCCGACATTAGACGGTATGTTATTTTCAGGATTAGGTAATTTACCATAAATGCGAACAGCATTCTCAAGTGTTGACTTTTGCTGATGCTCACCATAGTTTCCGTTTTTGAAAACTTGGTTAAGTATTGTTCCGTTTGTTATCATATATATTAATTAAAGATTTCGTTCTTTTTATCATCCTTGATTTCTTCAAGCATCCTATTTATCGTCTCGCGGATTTCAAATGGATATACTCTTCCACTATGAGTTGAAACACGTTCAAGATATTTTTCAGAAATAACTTGCAAAATGAGATATTTTTGGAAAACCTTAATAAATACCTCTTTCTCTTTTATTTCATCAAAATAGGGATGTGCGGTATTGAATTCAATCTCAAGTTTCTCCTCTTCGAGATTGTCAAATACCGTAATTAGTTCCTTATTGATGTCTGTAATAAAATTAACTTGTATGTTATATGTTGTATTCAGGATATCAACTGCTGTTGTATAGGATGGTATTAATTCCTTTTCAGGAGATGTAACTGCCGATACTTTTACATCATTTTTCGGTGCAACTTCAACTTCGTCAATTGCACTTAGATCATCATAGGTTTCATCTCCGATTTCCTTTACAGTCTCAACGGAAATAATAGATTCAGATTCCTTTTCTTTCTTTCGAGCAGTTTTTGCTTTAGTAATATAATCCTCTACGAGATCATACAATTTATCAATGAATGCTTCCTTAAGTCCATCAAGATCCCAATCAAATGCATCTTTTGCTTGGGTAACTGGCCATTCATCAAGATGTACTTCGCCGAATATTCTAAGTGACTGGAAACTATTTGCAGAACCGAAGATCTCCTGAGGCTTGAAGTTTTTGTCAACTCCACCTACAATGACTCTTCCCCTTCTAAGTAAAGCAAAACCTGTTTCTTTATAGTTACCTACGTTACGTAAAGCAACAAACCCCTTAAAATTATACCTTTGACCGTCATGCAGAACATAACTCTCAAATTCTTTCTTCCATACTTTCTCAACGCCATCAATCTTCTCCGTGAGTATTTCAGGCAATTTATAAGAAAGGAGTTGACCATTTACATAAATAGATATACTTCCAGAGTTAATGTCGCTACGATAGATACTCGACAACTCTTTAATCAGTTTTTCTATTGTGCGACCTTGTATTTTGCGACTAAGATTTGTTATGCGGATAATCGTATAATGACTGTCATCATTAACTAACTTGGTCTTTATCGTTATCTCATTCTCCTTTGATGCTACTAATGCGTCTATATTTACATTTGCGGTATATTGTTCATCTAGACCACGAGTCTTAGTTATAACAGTCCAATTCTTGCCAAACCAAGACGCCGCAGTCTTCATGCCCATGCCATACTCATTTCGTCCTCCTTGTCTTTCGGGACGTTTCGCAATAGTAAGGGCATCTGCAAACGTTTGTTTATCCATTCCCCATGCATTATCCCTGATTTCAAGGATCTTCTGACTAGAATCGTAGTTAATGTGTATTTCAAGCGCTTCTCCAAGCAAATCAAGGATTGCTTGATTCTCGTAATAGCTTGCTGTTGAATTATCTACAAATTCGGCTATGGCGGTCTCTGGTTTGTATGACAAACGCTGATAACCGTTTAGGATGTCTCCTAATGAAGGTCTTATATCTACTGTATCCATAGTTATTTTGTATAATCGTTTATTATTTCTTTAAGGTTCTTTATTCCATAATTCTTCAGCAAATCATTATGCTTTGTAAAGAGTTTCAATAGCATGCTTTGCGTGTCAGCTACAGATGCATGATGAATACGCCTATGACAAGTAGGGCACAAACATATGATATTGCTAGGGTGATCAAGGCAATATTTAAATCTGCTTTGTACTTTCAAATTATACATAATGAGATGGTGTCCCTCAAAATATTCTTCATTGTTCTTATCTGTAAAGGTCTCATTTGTTCCGCATAGTTCACATGTATAATTTTCCCGCTTTAAGGCCATATCCCTGAACAAGGCATTTCTCGGTAATGATTCATCCGTTTTGTACTTGCTGATTTCTTTGCTGAAGTCAACAAAATCCATTGGATTGCCCGATAGACTATGTGACGTGTTCTCACTAGGTTTATTGTTGATAAGCGAAATAAGTCTGATTATGGAATTGTGAATCTTTTCTATCTTATCTGCTTTGCATGCTATAATGTCTCGTCCCTTTTTGTCACACCAATCTTGGAATCCAAACTTATAAGCATCCCATAGTGATGGATAGTCTATCCAAAGAGAAGAATATGACTTTCCGTTTTGTGCATGTTTTATAAATTCACGTACACCACCCAGGACGGCAGCATATATTACAGTGTCAAGTGTATTATATGCGCCAATAGCAAAATATGGAGTTTCATCTTTCAGCACGACTGCCGGCAGCACTTGTATTCTTTTCCTATCAACACCATCAGTGCCAGAATTCTTAAGAGGTCCCCATAAAATGCAAACTTCTTTGTCCAATTCTCTATATTTTACAGTGTAAAGTATCGTACCATTAACGTATGATATATGAGAATAGCGCTCTACTATATTTGAGAACATTTTAAAGAAATGCTCTTCAAACACCTCAGGTTCTGCTAAATGCTCTTCATATTGAGATGCACTTAAAAGGACCTCGCTTCCACGCTGAATATTTTTGTATAGAATTGCCATGTTTTTTTTATATGCCTATCATTTGTTTTGGCGCAAATTATCTATTAAATGAGCATAGTTGTGAAGATCCATCTCAGGGAATAATTCATGTAGATGCCTTTGTAGGATAGACAATGCTTCTATTTCATCACCTTTATTGATTAGGTCTATCACCTCAGTTCTTAATTTGGAGTCAGAAGAAATGTTTTGTAATGCACCGTCATATTTAATGTCCTTTTTAACGTCAATACCTTTTGATGAGTATTCATTCAAATCCCTTGGTAAGGATATGCTTGCCATTTCGTATGATGGAGATTTAAGTTCAAATGGCGCACTCAACTTAATAGTATAAGAACCTCTTCCGTCTTGTTTTTTTACAGTAAGATTTTGGCCATCTATTTCAAGCAAATCAGTCTGTATTTTTGGTTCCTTTTCTTGTGCAAAGAGCAAAACACGACCTCCTGTTTTCTTTGGTATAAAGGAGAATACAAGTCCGTCAAGTGCATAAAAATAATCCTCTACAAAACTAGAAATCTGTCCGTTAGGTATCATTACCTGATAGAATGTGTATTTGCTATCGAGGAACTCTACAAAGCTGTCTCTGCATTTCTTCCTGATATCACGACGGAAATTTGCATACTCTGATGCCTTCTTTCTTGAATATTTTTTCAGAATATACAGGAAATTGACATCGTAGTGCAGAGCAAACAGAGTTGAATCCTTGAACAAAGGCAAATCCAGACTATAAGACTGGGAGTATTGCTGAGTCTCTCCTAATTTAGACGAATCAAAGTTATGCTTTGAATAATCCAGATTGTCATCTACCTTGGTGCTGATAAAGAAGTTTGGTATGATGTTATATCCTTTGGTTATGCTGTCATACAGTTGGATTTCGTTATAGCCACGTGCTTTTTTATCATCAGGCGTTCCTTTTTCGGCGAGTTCCTGCAGGAGCATCATGTGCCATAGAGTCACATTCCTGGCATATGTAAACTGTTTTGGCACATCATGTCCCTTAAGTTCACTATTGCGCTTGTAGAACTTTGAGTCGCCAATATAGTACATTTTGTCATTCATGCCATCTTTTTCTGCATCCGAATTCTGCTCAATCAGATACCTGTATGTAAACAGATGGTCTATTCTCTTGTCATCTTTCTGGTTCTTCAGGTTATCAGGCAGATTCTTATCGCTGATCAGTTCATCTACCATATCCTCAAAAACATAATGGAAGCTTGAAACAAGCAGATACTCACCATTATCAGTAGATTTGTGGATTCTCTCTGCCTTGTCGAAGAAATCATAGCAGAGTTGCCACAATTCCAAGAATCTGTCTGAAAAATACTTATACTTTATCTGACGTAGGCGTTTCTTACCATAGCCTTTCATGTATTTATCAAACTGTTTGCCTTTGATGGTTTCGTATCCGACATTGCTGATCAAGGCAAATCCGTACTCTTCGAGCAAATAGTTGAGTATGCTATAGAAAATAACGAACAGTTCCTCTTCATGATTTACGACACGCTTCCTGTTGACAGGGTTCATATAGAATACCTCGTCATCCTGTATCACAGAATTACTCCTGGATACAGTTTTGCTCCAGTTTATCTTATTATAGCCCGAGTGAACAGTCTTAAGGATGAATGTAATGTAGTCCTTGTTCTTCTTTGCATACTCAAGGAGAGCAAGGATGACTTCCATCCATGTATTGTTTGCCTGACTTCCGCTTCTAGAATACTTAATCGACGTATATACAACTGCCTCTGCCTCTTCGTTCTTGTCCTTGTTCCCGCTTCCTGCATGATTGTGTCTGTAAACATTTATTGCGCGATACAACCAGGTCGTGAATCCATGAAAGAACTCAAATACTTTATTTTTGGAAAGTACTATATTGTCGTCTGCTTCTGACTTAAACTGAATGCTTGATTCCGTGACCTTTTTCCATTCCTTGGGATTGAAGTTTAGAAACCTTTCATCTTCTGGTTTTATTCCAAAGACCGTTTCCTCATCATCTCCAGAAAGGAATACCTTGGGCAGTATATACACAATATCCCCCTTACCGTCATTCAACTGAGGGTTGAAATAGTAACCAACGTATTTTAGTTGTACTATATTCTGCTTCAGTTGCACTCCGGATGCAAGTTCCTCTCCGACAATGTCTTTGACTTTCTCGGTAGGATACGGATGCTCTTCAAAAAGGATGTGCATAAAGTCTCACTATTCGGTTTGGGTTACATCCAGGTTATCTTCTTTTTCAGGTTCTGTTTCTTCTACAGATAAGCCGCTATTATCTATGGGCGCATTTCCTTCGCTTTCAGACTTATTCTCTTCACTGCCAGACACCGTCTTATCCTTCCACAGGAAGTGCTGCACCGTATCTTCGTTTATTATCGTAACAGTTCTGCCGTTTTCGTCTGTTCCATCCTTGAAGAACTCGTCAAACTCAAGGTATTCGTCCTTGCTGCCTTTCTTCGTAAATGTGAATACGCTGTCCTGTGGCATATCATCAAAGTCGTAATCCTTAAAGACCTCATTCCACAAGTAGAAGATCACTTTGTTGACAAATTTATCAGCGTCGATTACGCCATTGGTATCTGCCTTGCAGAAGTAGAATCCGAGTTTCTTATCGGCAGAGTTCGTTACTTTTGCGATTACCTTGTTTATTTCTGTGACAAACGTCCACCAGTCGTATTCTTTGCTTCCTGCAATAATCTTCCAATTTAGATTATTATTGTCGTCATCCTGTCCTTGATTGATACGCACATACTGCCAATCCCAGCGGCGCTTAAAAGCTGAGTCCATAGGGAAAAGCGACTGATCAGAGGTATTCATCGTGGCTACGAGATTAAGATTACAAGGAAGTAGGAGTAACTCTCCACACTTTACTCTGCTCATGACACCTTCAGGATAATCCTTTATGTATAGAGAATTTATCCAACCTACAATCATGCTGAAATCAGCATTAGTAAATTCTTTATTCAATTCCTTTGCTAAATCCTTGTCTGCATGTATAGGATATTCAGAGAAACCTTCCCTGTTGCGGTCAAGGAGTTGGAAGAGATCGCCGAAAATCTGAGCACAGTTGCCACGATTTATTTCTTCTATGATGAGGAAAACAGGTTTGACCAATAGGTTATGATCTGAACATTCTGAAGAAAGTGCAATACTAGCGCTATTCGTCAAGGCATTGCTAAGTTCTTCCAAAGCATTGTCTAAACTAGTCTTATCATATTTATACAAAACGTCTTTAATCAGATTACTATCTGCACCCTTAGCTTTATCTGGTTCGTCGTAATAGGATTCAAGATCTTCCTTTTTTGTGTAGTCATTTACGGCAATACTTATCTTGTCATTTTTAAGACTAATAATACGGTCTTTTTTTCTTTTAAGTTTTAAGGTAATGCTATGCTCTTTGAGTTGTTCTATGTAAATATCCCAGCAATGATTAAAGTTTTCTTTAGTGACATTATCAGGGTCAACCGACTTGCATCTAGCATAAACCGAATAGGCTACAGGTTCTCTTTGATTTCCAGAATCGGCAGACTTAAATGCATCTCCATATATTTCAAAATCTTCGAAACGAAGAGACCATCCTTTTTTTATGCTACTTTTGGTTTCGTAATCAACTCTTTTGTATCTTATTTCATCTTCTATGACTTCTTGAATATAATAATCACTACCGCGTTCGTTTTGGTACGTAGTCGGTTTATTGCTAGGATTAGCAACCGATAATTGTGTTGTTTGATTCTGCGGTTGGGAGAAAGACGCTTGACTTAATTGCTTCCATGCTTTTATATATGCCTCCGTAAACGCTTGCTTGGTGAAGGCATAAGACACCTTGCCATTGGCATCAGTCTCAGGTTTGTAGCAGCCTACAAACGTTGAGTAATCGCTATCAGGATGATAAGTCGTACGGACAACTTCACATCCTTCAGTGATTTTCTTCACGCTATATGACTTGCCTGTACCTGGTGCACCGTAATATATGCGTTGAATAAACTTGCTATTTACTGTACTCGGTGAATTAACGAATAATGGAAGCATGTCTGATCTGAACCCTTGACCAACAGTCATCACGGAGTTGCCTGTTGTTGTTCCATACCGGGTGTTTGCCTTTCTTTCTATGGCGGTGGCAGAAGTGTGTGCCTTCTTAATGTAAACATCATACATGAATCCAAATAACCAATTTACATTCTTTGCATTACTCAGGTTGCTATACAAAGGATCATTGCACATAGATGCATAAATCTCAATCAGTTCGTCTTCTGTGTAATTTTTATCTTCTGCCTTGGGAATCTTAATATACTCGTACTCCATAGTATCTGTCAATTAGGTTTTACTTTATTTCTTTTCTAGCATACTTTGCTCTTACCTCTTCATCACCAAACAAATATTTAGCGAAGAGCTTGACAACTTCCACGTTCACCGAATTACCAAACTGCTTATAGGCAATATGGTCGTCTGGATTCATCTTGAACGAATCAGGGAAACTCTGCATTCTTGCACACTCTCTAGGCACCACATAACGCTTGCGCATAGCGAGGATGGATGTCTGCACGATAGCTACAAGAGCAGGGAAATAAGTAGGACGCTTAACACGCAATCCCGACTGGCGGAACTGCATGATATGATTCCACATCGACTCATCCTCGCTGCGATAGGTCTGCCACTCTAGGTGACGGCGAGTGTTCTGATACATCTCAACCTTCTCCGCACGCTTGAACCATCCATCAAGGAATGCCTTATGCTTCAGGTAGAAAGCATTGTTCTTGCGGAGATAGTCAAGTTTCCAATCTGCCCACCCCGTAGTGTCTTCGTTATCGGAAGGGTCATGCAGGAACTCACCATAGATGGGACAACCCGGCATGTCGCACTTCACACCCTTTACCAGATCATCCCAAAGATTGATAAGGTCTATCTGCTTTTGGTTGATGCGATATTTCTCAATGTTCTCTATCTGGTCATCATCAAGCAAGATTTTCTGTAAGTCGCATACTGGCAAATCCTTCTTCTTGACATCAAAGACAAATTCTGGAATATCGCCAACATCCTTACGAACACACATGATGAATACGCGCTCACGATTCTGTGGAAGTCCTATGAAGTGAGGACTGAAAATCACGGGTTGACGCAATACGTTATAGCCTGCTTCCTGTATCGTATTATATATAACTTCCCATGTATGACCATCATCATGCATAGCAAGATTCTTAACGTTTTCCAGAAGCATGTATTCTGGCATGTGATGCTTGGCAATGCGAATCACATCAAAGAACAATGTTCCACGAGTTGGATCGTTAAAACCTAACTGCTTTCCTGCGTGCGAGAATGCCTGGCAAGGAAATCCCGCACAAAGAACGTTGAATGGTTCGATGTCCTCTGCCTGTACTTTGGTGATATCACCTACAGGTCTTATTCCGTAGTTTTCGAAATAAGTCTCCTGACAATGCTTGTCAATGTCGCTGGCAAACACACATTCTCCTCCCAATGAGGTCATGGCTTGGTGAAATCCACCAATACCACAAAACAAATCTATAAACTTAAATTTTGCTCCTATATTTAGTTGGAAAGGGGCATTATTCTTTTCCTTCACTTTCGCTTTATCATTTAATAAAGCGTGGAGGCTATAGCAAAAAAAACTGCGTGGTTCTGGACGGACCTTCATAGAGTTTATGCAATAGCCGTCCACGCTGTGATTAATAATTACTATTCACAACGGGACAGCGATGCATCAAACTTCTCTATGAATTCCTATGTTAGATTGTCCAGATCTGCGCAGTTAGAGAATGACGACTTATACTCTGTCGATATTTGCTGCCTATAGGAGCAGCGGCCTTAGCCTGCATTATTCATGCAGGAACTGTCTTCTGCCAAGCATAAAGACTCGCTTGCCGGTGTCAATAGTGACGAAGGAATATCCTGATACGTCACAATGATAAGGGCAACACAATATGCCACGTACGTTGTCCAACAAAACGTAGGCAGGACGCTTACGCTGTATTGCGGGCAGTACGCAGTCAAGGGCGGAGACAATGGTGTTGCCTCCTGCTGTGCTCCATGTCTGGAGCGGAGTATGTAATATGATTCCTTTGCTTGCCATTTTGATAGTACGCAACAACTATCATAAAAAAAGACGCTGGCAAAAACGTACGGGTACAAAAAGGGTGTGAACACACTCTTATGGTATTCCAAGGCTAAGCTACCAACAGAACCTCTTCCGAAATATAAGAATAAAATGCCCACACCTTTCCGGTATCGGCATCATTACTATCCTTGCATTTCGGGATTGGTCTTTGGTATCATTTTATACGCCAAAGCCAACCATCATTGTTGTGGCATTTATTCTGAATAATAAGTTGGTAGCTTTATTTCGGAATACCACAATGATAGTCTGATGCTGCTATGTTTTCTATATGTTTATAATCGCTTGTTTTTTCTGTTTCTTATTGTCTGTAAGTTTTTTTATTGTTTATAAATAGGTCTAAGGGGTTGATTTTGCAAAGTTACGCTTTATTTTTTATTCCTCCAAATTTTTGAGTGTATAATTTTACTTGTTTTGATACAGTAAAAGCTTTGTGTTCATTGAAAATCACTTTTTTTTCGATTATTTGTGTTGTATATGACATTTTTATATGCCAATAACTTTGTATTTTAATACAATTCAAGTAACTTTGTACCCAAAATAATGTGTAACTGAAATAATTCGATACAGATGTTAGGATCTATAGTAAATGCTTGTACCATAATAATAGGTGGCACTTTTGGTGCCATGGTGCGGCAGAATGTAAAGGAAAAATACCGCAAAACACTGTTTG
The DNA here is from genome assembly GCA_045643065.1 of Prevotella sp. Classification (GTDB taxonomy): domain Bacteria; phylum Bacteroidota; class Bacteroidia; order Bacteroidales; family Bacteroidaceae; genus Prevotella. The sequence goes on from JAZUKC010000123.1 coordinate 46,212, forward strand.
ATGCACTTGGCCTCGCATGTCTTGTGCTTGGAGCAAACGCATCGCTGAGCAATATGCCTAAAAGCGAGATACCAGTGCTCTTTATCGTCAGCCTTGCCATTGGGTCTCTGATAGGCACAAAACTCGACTTGGCCGGTCGTCTGGAGAGATACCAGCAGCGACGACAGCAGCGTCGTCTGGAAAACGGGAAACAAGAACCAGAACTGCTGGAAGGTCTTACCACTGGTTGTCTGTTGTATTGCATTGGCACGTTTTCTATAGTGGGACCTGTGCTTTCGGCTCTGTCGCCCAGTCAGGGCTTTGCCATCGACGAACCAGCAAACACCTTTCTTTACACCAATGCCACACTCGACCTTGTGACAAATACAGTTCTTGCTGCAGTCTATGGCTGGGGCATGCTTCTGGCTGCACCGATACTCTTCTGCTGGCAAGGCATGTTCTACGGCATAGCCTGCATATTCAGTGCTGGAATGCCGGAACCAATGCGAGTGGAACTAAGCATCGTGGGTGGAGTGCTTATCATTTCTTCAGGTCTTGCCATACTTGGCATAAAGGATTGCAAGACAGTGAATCTGCTGCCATCGTTGCTTGTGCCGGTGGTGTTCTACGCAGTAAAAGGATTAATCTATTAGAGGTGACAATGTGATTCGTATTGAATCGCGAGCAATTTTCGCGAAAAATTCTCGCGATTCAATGCTTTTTATCTTGCGATTCAATACTAATCACTAGGGTGTCCAGTTGTCAGTAAAGATTTTGAGTCTGATTTTCAGTAAAGATTTTGAGCGAAGCGACCACAATATCAATGCCTTATAATATTTTTAGAAAGATTTTTAGTCATGATTTTAAAATCTAAACTGAAAATTATACTGAAAATATTATGAATATTATATTTAGATGGTCGAAGCATAGAATTTCACAAGACATACTTAATATCATACTGAAAATATAAACTAAAAATGGAACAGGAAAGTGGACTCCCGTACTAATCACTTCAATACCCAATATTCCTGATATTACGACTCAAATTTATTGCTGTCCGGTAAACATATATAAGCGTCAGTAATGTCCATGTTGGACACCAATAATTAGAAAAG
>JAZUKC010000124.1:0-26613 GCA_045643065.1 Prevotella sp.
TAGTCAATCCTTAAAAACCTCACGTATATGCACATGCGAGGCAATGTGAGTTAGCTCCCTGTCCTTGGAAGACAGATTTCAGGCATTGTGTCCACTGCCAGATAAGACACAAAAGAGCTCTCATGACTCTTTTTAGGTTAAATGCGGCAGCTGCGAGCATGACGTTTATAGAGTCTCCGAAAAGACCCTTATAGAAGTTTCTGCCCAAACGATGATCACTCTTGCAATGTCCTATGACAGGTTCTATTCCAGCCCGCTTCCTGAACAGTTCATGTTTCTTAGCCTTAGCATAAGCGGAGTCAGATGGTTTTGGTACTTCAGGAATGACAATCCTTGTATCTCCCGACATCTTCTGTCCTCTGTATCCCCTGTCACCTGCGGCTATCTTGATTTTGCGTCCATAGACTCGTCCTACCTGCTCCAGTGACTTGTCAATTGTGTGACCGTCATACTCATTCCTGAAAGAGAGTGCTCCGACTATGATTCCATTCCACAAACGGACGATTGAGACCTTGTTGCCGAATTCGTACTTCTTGTGCTCCTTGCCCTTGCTTATGCAGAGAACGTCTGGCTCATGAAGCGAATAGATCTTGTGACCATCTATCAGTTCTCCGTTTACAAACTTCAGACATAGTTCCAGGTGGTCTTTGTAAATGCAGTCGGCAGGCAGTTCACGAAGAAGCTCTCGCACAAGTCTTCCCGCTATGGTGCGCATCTTACGGTCTGCCTTTGCCACTTTCTTCTTGCTGTGAGCCTTTCCACGGAATCGTTGTGTAAGTTTAAGTTCCTTTACCTCGCGTGTATAGCTCTGACGTACTTTCACTCCCTCAGCCTTGGCCACTTTGTGACAATAGTCGATAATCTTGTTCAACAGTTTTGAATCCGTCGGAAATGTGATATTCTTCTCCTGGACAGTAGAGTCTATGAATGCCGTCTGTTCTTTATCGCTCTTGCGACCACGGCCGTCCTTCTTGTTCTTCTTGTCCTCTTCCTCCTTCTTCTTGTCTTCCATGGAGACATTGATGCGGATGCTTTCCTTCAGGATAAGTTCCACACCTTCCTCGCCAATACGATGACGGAAATGGACAAGCTCGGTTGAAGCGCATGGAGCGGAGATACTGAACGCCTCCATTCCGCAGAAGTACTGATAGTACGCATTCTCCGAAAATTGAGCGACAACCTGTTCGTCGGATACGTTACGAAGGTGTTTCAGCATTAGCAGACCTACCATCAGACGAATCGGCTTGGGAGGACGACCGTTGTCTGCACAGAAGAGTGGAGCAAAGGCTTTCTCAAAGCCTGCCCAGTCAATTCTATTTGCCAATTTGAACAAGGGATGCTTTGGATCCAGCATTGTCTCCAAGTCCCAGAAAAGCGAAGCCTGACGGCTGTTTGATGATGATTTGTACATGTCTGAATTGCAAGGTTTTACTATGCAAAGGTACAAAACTTTGTGGATATATGCAACTTTTTAACGGATTAATATATTGATATACAACAAGTTAATATCTTTTTGAGGGTTGACTAATTAATAATGAATAATTAATAATGAATAATTTGAAACATGCTGCATAGCACTCCAAAAACTCTGTGTTCTCCGTAAAAAAGAAGGAACTGAATAGAAAAATTATGCATTATGAATTATGCATTATGCATTATCAAAGCGTGATGCTTTCTATTCTGAATTTCATCGTTCCCGACGGCGTATGCGCCTCGGCAATGTCGCCAACCTTCTTGCCTAACAGTGCGTCGGCTATCGGCGATTTTATAGATATCTTGCCCTCCTTGAGGTTTGCTTCATGCGGATTGACGATGGTGTACGTCATCTTTGCATTGTTTGCCAGGTTGGTAAACTCCACTTTGCGCATCAATCCTACGGTTTCGCTGCCCAGAAGACTTGTGTCTATGACGCGCACATTCTCCAGAATCTTCTGCTTGAAATTGATTCTTCCCAGCAGTTTTGCCTGTTCTCGCTTTGCAGCATGATACTCAAAGTTCTCGCTAAGGTCGCCCTTGTCGCGTGCCTCGGATATTGCATCCTTCACCCTTGGCAGCTCTACGGTTATCATTTCTTTCAATTCAGCCACGAGTTTGTCGTAGCCTTCCTGAGACATATATTCCATTTTCGGTGTATAGTTTTTATGTTAAGCTGGGTGCAAAGGTAGTGAAAAAAAACAGAAATGGCAAGGAATGTTATGATAAAATTGTATTTTGCAACTAACTCTGCGCTCTTTTTTTTAACACAGAGACAGTTTTAATTAATAATGAATAATGGATAATGAATAATTTGAAACATGCTGCATAGACCTCAAAAAACTCCGTGTCCTCTGTGTTCTTCGTGCCTCTGTGTTAAAAAAAATGTTAGGTATCGCCCGCATATCCAATTATTCTCAAAAAACGAAAAAAAAGTTGAAAAACGTGCGTTTGGGTTTGGTGGTGTCACATATTAGCACTACCTTTGACCCACAAATCAACAGATAACTACACACACGACTATGAGAAAAATCATACTTTGCCTCATGGCGCTGCTCATGACGACACTGTCGGCAAGCGCACAGCAACCACTCAAGAATACCGCCTTCAAGGCAGGCGAGGTGCTGGAGTATAAGATGTACTTCAACTGGCAGTTTGTATGGCTCAACGCCGGCACAGCCACGATGTCCATTACCGACCGTCCGTTCCAGGGAAAGCCATCGTATCGCTGTGCCCTGACCACCAGAACAAGCCAGAAAATAGACAAATACTTCCGCATGAGAGACACGCTGCTCTGCAACGTTACGAAGGATCTCGTGCCGCTCTACTATCGCAAGGGTGCCAACGAGGGCAAGCGCTACTACGTCGATGAGCTCTTCTATTCGTACAACAACGGCACTACCGTCACGATGAAGGCCTTGACCTCGAAGGGCGAACACCGGACGCAGAAGCAGCAGTCGAAGAACAACGTCTATGACATGCTCAGCATCTTCATGCGCGCTCGCAATTTCAACGCTTCGGGTTGGAAGACGGGACACACCATCTCTTTCCCTATTGCCGACGCCACCCACATCAAGACAGCGAAGCTGAAGTTCCGCGGTCGATCGACGGTGAAGGCTGAAAACGACGTGAAATACAAGTGTCTGGAACTTTCTTACATCGAAACGGAGGGTGGCAAGGACAAGGAGATAGTCAGATTCTACGTCACCGACGACTCGCGACACATCCCGATACGCCTCGATCTCTTCCTGAAATTCGGCTCTGCGAAGGCTTATTTGACGAGTATGAAAGGCGTTTGATAATCAGGCACTTACGAAGGGCTTTGTAAATCAATAGAAATCGGCGACCGAATCAATAGGAATCGGTCGCCGTTTTCTATTGATTCACTTGCCGTTTCATATACTTTTACAACGTGTATGAAAAAAAATCACGCGACAATAGAAAAAAAAACACGCGCATACGTGCGTAATTCATAATTTATTCGTAACTTTGCACTATGAATACAATCAGAGAAGATTTTGAGATAATGGCACCCGTCGGCTCACGCGAGTCGCTGGCTGCGGCCATCAATGCTGGTGCCAACTCCATATACTTCGGTATCGGGCAGCTCAACATGCGTGCTCATTCCGCCTCAACGTTCTCCATTGACGACCTCAAGGAGATAGCCGCCACGTGCCATGAGCATGGCATAAAGTCCTACCTTACGGTCAACACCGTGATCTATGGCGAGGACATCGAGACCATGCACCAGATAGTGGACGCTGCCAAAGAGGCCAACATCTCGGCCATCATTGCAAGTGACGTCGCCGTGATGACCTATGCACGAAGCATCGGACAGGAGATTCACCTCTCGACACAGCTTAACATCTCGAACATCGAGGCGCTGAAGTTCTATGCTCAGTTTGCAGATGTCGTCGTGCTGGCACGTGAACTTAACATGGACCAGGTGGCTGAGATACATCGTCAGGTGGTGGAGCAGAACGTCTGCGGACCATCCGGACAGCTCATCCGCATTGAGATGTTCTGCCATGGTGCACTCTGCATGGCCATCTCGGGCAAGTGCTACCTCTCGCTGCAGAATGCCGGACGCTCGGCAAACCGTGGCGAATGTGTGCAGATATGCCGTCGCGGCTACCGTGTGACGGATATCGAATCGGGCACGGAACTGGAGATAGACAACAAGTACATCATGTCGCCTAAGGACCTCAAGACCATCCGCTTCATCGACCGCATGATGAAGGCTGGCGTCCGTGTCTTCAAGATTGAAGGCCGCGCACGTGGTCCGGAGTACGTGGACACCGTCGTTCGATGCTACGATGAGGCCATCAACTACGTTATGAAGAGTGAAATTAATTCTTTTGACGTTGATGAATGGAACAAGAAGTGCGACGCATGGGACGAGCGTCTCTCACGAGTCTTCAACCGTGGCTTCTGGGATGGCTACTATCAAGGTCAGACTCTGGGCGAGTGGAACGACTCTTACGGTTCGAAAGCAACGGAACGCAAGGTGTATTGTGCCAAGGCAATGAAGTATTTCTCTAAGATTGGCGTAGCAGAATTTCAGGTTGAGGCACACGAAATCAGTGTCGGCGACACCCTGCTCATCACTGGTCCTACCACCGGAGCCCTGCGCCTCGACTGCACGGAGATACGCTACGATCTGAAGCCTGTGCAGCGTGCCGAGAAGGGATGGCGCATAAGCATCCCAGTGCCAGACAAGGTTCGCCCAAGCGATAAGCTCTTCATTCTTGAGCGCAGCTAATATCAGTCGTAATTAGTTAACCGTTAACGGTTAACAAAAAAGTGACGATGATTTGTAATATTTGTTTGCGATTTTCAAGAAAACAACTCATAACTCATAACTAATAACTCATAACTTTTAACTAAAAATGACAATAAACGAAATACAAGACGAAGTGATTGAGGAGTTCCAGGACTTCGACGACTGGATGGACAAGTACCAGCTTCTCATTGACCTCGGCGGCGATCTCGAAGCACTCGAGGAGAAATACAAGAACGATAGCAACCTCATCGATGGCTGTCAGAGCCGAGTATGGCTGCAAGCCGACCTCATCGACGGCAAGATGCACCTGCAGGCTGACAGCGATGCGCTCATCGTAAAGGGCATCATCGCCCTCCTCATACGTGTACTCAGCGACCACGCTCCGCAGGAAATCCTCGACACCGAACTCTACTTCATTGAGGAGATAGGACTGAAGGACCATCTTTCGCCAACACGTTCAAACGGTCTTCTGGCAATGGTCAAGAAGATCAGAATGTATGCGCTGGCGTTTGCGAATGCCTAATTCATCTTTCCCGCATAATTTTTCAATTTTTTATTTTTTTCAATTTTTACATCTTTCAACGTTGGACTGGACAGACGACTTTTGGCCTCTGGTTATACAACTCTACCAGGAGAAGCCCGTTGGCATTAAGCCTATGTACTCCCGAGGGACAGTAAGGCTCGCGCTTGAGACACACATCAAGCCACAGACCTTGTATCAGAAGATGTTCCAGCTGAGGCAACCACACACGCCTTCGCTGCAACGTCTGCTGGAAAAGTACGCCCATAGCCCAAAGAAACTTGCCAAGGCGTGCAAGATTCTGCGACAGATGAACGGCATGGGAAACCCAAGCGAGTTCTACGATGAAGTCGCAATAAACGAGACATGGGAACTCGACTTTAAACCTGTCAACTCAAGAACGGCACAGATTACCAACCGTCCGCTCTACACTCCTGTCATGCTCACCCTCATCCTCGACCTATACTTCCGTCTGATTCCTGCCACGATGATTGCCGATACGCCAGACGTCAAGGACTTGGCGAAGATGATTGACGTAACTCCTGCCGACGTTGTGGATGTGCTTACCGTCTATCAGTATTGCGATCCGTTCATTAAGCATGCCGACGACATCATCGATCCGCTGCTTTCCCCATGCTTCAACCTATGGCAGCAGTATGCCACCGATGACCTTACCGACCTGAACAACATAGCCCAACAGCTTCAGGCGTACTTCAAATAAGCCCCACCCCGGCCCTCCCGAGGGAGGGATTTCTTGGGAGATAAAGAGGAGAAAGCTATACGCGAAGATAAAGAGGAGATATAGAGACGTTACTATTGTCTCTTTATCTCCCATATATCTCCCCTAATATCTTCTCTATAACTCCTTGAAACTTACGGAAGTTGAATTTTTGTTATGTAAGAAATAAATGCAAAGTCAAGTTAACATACAGACCCAAGAGCAGCGCCAACTGCAGCAACAGCATCTCTCGCCGTTGCAGATGCAGGTGGTGCGCATGCTTGAGATGCCGCTTGCGCAACTCGAGCAGCATGTCCAGATGGAGCTTGACAACAACCCTTCGCTTGAATCTTCGCCCTACGATGCTGACGAACCGATAGCTCCTGCCTATGACGACAGCACGGCGAACGATGCCAACGACGACATGGCTTCCGACGAACAGGAACGCCGACAGGATGCACTCGATAGTGCTTTGGACAACATCGGAGGCGACGACCGCATGGAGGGAACTACCTATTCGGACGATTACATTCCGGGATACAACACCGAACAGCACACCTTCGACAACGGTAACATCACCACTTTCATAGACACCCTGAACGAACAGATGGGCATGGAGGATCTCTCTGAGCAGGAACACACCATCATGGAGTATCTCATCGGGTCGCTGGACGACGACGGACTGTTGCACAAAGACCTCATGACCATCTCCGACGAGCTTGCCATCTACAACAATATCTTTGTCGAAGAAGACGAGATAGAGGCCGTACTGCTTAAGCTTCAGGAGTTTGACCCTGCAGGCATTGCTGCCCGATCGCTACAGGAATGCCTCATCATCCAGATAGAACGCATGAGGGCTACGCCACTGACGATGCTCATGTATCGCATCGTCAACGAGTGTTACGATGACTTCAAGGCTAACCATTGGGGCCGTATCTGCAAGGCTCTCGGCATCACTGAGGCTCAGGCTGACGAGGCAAGAAGCGAGATAAGGCGCCGACTGACACCGAAACCGGGTGCTGCCTTCGGCGAAACAGAGGGACGTTCCATTCATCACATCACGCCAGACGTCATCGTCAACGTCGATTTTGACAATAACATCTCCTTCGAACTCAACTCTGGTCGTATGCCACAGCTGCACGTTGTCAAGGAAGATGAGGACATGTTGCGCCAGATGTCGCAGCTGAAGGGAAAGCAAGGAGGCGACGATGCCATTGCGTTCCTGCAGCATAACATCAGCAATGCGCGCCAGTTCATAGAGGCTTTGCGCCAGCGTGACGACACCATCATCCGCACTATGAATGCCATCATCCGCATACAGCGAAAGTATTTCGTCAGCGGCGACGATAGCGACATACAGCCTATGGTGCTTAAGGATGTAGCTGAGATGACAGGACTCGACCTCTCCACCATCTCGCGTGTCAGCCGTGCAAAGTACGTCCAGACGCCATGGGGCACTTATCCGCTGCGCCATCTCTTCAGCGAGGCTTACACGACGAAGGACGGAACGGTCATGTCCACCAAGTCCATCAAGCTCGCCCTGCGTGAGACTATCAGTGCCGAAGACACCAAGCACCCTCTCTCCGACGACAAACTGGTAAAGATAATGACTGCCAAGGGTTACCCAATAGCCCGCCGCACAATAGCAAAATATCGCGAACAGCTCGGCATCCCCGTTGCCAGGCTGCGAAAGAAATAATAATATTACGAATCATCGAGCAATCGAATCATCGAAATATCGAATTTTCGAAATATCGATTCATCGAAAACCTCCAACCTAAAAACCTCCAACCTCCAACCTCAAAAAGAAAGAGATGAACGAGAAACGACTGATAATACTGGCACGCACGATGTCGCTCCTGTCCACCCCATTCTATCTGCCCCTGGTAGGTATGCTGGCACTCTTTGTGTTCAGCTATCTCTCCATACTGCCATTCCTCTACAAGCTGCAGGTCATACTCATGACCTACATCTTCACGCTCCTCATCCCTACCATGTGCATCCACTGGTACCACAGCTACAACGGATGGACGCTGTGGCATCTGCGTGAGAGGAACAAGCGCATGGTCCCTTACTTCATCTCTATCATCTCCTATTTCGCGTGCTTTGCCCTCATGAAGTATCTCCACCTCCCACACTTCATGTCAGCCATCATCGTAGCAGCCCTCTTCGTCCAGATAGTCTGTGCCATCACCAACATCTGGTTTAAGATATCCACCCACATGGCAGCGATAGGAGGTTTCACCGGAGGTCTCATAGCCTTCTCCTTCATCTTCGGTTTCAACCCCGTATGGTGGCTATCTCTCATCATCCTCATCAGCGGAATGGTAGGCACTGCCCGCATGATAATGCGTGTACACACTCTCCGAGAGATATGCGCCGGCTACATCATAGGTGCCATCACAACTTTCACAACAGTACTGCTGATTTAATTCATAATTAGCAAAAGTAATCATAACTTTTAATTTTTAACTATTAACTTTTAACTTAGAGAAACAATGGTAAGCATCATCATGGGCAGCACCAGCGACCTGCCAGTAATGGAAAAAGCAATGAAGTTCCTTGACGAACAACAGATACCATTCGAGGTAAACGCACTCTCAGCCCACCGCACCCCAGACGCAGTAGAACAGTTTGCGAAGAACGCTGCCGGCAGAGGCATCAAAGTAATCATAGCAGCAGCAGGCATGGCTGCCGCACTCCCTGGCGTCATCGCTGCCAGCACCACACTCCCTGTCATCGGCGTGCCTATCAAGGGCAGCGTCCTCGACGGCGTTGACGCCCTATACAGCATTCTGCAGATGCCTCCAGGCATCCCTGTAGCCACCGTTGCCATCAATGGTGCCCTGAATGCTGCCATCCTCGCTATGCAGATCATTTCGCTTTCTGACGCCGACGTTGCCAATCGCTTTGCTGCATACAAGGCATCGCTCTGCAAGAAGATAGAGAAAGCAAATCAGGACCTCGCAGAGGTGAAGTATAAGTATAAGATGAACTAATATTAAAAGAGAGCGTGCCAGCCTATTGACACGCTCTCGTTTCTTTACCCAACACACAACTCCCATGAGACTATCCGATCTCATCACACTTCTATTTAACAAATTGCCATTAATGTATTATTCTCCCTCCCTCGGGAGGGTAGGGGTGGGGCTTCTCCTATTGGCCTTCATGCCACTCAGCCTCCATGCTGAGTATTCTGACCATCGCAACCGCAACGTCGATTCGCTGGAACATGTGCTCAAGGTAAAGAAACTCAAAGGCAAGGAACTGTTCAAGGTCTATGATGGACTCATGAACGGATACCTGCAGACCGACGCTAAGAAGTCCACATACTACGCCAAGAAAGCCATTGAGGTGGCACAGCAGCATAATTTCCTGAACGGATTGTGTGGCGCATGGCGTGTGCTCGGACTACAAGCCTACGGCGCATGCCAGTACGACTCTGCGCAGCACTGCTTCGACCGCGCTCTTAACGCCACACAGCAGATGCAGGGCGACAAGCGATACAACCAGAAGGACATAGACGACAACTTATCCTCGCTCTATGGCACCCTCGGCAATCTCTACAACATCCAGGGCAAGCTGCACCTCGCTCTCGACTATTACCAGAAGGCTCTCCCCATCTTCAAGCGCAACGGATGGAAGGAAAGCGAGTCTATATTATATTATAATGTAGGCGAACTCTATCTTGAACTCGGCAACAACAAGGCTGCAGAGACCAATTACCTTAATGCACTCAAGGCAGGGCAGCAGACGGGCGACTCGCTGATGGTGAGCGGTCCATACTCTGGTTTGGCAATGACAGCACTCAATGCCGGTGAATACCAGAAGGCACTAAGCTATGCCCAGAAGAGCATCGTTTACTATCAGAATCATGCCGATGAGGAACTTGAAAGTCTGCTCGACGCCTATGTCCTCTTCTCACGCATCTATCATTTAGGTTTCAAGGACTTGAACAAAGCCCAGCAATACCTGTCGAAGGCACTGCTGTTGGCGGAGAAATCAGATGCAATGACCAACGTTAGCGATGCCTACGCCCAGCAATCGTCCCTATGCCTTGAACGAAAGGAATGGAGACAGGCAACAGAATGGGCAAAGAAGGCTCTCGATGCAAACGATCAGGACCCACAGCATAACATAGGACTGTACAAGACCCTTGCCCAAGCATATTCTGCCTTAGGCAATACTGCCCTTGCACAGCACTACATCACCCTCCTCCACGACACCATGCAGGAGCAGTCCACCACCAAGTATCAGTCGGCACTATCAGAGATGGAAGTGCGCTATCAGACGTTGGAGAAGGAAGCACAGCTACGTGACCTGGAACAGCAGCACCGCATGTCACAGCTCCGCAACTGGCTTTACCTCGCCCTCATCGCCATACTCTTAGTTGCTGTGGCCATCATCGTTCAGATAAACAAACAGCGCCGCCGCATCAGCAATATGCAGGCACGTATGCAGGGCGAGGCCGACGAACGTACACGCCTCGGTCGCGACCTCCACGATCGTCTTGGCGGACTGCTCACCTCTATACACATGCAGTCGCAAGAGCCTCAGATACAGACACTCTCCAAGCAGGCAACAGAAGAGATGCGCCGCGTAGCCCACCACCTCATGCCGGCATCGCTCCATGAGAAAGGACTCGCCACCGCCCTCCGCGACTTCTGCCACGTCCACCCCATTGTCAGCTTCTCCCATCACGGTCAGGACCTCCGTCTGCCAGAACAGCAGGAAGTCATGCTCTACTGCGCCACCCACGAGTTGGTGAACAACGCCCTCAAGCATGCCCAGGCATCCCGCATCATGGTCCAGTTGATGATAGACGATGAATACGTCGCAGTCATTGTGGCAGACAACGGCAAAGGTTTCAACCCCGACACCCAAAACCCAAAACCCAACATGGGCCTCCGCAACATCCGCGAGCGCATAGAGCTGCAGCAAGGCCGCATGAGCATCAGCACCTCAAGCGCAGGAACCGAGATAAACATTGAAATACCGTCACGCCACGGCGTGACTCCCCCATTTGGGGGTATTTGATGCGAAGCGTATGGTAAATTCCGTAAATCTTGCTATCTTTGCCAATGATATGATAAAGATAGCCATTTCAGACGACCATAAGGTCATAACGCAGAGCCTCGACGCCATGCTCAATCAGAGCGAAGGATTACAAGTCCTCGCACACGCAGCCAATATAGCAGAATGTGAAGCCATGCTTGAGCAGAACAACGACATCGACGTCCTTCTGCTCGACATCGGTATGCCAGACGGCAACAGCCTCGACTACGTTGAGACATGGAAGGATCGCTATCCAGAGGTACGCATCCTCGTTCTCTCCACCTACGCCGAAGCCGCCGTCATCAATCGCGCACTCTCCTGCGGTGCCGACGGCTACGTCCTCAAGTCCAGCGACAAAGAACAGCTCCTTCAAGGCATTCAGACCGTCATGAAGGGCGAACAATACGTCTGTCAGGAAGCTGTCCGAATACTCCAGGCCCACCCACAGATGGACGTCGTTCAGCTCACCCCACGCGAGCGAGAAGTCCTGAAGCTCATCGTCGAAGGTTACAGCATCAAGATGATAGCCGACCGCCTATGCCTCGCCTTCGAGACCGTCCATTCCTACTATAAGTATCTCAAGCTCAAGCTCGGAGTCCCAAACACCGCCGCCCTTGTCCGCGTAGCTATGGAGCAGAAATTAGTATGACTTGTAGCTAATAAGGAGTTATAGGGAAGATATTAGGGGAGTTATTGGGGAGTTATAGAGAAGATATCACGGAGATAAAGGGACAATGGTAATGTCTCTATATCTTCTCTTTATCTTCGCTGGCGCTATCTCCCCTTTATCTCCTAAATTAGACACGTTTAGAACATCATTCCTACTCCAAATACGATTGAGCGGTTCTTAGCTTCACCCTTCCAGACCTCCTTCATGCCAAGTTCATAACCTCCAAAGATTTGGAATTGGCTAAACTCAACACCAACTTTACCGTTCAGTCCCCAATCAAAATTTTCTCCTTCAATAGTTCCATAACCGAGAATCTGAAGTTCTGCTTTTTTGAAAGCGTAAGAAGCGTATGGACCTGCTTGGGCGAACAAGGAGACGTTATCTGAAAGATTTACACGTCCACCGATATTGAGAGGAATAGCAAGATTATAGGACTGCAAGGAAGAACCTACAGAGACTGTCTGATTAGCGACATCAATAGTTTTTATCTTTGAACCTCTTAGTCCAAACTGCAATCCTGAACCAAGGTAAACATTTGGAGTGAAGTTGTATTCCAGAACAGGGCCACCGCCATAGCAAAATGTATTCTCTGCATGAGGTAACTCGGAATACTTGCTCATTGCTCCATTAAGAGAAAGTCCGAAACGCAATCCTTTTTCTACTTGGGCAGATGCTGTGAGTGTAAGCACAACCATGACTGCCATCATAATAAATTTCTTCATAATACTTTTGTTCTTTTGTTTCTACGAGAAAGTGTGTAGGTGATGATTATTTCGTTTCATTGCACTCGCACCATTGTGCGATTGCACTCAAACATTCATTTGCTTGCACTCAAACGAACATACGTTAGCACCCAAACAACGCTAATCTTGTAGTTTTTAAATGCTCAACACCTACGTTACGCCCGATAATATCATAGCTTTTAATCACATAAAAACTATAAATACCCACACAAAACCTCGTAGAACCTGTTTTATTAAATTAATGAATATAGTAATCATCCAACAATTCTGGGGAGACTAATGCTACCTCCAGTCTAAGACAGGCATGCCTTGATTGTATCTGCCCCAGATAGTAGGATGCTGATTGTGAGGAATTTGACTTGCCCACGATGATACATTAGTGCTGACGAAATTATAGATTTCGCTGGCAGAAATGATTCTATCACTATTTGCATCAGCCGCACCGCATAAACCTTTTGCAAGGAAATAAGTGTATAGGCCGTTTGGTCCCTGTGGCAGTTCCAATGAAGTTTCGTCAAGTTTAGACGACAAGAAGAACATAACATCATTGTTAGAAACTGCTTGTACCTGCAGTTGTGTGCGCTGTTTGCTCAGGCCGCCACTAAAGCACGCATCAGCAAAGACCATCTTTCGCCCTGCCCGACAGTTGCGGAACAGTATCTGCATCTCCTGATAACTCATTCCGCCTAGGTGAGAGTTTGGCTGCATGTCGTAGCAACAAAAGCCTCCTTCATAGCCATGACCACTGAAAAAGAATATTACAGCATCCGATGGCGTTGCCTTGGCAAATACAGAGCGAACTGTCTTTAGAATATTGGCATGTGTCGCTTGAGCACCGATTAACGTCGTTATGTCTGCATTATGACGAGCCATAATTTGATTGAAAGTTGCCACGTCAGCTTCAGTGAAGGTCAGATCATTTATTTTCTGATAATCAGCTATGCCTACAGACACAACATACGTTTGCTGTGCTTTGATTACTGTTGCGTATGCTATTGACAATAACAGAAGTATAATATTCTTTAATGAATTCATTTCGTCTATTCCCTATATACTCCAGAATTAGTAATTTCAATTGTTGCATATTCATTAGCGCCTCCATACGAAGCGTCACTTCCTAAACGGAACGACAAACGGATATAACCATTTGCAGGAAGAAGATTCTTTCCACGATATGCATCGTCATTTACCTTGATCTGAGTGTCTACCAACTTATCAAACATTTCTCGCGCAGTTTCATTGTCAGTCTTACCAATAATGATTTTGCCCTGAGCATCTGCATGATTTGCTGCTATCCATGCAGTTTCAAAAGCATCTGCTATATTTTTACCATTAGCATCTGCACAGTTTGATTCTACTTTCGTCAACTGGAAATAATAGTTTCCAATACCCTTGCTTGGATCATCGTCGTCACTGCTGCAAGACGTGATTGACACACATGCTAACACTGCTACGAGTGCAAGCATCAAATACTTAAATGTTTTCTTCATTGTTTGTTGGTTTTTAAAAATTAATATTAAATTAGTTGTCTATTTCTCGAATTAAGCAGGCTGTTTTGGAAATGCTGCCTGACAGAAGTTCAAATTCTGTGGATTTTAACATGCCGCCTTTATGCTCTTCGAACTCAGCCATATATCTATTATCCCAGATTTTTCCTTTCTTCGGCTTAATGACTGCCACACGTTTGTATGTAGTTCTGCCGTCAGCAGTTTCGCCAACCTCCAGCACCTCGAACTTAGAGTTCTCGGTTACATCCTCACGAACGCCAATATGCGCAGTGATAGGGTTGCTGCTTAGGAGGGGTGTTCTCACACGGAACTCCGGATGCTCTTTCTGCAGTTGCGCAATAGTCTTATCTATGGCACGAGTACACACCAGGCGAATTTGGCTTTCTCTATCGTTTACGCCCTTAAAATTTGAATTAGAACTATGTACTGTCTGACTGCCGATGTAGGTCAGCGTGAATAGAGATTTCTGATTCTTGAATGCCTCCTTCTTGTTAGCGTCTGGAGTCGCAGTGTAATATGCGTTGTAGAATCCGTCAGAGATCTCCTTAGTCCAATCCAACCGATACAAATAGGACGTAACCGTCACGTTAAAACCAGAATACGTCTGTCCCATAGCCGCTCCTCCAATCATCAATCCATATCCTACAAAAGGTATAGCTCCAAGCGCGGTAGCACCAGCCACTCTTTTGTCTCGATTCTTACGCTTGTCACCATATTGTATGTCGTTCACAAGAACGTATGTTTCGCCAATGAGTTCTTCTCCAGCGTCCTTTATGACTCCCTCCTGAGTCTTGTGTGAATACAACGCGGTCATAATGTCAGATGCATTCACATTGTAATAACCTTTTTGGAGAATCTGGTTCACGTTGAATGTCCCGGCCTTGTCCTGGTTAAACCATTTTGCAACAAGCCGTCGGCCAATAGCATTGTCGCGAAGAAGCATATCAATATGTGGCTTTTGGTTATCAGCCTTTGTCGTATCACTTTCCTCAAGTACACCTGCCTTGAACACTCGCTTAGAGAGGTTGAAGTCATAGAAATTATCCTGTATCGGGATTCTTTCGAATGCTCCAACCATATCCTCACAATATTCCTGATTATCATGTTTCAGCATGATAGAGTACATAGAACTCTTGTGATACTTGAACACATCCTGTGCGACCACAGTAGTAATCACCCCAAGACATAAGCTTAATAATATCAATCTTTTGTTCATAGCTTAAAAATCAAAAAAAGCCCGACCTACGCAGAAGGCATCAATCTTCATTGGATTCACTTTCCTGAACTTCCACTTGCCGTCATCCTTGTTGTACTCAAACACATCCACTTTCTTGCTGTCATCAAGTGTTGAGGTAAACACACCGTTTAAGAATGGGATGCCTCCTGCCTGTAGCAGAATATTGTTTACAACCTTGGTATGTGGTGTTGAATCCTCCGTGGCGCTAACTTCTTCATCTTCCTCCCAATCGACTTCCACGTCTGTATTACCTAACCAGTAATTGACAAATGCTTTTACCTGATTAATCGAAGGAATATAACATCCGTCACCTAATGACCTGCACCAATTGTACACTGGATAGTTGGTAAGTGAAATTCCTTTGGCTGATGCGTATGCAAAAAGTTCGTCTGTATTCGCCTTTCCATCATTTTCGTCAAGCATCGAAACACCCTTGAGATACGCAGACTTGGCACAATACAGATCGTGTTTTCCTCTGAATGCCTTAACGCTCATCATTTGTCCATGGGAACCATCTTCATTTACAGAAAAGACGATGCCCTTTACCCCATTAACTTGCAGCACATCACCCTTCCTTACATTTCTGACTTGTGCCGAACAGATCAGTGAAGCAAAACACGTAAGGAGAATCGTAATTGTTTGACGCATCTTTTTTAGAACTTATGTACTGCACGTGCGTCGAAATGGAGAACACGCTTCATGCCGATGGCATCTCCTTCAGAGCGATGTGCATCTTTTTTCAACTGATACTCCTGAATCTTGACGTTAGGCGCTCCAAAAGGATGGTTGACGAGGTTTTGTCCTTTTTCTGTATTTATCGCATAAACCTTGCCTCCTTCAGCTTCTGTGGAGGAAATCATACCAGCCAGCATCTTGAAGCCCATAGTATTGGCATTAGAGCAGAAGAAGCTGTCGCCACCAGCTTTTTCCACGGTTTTGTTATGTGCCTTCCATAGTTTGCACCCCTTCTTGTTAAAGTCGAGGTTGCCACCATTGAGATTCCTCCAAATTGTATTCAGTTCACCTCGCGAAGGGATATACCAGCCTTCACCGAGACTGCGAGCCCAAGCGAAAAGTGGGAACTTCTCCCATGACAGGTTGTTCTCCGAAACATACTTGGCAATAGCCTCCATGTTTTTCATTCCGTCATCTTCGTAGAAGGCATTTGTTTCCAGTTCCAGAGATCTGTCGGCCAGCCAGTCCTTGTCACATTCCTTGAGCGAAAGGATTAGCCCATGCTTTCCACTGGCATCTACGTCGACGACAATACCTTTTGTCTTGCCTAATGTGCAGATGTCACCAACTTTGAACTGTGCACTTGCACTGATTGTGCCGATAATGGCAACAACCATCATTAACAATAACTTTTTCATTGTAAACTAACTTATGAGGTTTATTTCCAAAACACGTTTGTTACTTCTGATTTTGGCTGCGAACTGGCATAGGCAATACTGATGTCTCGCATAGCATTGATGCGTTGTCTCTCCAATGATATATTGTCCGCCCACTGACGCATCATGAATTTCCACTCTTCTCCCATCCGCTTCTTTATCTCACTGGCAAGCTCCAAGGCATCGCCATAACATGCGGCATCGGGATAGATCTCAGAGAGGTAAACGCTGGCAGTTGCAGCACCTTCACTGCCGGGAGAGGCCATCCAGGCAGCTCGGGCTTGGGCCAGGTTCTCATGGCAATGCTGATTTACAAATTGCTGATATACCTCCATCAACTCTCTATTGACAGCTTCGTGGCCTTTGCAACACGCCGGAATCATCATAAGTATGTAAATGGCTGCATCAAAGTTCCTCATGGCAGCCAGAGCCTTCGCTTCTTCTATGATATTCTGATAGTTGGTGTCATAATAGTCCATTATCTTTTGTTTGCCTTGTTGTACAAAGGCTCGAATGTCCATGTTTGACACATTCACCTTCTGAAAGGTATTAATAAGAGCTTTTGTTTCATTGTCTCCGGTGCCCTTCATTTCGTTCGAGTAGGTGGCATATACCTTTTGAGCTTTCAAATCGACAACATGCATTGAGACGCTGACATTATAGATTATCTTTGTGGGAGTTCCACCCACTATTTGCTTGTCAATGACATCATATCCAAAAGCCAAGGCGAATTGTGAATTTTCCATTCCGCCTACACTGCCCGCCTTAGATGTAAGCACACGCAACCTATTTGTTAAATAGCTTACAACCTGTGGATTATTGCTGCCAGCTGCGGACTTTGTTATCAAAGGACGTAGCGGAATGTCGCAATTCTGAGCATACACAAAAATTGACATGCAACACAGCACAAAAGAGAACACGAACTTCTTCATCGCTATTTTTCTCCAATTATTATTTGGGCATAGCCTAACGAAGGGGAATTGTTCTTTGACTCTATGCCATATTTAGTTCTTAGAAACTTACGTAATTCATTTGCAAACCCACTTGCATCTTGAGGCATACCGTTTCCTTTTAGTAGCGGAATTCTCACATTCTCAAAAAACATGATTGACTCTGTTGTTTCAGATGTAAGAAATTGATGCCCGACCGTATTCTCTGCCATCCAGTTCTCAATAATTTCGGATAGTTCAGAACCATCATATTCACTTTCGAGATCTATTCCTGATCCATTATCGAAAACTCCGACTTCAATGACAACCTCTCGTCCATTCTCCCTACAGTCATCAAAATGTGATTGTAAACGCGAGAGGAAGTTATCCATGTGCCCGACTACAGCCTCCTCCAACAGCACAGGTATCTCCGAGGTGAATGTTGGAGTGCCCGTACCCTCTGCACCTGCGACCTGCTTGCCTGTATACGCATCCAGTGCTCTCAAGTTGTATGTTACACTATGCTTCGGACCGACCGTATTGCAAGAGAAATCCACCTCAACAAGAATGTCTGCCTTCGCTTGTCGATTAAGTTCATCCAAAGCTGAAACTGCCAGAGAACTGCCAGAGGCTTTCGATGCGGTAAGAGTATTCCTTGCTGTTCGTCTTGTATTGTTCTTGATTGATTGTGATAAGTCAGCAAGAGGGAAACCTCGATCAGACATGAGGTTGTTGATTTTGGATATTACCAGCATGAGTTCCCTACTATCTTGCACAGCTTGCTCATAATTAGGCGTACCCCTGATTTCTCCTTGATTCTCAAACACATTCCAAAAACCACGCTCTTGACACCACGTATCCATCGGAACGACCATGATTCTGGGATTCTTAGCTTGGGCAAACATGGTGCATGCCGCAACAAGCATTAAAAATGTATTAATGAGTTTTAATTTCATATTCGCTTGCATTATATACCTAGCTTTCTTACTACACCTGCTTTCTCCAGGTCTTTTCTTAGCGACTCCTTAGCCACAACCACAATTGCTTTCACGCGGAAACGCTTACCCACTCTTGCTATCTGAATGGGGTGAGTTGAGTTCGTATAGGTTTCGAATTGCTCGTTTATAAGTTTGTTCAGGTATTCACTGTGCACTTCTGCATCAGACGGAGAAGATATGATTGGCTTCTGAGAAATTCGCTCAACTGCAAATCCTTTAAACAAGCATCCATGTATAGCGCATTTCTTTGCAATATCTATAGTTGCTTCCTTCTTCTTGTCCACCATTGCAGACACTTCCACCAAGTAATATCCTTCCTTCGCGATTGCCACTCCAACGATGTCATATTCATAATCAGGCTTGGCAAAACACGTAAAGTTGACTAGCAGAACGAGCAATAAAAGTATAAACCTTCTCATCGATATTGATATTTGGAAAAGAAAAATTTATTTTTCGTTGTACAAATTTATGCCTTTTTTTCAATTCAGCCACCAACTTTTTCGCACATCTTTATGAAACCCCTATTTGTCTTTATGAGTACACACCTTGTTCTCGACAAAGGCAATCATATTACAATTCGAGGCCTTGAAATCTTCGATTATTGTTACTTGGTTGTCGCTAATTACTTGCTTTAGTTTTTTTAATGATTCCTGACTTACTGATAGCGTATAAGCACAAGAAGTGGCACTATCTGACAACAGGAGTTGTGACTTCTGAAGGTTTATATGTCGCAAGTACTTCATGTTTATTATGTATTTCCTTCCAACACGCATAAAGGTAGAATTCTCCATACTGCTAAGTAAGGTATATATGTTGGTAAGGCTGGCAAGTAAAGAGATCGAATGCGCACCTCGGAACCGAACATCGGTATAATTGGTATCCGATTCGAAAAACATCACATCCGAAAGTTCAACTCGGGAAAGTTCATTGTGAGTTGAAAAATAGACAATTTGCTGATCTTCCATAGGGAGTAATAATGAAATTAAGTTGTGTTATTTTTGTAATAATTAAAAATCACGATGCAAAAGTACGCCCGAATTATCATATAAGCAAAAATTGCCAAGCTCGTTGTACAAACACATTGGATATTTGTACGAATTGATATATAACGAACTCGCACAACCATAAACAATGTATATTGAGATCTCCTATATCCTATTGCAAACAAAAGACCCGGAACTAGATTAACAAACACGACTAACCACACAACAAAAAGAGTGGGCTTACATCTCTACCGCCCGCTTCTGAGGTCCTGAGAAAACCCTTACCAGTGAACGTGTAGAGTGTCTGCCCATCAAATACGAACCACCCCCCCTAAAATACACACTCCATAGTGTCAATTTCGGCAAGAAAAGCTAAAATTGACACACAAAACTGCACTTTTCTTTGAAAAAAAAGTGTAAAGGAAGAAGGACTCACACCCTTAGAACAAGTAAGGATGTAATGAAGGGAAAAGGAAAGTAAAATAAAGAAGAAGTGGAGAAAGGGGACGAAGAAAGGGGACGAGGAAAGGGAACGAGGAAAGGGAACGAGGAAAGAAAACGAGGAAAGGGGACGAGATAAGGAATATGACAAAAAGTGGTGGATTACTCAGGCTTTGACGTAATCCACGAAGCGATAGGAGTGGGCGTGCTTTTCATCGACGGAATGTTCCTCTACGGATGTGACGTTCCATTCCTCCTTATCGAAAGCGGGGAAGAAGGCATCGGCCTGCGAGGGGGTGTCGTCTACCTCGGTGAGGCAGAGGCGGTCGGCAAGGGGAAGGGCTTGCTGGTAGACGGTCGCACCGCCAATGATGTAGATGTCCTCATCGGGCTGGCAGGAGGCAAGAGCTGACTGGAGCGAGGGATAGCACTGGGCTCCGGGGAAGCGGGAGTCCTCAACGGACGTGGCTGCGCGGCTGAGCACCACGTTGCGGCGGTTGGGCAGAGCGCCCTTGGGGAAGGACTCGAAGGTCTTGCGGCCCATGATGATGGTGTGGCCAGTGGTGAGGGCCTTGAAGCGCTTCAGGTCGTTGGGGAGCCAGTACAGCAGTTTGTTCTCGAAACCAATGGCGAGGTTCTGCGCCACTGCAGCGATGAGGGTTATCATGGTTTTACGGTTTTGAGGGTAAGGGGTAAGGAGTCAAGTTTGTTAATATTTGGAACCAAAAATGGCACAAAAATAGCACAAAAAAATAGAATTTACCTACTTATCATGTGGTAGTTAAAACAAGAAAATATTCTTTGCCATTTTTGTGCTATTTTTGGTTACGAAAAAGAGTCCGATATATCAGAAACTTCCTCTGCAAGCAAACTAAGAGGCGGCTGGCCGGGCGGAAAGCCTAGGTGAAGGCATTAATCCTCGGGCACGGGCATCTGACGACGGAAGGCTTCGTTGAAGGAGATGATGGTCTCGCTGCGCTGTATGCCTATGGGCTGGAGGCGGTCGTGGATGATGCTGAGCAGATGGTGGTTGTCACGGGCGTAAAGCTTGATGAAGACGTCGTAGTTGCCCGTCGTATAGTGGCACTCTACCACCTCTGGAATGCGGAGGAGCTGCTCGACGACACGGTCGAAATGGGAGGGATCCTTGAGGAAGAGGCCGACAAAAGCACACGTGCCGTAGCCGATTGACTCAGGGTCGAGCACAAACTCGGACCCCTTGAGGACTCCGAGTGACGTTAACTTCTGGATGCGTTGATGGATGGCTGCACCTGATACGTTACACTCACGAGCCACCTCCAGGAAGGCAATACGAGCATCGTTGGCTACCATGCCCAGGATCTTGCGGTCGAGGGCATCAAGATGTACATTTGTCATAATAATTGCTTTAATGTTGTGCAAAAGTACAAAAAAACGGCGATATATCTATCATATACCGCCGTTTTTATTACAAATTAACTCGAAATTGTTAGTTTCTCTGTGATGCAGAGTAATTCAACTTCAAAGCGTATGACTTACGCAGCACCTCCTTGATGTCGGTGATGACACCCATCTGGGTGTACTGATCAGCCTTGATGGAGATGACCTGCTTGGTCTGGTCCTGCATGCCCTGACGCTCCTGGGCTACGAAGTCCATTACCTCACGGGTGTCTGCATAACGGTCGTTCAGCTGGATACGGGTACCGGTACCGAACTGGCCACGCAGATTATCGGTGGGAGGACCGACGTAGATGAATGAAACGTCTGACTTATGCTCCAGCTTCTCCAATTCTGTACCCGAAGGTACGGTAAACTTCACCTTAAGAGTAACCTCACGCATGGTGGTAACCATCATGAAGAAGAACAAAATGGTGAAGATCAAGTCGGGCAGAGATGAGGTACTCAACTCAGGCATTTCACGACTTTCCTTTTTCTTAAATCCTGCCATAGTTCTTTTTTTTATTCTTAATGTGCAAACTTGGTTGCATAGTCAATAGGTTCTGCCTCAGAAATCTTCTGGGGATAAATCTCACGGATGGCGCCCTTGTTGTCATCGTTAAGTGCCTCGAAGGGACGACCGAAACGCTCCTTGGCTTCCTTGTCGCGCAACTCATTGTAGGCAGCTACGAGTTCGTTCTGCACTGCAAAGTAGATGGCGTAGGGAGTACCACGGTCGGTCTGCAATGAGATGACATGCTTGTCGGCACAGAGCGTGGGACCAAGACCGGGGACATTGACCATTGAACGTTCGGGGGGCTCAGAAGAGTTGGGACGGGGCATACCCTTGATGAAATCGCGGGCCTGCTCGCGCAAGTGCTGCAACTCAGCGGGAGTGCACTCCACGGGATGGCTGTAGTCGCCACACACTACGATCTTACCCGTAGAGGCGATACTTACCGTGAAGATGTTTCTCTCGTTAATCTGAACCATATTCTTCTCCTGGTTCTCGGGTGGAGGCGGAAGGCGACGTACAAGTCCCTTGTCGGTATCCATTGAGGTGGTTACCAGGAAGAAGATAAGCAGCATGAAAGAGATATCGGCGGTTGAACTGGTGTTCAGTCCCGGCATCTTCTTTTTCTTTTTTGCCATATCTCGTTATGAATTTAATGGTTCGTTTTAATTACTTCTTGATAGCAGACTTTGAAAGAATGCCGGTAGCGCAGATGACGCAGGCAACAACGGCAGCCAGGAAGAGGAGGCCGATGGTCCAGATATAAGCGTCAGCTACTGCCATGTCGGTTGCAGTGTATTCAACACCCTCGGGTACCTCCTGACCGCCGCAGATGGCGTAACGGAACAACAGGTAAACAACGAGTGAGCCACCGCAATACAGGATTACATTCTTCAGACCGCCGTCCTTGTACTTGATCACTGAAAGCACGAGGTTCCAGATGGTAAGACCAGCAAGCACCACAACGTATGCATACATGGCATAGATGAGGATGTTGGTGAACTGGGGCTCAGGCTGACCTTCATCGTTGATGTTATCGAATCCGATAGCGAAGAAGCAGATCAGGATGACCACAGCAATACCCATGCAGAGCCAAAGCGCTAACTTGGAAATATTTTGGGTCTTCATAATTATATTACGTATTATCAGAGTTATTACTTTTATTCGGAGAGTTTCTCAATTACTTCTTGCACTTGTCAGACTTAACGCACATAACGAGCAGTTCCTGTGCAGCCTCCTCCATGTTAGAGGTCAGAGCCTCAACGCGAGACAAGATGTAGTTGTAGAATACCTGCAGAATAAGAGCAACAACGATACCGAAGATGGTGGTGATCAAAGCGACCTTCATACCACCGGCAACAACGGTAGGACTGATATCACCTGCCTTCTGGATGTCATCGAAGGCCTGAACCATACCGATCACAGTACCCAAGAATCCGAGTGAAGGAGCCATGGCGATGAAGAGGGTGATCCAAGAGCAGTTCTCCTCGAGGTAGGTGCCCTGAACCTCAGCCTCCATATTGATGGTGCGCTCGATGGTGGCGATGTCGTTCTGGTCGTCGCTCTCGAGGCAAGCCAGTGCCTTCTTGGAAACGGTAGCAACGGGGCCGCGTGAAGCAGCGCAAACCTTAACAGCCTCAGATACCTTGCCAGCAGCAACCATGTCAGCGAGTTCCTTCATGAACTTGCGGGTGTTGACCTGAGCAAGAGTCAGATAGATGATACGCTCGATACAGAGAGCCAGACCGAGAACGAGGGCGATAGCAACGAGTGCCATGAAGTCAGCACCACCCTCGATGAACTTTGTCTTCAAGGTCTTGTGCAAGCTGGTGTTCTCCTCCTCAGCAACAGCAGGAGCAGCCTCTTCAACAGCCTCCTCAGCCTCCTCAGCCACAGCTGCAGAATCGGGAGTCTCAGCAACAGCAGCGCTGTCTACCTGCTCGGTAGCGGGAGCCTCTGCAGTCTCATCTTGAGCCATTACGGAAGTTGTTACGCCAAATGAGCAAACAGCTACCATCGTAACAATTGCAAATAACTTTTTCATTGTGTGTAATTTTTAAGATTAATTAAATTTGTTATTTATTTGTTATTTTCTCCTTATTATTACCGTTCCGCTGTCCTGCGAAAACCCTTTAAGCACAAAAGTGGGGGAGAATCCATCTTAGTCTTTCAGGTATCGCAAAAAAGTATCACAGCGGAGAGACGGGGATTCGAACCCCGGATACGCTTTTGACGTATACACGCTTTCCAGGCGTGCCTCTTCAGCCACTCGAGCATCTCTCCTTCTTTTTTCATCTCAGCACGGCCTCTCTTGGCCTTCTTCATAGTGCTCGACGCGCCACAGTTAGACATTACGGCACTTTACACGCTTCAATTTTGATACAAAAATATCTATTTTTTTTGTGATTAACACTATTTCGATTAAAAAACTTTCATCTTTTCATTAATTTTATGCAAAAAAGAGCGTTTTTTACGCGTTTAAGCACGTAAAAACACGCTTAACATTGCTATTCGTGCATTTCATGACCTCCTGCTCCGTCAGCTGATACACCTCGGCCAACTTCCTCACCGTATGGATGGCGAAAGCGGGTTCATTGCGCTTGCCACGACAGGGTACAGGGGCCAGATAGGGTGCATCGGTCTCTACCACGACACGGTCGAGAGGCACCTGGCGCAGCACGTCGGGCAGGGTGGACTTCTTGTAGGTGAGCACGCCACCAATGCCCAGGACAAAACCTTCGAACTGCAACAGTTCGCGGGCCTCCTCTGCCGTTCCGCCGAAACAATGGAACACTCCGGTAAGATGTTCCGACTCGTATCGGCGCATGATCTGCACCATCTCGGCATGGGCCGAACGCGTGTGTATCATCAGGGGGAGCGAGAACTCCACGGCCCAACGCACCTGCTGCTCGAAGGCGTCCTGCTGCTCGGCGTACATGGAACGGTCCCAGTAGTAATCCAGTCCCACCTCGCCTACGGCAATATAGGGATGGCCCGGTTCCTGCAGCCGGCGGTGCATGGCATCCAGCACGGCCAGGTAGTCAGCCTTCACATCTTCGGGATGAAGACCCATCATGGGACGGACAAAGTCGGGATGAGCAGCAGACAGGTCCAGCATGGGCTGAATGGTGTCCGCGTTGATGTTCGGCAACAGTACCAGCTCCAGTCCGGCAGCCTTGGCGCGTTCGATGACGAGTTCGCGATCCTCGTCGAACTCCTCACCGTAGATGTGGCTATGCGTGTCGATGAAGGACATGGGGTTTACGGTTTTGAGGTTTTACGGTTTTATGGTTTTGAGGGTTTATGGTTTTGAGGTTTTACGGTTTTATGGTTTTGAGGTTTTATGGTTTTACGGTTATGACTTACGCTTCAAGAGTTTGTGTGCCAGTTCCAGAAGCATGGCTTTGCGCTCAGCGGGCAGAGCAACACGATCCAGGCAAGCGATGGCCTGCTCAAAATAAGCATTGATACGTGCCTGGCACATGGCAGGGATGTCCAACTCATTGTAGATACGGGTCACGGCAGCAACCTTCTGCTCACGCTCAGCATCGGCCCGTTCTATCCAGCCCTGCAGCTCAGCTGCCTGCTCGCCCTGAGCCAGACGCAGTGCATTGATGAGCATGTAGGTCTTCTTGTTGCACACGATGTCGCCTCCGATCTGCTTGCCGAACGTCTCGTAGTCACCATAGACATCCAGATAGTCGTCCTGCAACTGGAAGGCAAGGCCAATCTTTTCGCCAAACTGATACAGCGACTCCGCATCGGCCTCGGGGGCATCGGCCAGGATGGCGCCCATCTTCAGGGCGCAGGCCAGGAGGACGGAGGTCTTCAGACGAATCATCTCGATGTACTCCTCTTCCGTCACGTCGTTGCGCGTCTCAAAATCCATATCGTACTGCTGCCCCTCGTCAATCTCGATGGCCGTCTTTGTGAAGAGAGAAGTGACGGCAGGCAGATGGCGGGCGTCGCACTGGCAGACGCGCTGCATGGCCATGACGAGCATATTGTCGCCACTGAGGATGGCGGTGTTGTCGTCCCACTTGCGATGCACGGTCGGCTTGCCGCGACGCACATCGGCACGATCCATCAAGTCATCATGCAGGAGTGTGAAGTTATGGTAGGTCTCCAGACCAATGGCGGGCAGTATGGCAGCGTCCACCTCCTCGTGGTACAGATTGTATGCCATCAGCACCATGACCGGACGGATGCGCTTGCCGCCAAGCGACAGCACATAGCTGATGGGGGCATAAAGGCCCTCGGGCTCTTTCACGACGTCGTTCGCCACGAGTGCGGCGTTGACCTTATCGAGCAGTTCTTTCGTGTTATACATTATATATTATATATTGGAACAAAAAAGGCCGCCCCGCGGAGCAGCCTTCTTCATATTGATTTACTAAATTAGTTCAGTCGGAACATCACGGGCAAGTTGAAGCGAGAACGTACGGTCTTGTTACCCTGACGTGCGGGCTTCCACTTAGGCATCTGCTTAACCACGCGCTCAGCCTCCTTAGAGAGGTTTTCGTCGGGTGAACGCATCACCTTAACGTCTACGATAGAACCGTCCTTGTTAACAACGAAGCTAACGAACACACGGCCCTGGATGCCCTGCTCCTGGCAGATGCTGGGATACTTGATGTGCTCGCCGAGCCACTTGTAGCAAGCCTCCTCACCGCCGGGGAACTGAGCGTTCTGCTCAACGACGTCGAAAATCTTGTCATCGTCAACAGCCTCGAC
>JAZUKC010000125.1:0-40144 GCA_045643065.1 Prevotella sp.
TGCAAGAGTACAGTCGGCAATCTGTGCGTTGAGGTCAGTACTCTGGCATCTGCCGAGTTCAAGGTGCTGCTTGCATTCGTAGAACAGAACTTCTATGTTCCAGCGTATCTGGTAGCGTTCAAAGGCATCTTTGAATGACAGCTTCATATCCGTTGTAACCATAACCTCATACTTGGAGCTTCTTCCATAGCGGATAATGAACAACTGGACAGGTATGCGGTTATACTCTGCCTTAACTCTGGCATAGAGACTCTTGTATTGTCTGCATGTCTTGAAACCCTTGCGTTCCTGCTTCTGTATAAGCACCTTTGCGGAGATACACTTGCCATCTACTGTAAAGCCTGTGGTTTTATTCTTGAGCAGTGTAATGATATGTATGGCACCATCCTTGATACTCCTGACTTTCTTTATGAAGTCATGACCAAAGAACCATTTGTCAACAAGCAGATACTTGGCTATGTAACCGTTCTTTACGGCTCTGCGTAGCATTTCTATTGCAACGGCAGGCTTCTCCTTTAGCAACTCATCAACCCTTTTCTTCAAGCAATCATCACTGCTGCGCTTTTTGGTGAATCGTTCCTTGAGCTGTTTCTTGGTGAGACCGAAGTTCTTCTTCTTTCCTGCTTCTGCATGCAAGGAAAATTCGAGAGGCAAAGTACTCTTTGTATCGGTAATGGCAAGCAGGAGAAGCTTGTATCCAAGTGCACTCTTCTGAGCGACATGGTCATAGACTCTGCTGATGCCCTCCATGCAGATGCCGCTTTTCTCAATCATGGTATCATCAAGGATGAAGTATCTCTCCAGATCAACATCCGTGGAATTCTCCTTTACGATACGGAAGAAGGATTTCACCGTACGGAAAAAAAGCCTGCGCCAGTCCATCTTCGGACGTGAAAGGAAACGGTAGAACTGGTTCTTGCCTCCGTCTATGAATGGGGCAAACTGATGATGGAGTGACTGGTGGATATTCTGACCGAAGAGACGGAAAATAAGGAGGTACTTGAGCAAATCCAATGCCGAAGCACCTTTCTCCTTTTCCATTTTGAGCCTACGAAGTGACTGTCCCAGCTTGAATCTGTCCAATAAAGACAGAAAATCATTGCAGACAGTAGATTTCTCACTCAAAAAGTTGGATAATTCAGAAAAATGACTTAATTTTGCATTCATAACAGATTGTTTAATTTTTGTTTAATATCTTGTTTTTTGGTCATTACAAAGATACAACAAATAATTGACAATCTGTTATTTATCCTCAGATATTTTTCAATAATTTCAAAGAACGAGTGCCTATTCCATATAAAAGGGGATAAAGGCTTAGTAGCAATTTCAACCACTCCTTTCAGGTGTGGGAAACTTTAGTTCTTAATTTCTTAATTTCTTAATTTCTTCAGAATAATTTCGTGTAATTCGTGTAATTCGTTGATGACCTGCTTTTAGTTCACTTTCATGAAGATGGTCATGTCGTGGAGACCGCGGTTGCCGTAGGCGTAGTGGGGGATAAGGCGGATGTTGACGCGGCGGGTGGCTGGGCGGTACTCACGATAGAGGGCGGTGCTGGTGGTTGACGGCTGCAGGAGGACGGTGGCATCGAGGGCCTTCATCTTTGATCCGGCGATGGTGATGTCAACAGGGGTGAACTTGGCGTCGGAAGGGATGATGATGTCGTCGATGGATACTGGGGATGGCTGACGAGGCTCTGTCACCTTCTCTGCGTATGGCTTCACCTGCTCATTGCCCTGGATGTCTATCTCCTCAAGACAATAGACGAGTGGGCCGCGCTTTACGGCTACCTCGCCACGTGACTCTTCGACGAGTGGGTTTGTCTCGATGAGTCGTGGGCGCATGTCCATGTCGAAGACTATCTTGTCGCCTTTCTTCCACTGGCGTGTGAGAGTGATGTAGGTGTTAGGGACTACGTCGGCAGTCTGCTGTTCGCCATTGATGGTGACGGTGCCTTTGTCGCACCACTCTGGCACGCGGAGGCTGACAGCGGTGAGGCAGTTCTTGCCAACGGCGTCGATGGTGAGTTCGACTCGTCCGTCGAAAGGATAGTCGGTCTTCTGCGTCACCTTCAGCGGTTTGCCTCCAAACTTAGTGGTAAGCTCATTTTCACCGTACAGCTGAACCATGAGGGTGTTTGGAGCCAGCGTGTATGCATACTCCTGTGCCTCGCAGAGAGTGCGGAGGGTGTTAGGAGGACAGCAGAAGCAAGAGATGAGTTTCTGGCGCTCACGGCTCCAGCGGAGGTTGTATGGGAGGTCCTTGCTGAGACGGAGAGGATTGGTGTAGAGATATTTCTCTCCGTCGAGGGAGATGCCAGGGAGGATGCTGTTGTAGAGGCATGTCTCTACAAGGTCGGCATACTTAGCGTCGCCTGTTGCCTGGAGCATTCGCCAGTTGAAGAGCATATTGCCGATGTTGGCGCAGGTCTCGTTGTGGGCAGTGGACTGTGGCAGCTGGTATGGTCTGCCGAACGCCTGGTGAGTCTGCTGCCAGTTGGCTGGCTTGTAGTCGGTGCCGTCTGGCGAGACGCCATTGTAGAGTGCGCCAACGCCACCAGTGATGTACATCTTACGGTTGACCATATCGTCCCAGATGGCGGTGAGGTTCTTCATGAGCTGCTGTTCGCCAGTGAGGGTGTAGAGGTCGGTGGCGCCTGCGTAGAGGTAGTTGGCACGCACGGCATGTCCCTTTGCCTCGTACTGTTCGCGGAAGGCTTCGCGATCCTGATTGTCGTCGGTGCCGTCAGGCTGACTGCCACGGATGTCGATGAGCGTTTGTGCCAACTGACGATAGCGTTCGTCGCCTGTCTCGCGGTAGAGTTCTGCGACAGCCATATAGTGGCTTGGGCAGACAGCGCACTTGGCGAGTTCGTCGGGGTTGTTCTTTGCAAAGTCGATGAGGAACTGTGCAGCCTTGAGTGCTACGGCGAAGAAGGTGGTCTTGCCTGTGGCGCGCTTATGGACGATGGCAGCGTTGATGAGGTGTCCGATGTTATAGGTCTCGAAGTTGAGTTTGTTGCCGAGTGCTCCATCGTTGCCAGTGCCTTGTGCCGTACCTACGACGGTGTTGTCCTTCTGCTCTGCCTTCTGCTTGCGTGCGTTGAGTTCTGCGATGTTGACCTGTGTATGGATGTATCCGTCTTCGCGCTGTGACTCAGCTACGAGGGTGATGAACTCGTCCATGATGGCGTCGAGCTGTGGATCCTTGGTGACGGCATAGACGGCGGCCATGGCTTCGCACCATTTATACATATCGCCATCGTGGAAGGCTGGTCCGTGGTGGGAGCCTTCGAGGCGTCCTGATGCAACGAGGAAGTTGTTCCATCCCTTGCCTTCTTTTGACTTCCATGTCTGGAACATGGATGGTATGGACTGGTTATGGAAGACGTCGAAGCGTTCTTTCCAGAATCCGCCTGTCCAATGGGTTGTGCCGAGGGTGGTGTTTGCCATCACGGCATTCTGGGCGCGGCTCATGTCGATGAGTCCGTTGTTCTGGGCGTACACAGCGCCGCCCCATCCCTCCACAACAGGGAGGGAGCAAGAAATAATAGCAGTTAAGAGTAGTTTTTTCATTTGTTGGTTAAGACCCTCCCCGGCCCTCCCGTAGAGGGAGGGAGGATTTGTTAGTTTTTGTATGTTATTATCTATATGGCAATTTTAATGAATAATGAATAGTGAATAATGAATAATGAACATCTATTCATACATCCTGTCTGTTTAACACAGAGGCACGGAGTTTTTAGAGTACTATGCAGCACGTTTTCTTTTTTTCAACGAATTACACGGATTACACGAAATTTTTTGAACTGATTGTAGAATAACAACAGCAGCAAGGTGGCGTCCTCCAGACGCATGTCCTCACTCCGAATGGATCTCAAAATTTCGTTTAATTCGTGTAATTCGTTGATTTTAACACAGAGACACGGAGTTTTTAGAGTACTATGCAGCACGTTTTCTTTTTTTCAACGAATTACACGGATTACACGAAAATTTTTGAACTGATTGTATATTTTTTCATCTTTTAATGTCTTCAGAAGAATCCGTGTAATTATCCGACAATGCAAGATCTATTCCTATCTCCCTCCCTCTATGGGAGGGTCGGGGTGGGTCTCTATTACGACGGCTTTTCCGTTGACTACCTTGAAGCGGACATCCTTGCCTGCGAAGGGCATTCCGTAGATGCGGTCAGGGGAATTATGATAATGTGGGCGTGGATCCTGCTGCAGGGCGGCGATGATGGTTTTCACTTCGTTGGGGGTGAATGCCTGCTGGAGTTCTTCGGGGAACTCTACCTCCAGTGGGTTCCATTCGTTGGTATCAACGAATCCGGAGCGTGCGTCGGGGTGGGCATCGGTGAAGGCGATGTAGGGCTTGATGTCGAGTATCGGCGTGCCGTCCATGAGATCTGCACCGAGGACAATGAGTCTGCCGTCGCGCACTTCCTTCAGTTTGACGCAGGAGAGGCAGATGCCGTTGGGGCGAAACGGTGAGCGTGAGGCGAAGACTCCTACTTTCTCGTTGCCGCCGAGACGTGGGGGACGAACAAGGAGGGAAGCCCCACCCCTACCCTCCCGCGGGAGGGAGTCTATGGATTGCCATAGGAGCCACAGGTAGTCGAAGCCTTCTATGCCACGTATGGCGTCAGGATTGTCGTATGGCTTTTCAAAAACCACCTCGCCCTCGATGTCGGCAATGATTCCGCTCTGGCGGGGGATGCCGAACTTGGAGGTGAAGGGGGAATGAAAGTGAGCGATCTGACCCACCCCGGCCCTCCCGTCAGAGGGAGGGGGAAGATATATGCTTTCATCCCTATTTATCTTGCTCATGTATATCTTTGAATATAAAATTAGATAGTAGGGTGTTCAGTTTGCTGTTCCATTTTTAGTTTATATTTTCAGTATGATTTTAAGTAAAGATTTTGAGAAGCTATGCTTCGACCATCTAAATATAATCTTCAAAATATTTTCAGTATGATTTTCAGTTTAGATATTAAAATCATGACTAAAAATCTTTCTAAAAATAATATAAGGCATTGATATTGTGGTCGCTACGCTCAAAATCTTTACTGAAAATCAGACTAAAAATCTTTACTGACAACAGGACACCCCACAAAACATTTTATTCTCCCCCTCCCTTTACGGGAGGGCTGGGGTGGGTCATTTATAATCCTTCCGGATTATTCTTCTGGAAGTTCCATGAGTCGCGGCACATATCCTCAATGCCATACTGTGCTTCCCATCCGAGTTCTGCCTTTGCCTTTGCAGGGTTGCAGTAGCAGGTGGCGATGTCGCCTGGGCGGCGTGGCTTGATGGAATATGGCACTTTCAGTCCGTTTGCCTTCTCGAATGCCTTTACTACGTCGAGGACGGAGTAGCCATGGCCTGTGCCGAGGTTGTAGATGGCGAGGCCGCAGTTGCGATTGATGGCCTTGAGGGCGCAGACATGACCTGCGGCGAGATCGACAACGTGGATGTAGTCGCGGACGCCGGTGCCGTCTGGGGTGTCGTAGTCATTGCCGAAGACGCCAAGTTCCTTACGGATGCCAATGGCTGTCTGGGTGATGTACGGCATGAGGTTGTTAGGGATGCCGTTAGGGTTCTCGCCAATGAGTCCTGACTTGTGTGCACCGATAGGATTGAAATAGCGCAGCAGCACGACGTTCCACTCTGGGTCTGCCTTCTGCACGTCAATCATGACTTCCTCGAGCATTGACTTTGTCTGACCGTAAGGGTTGGTACACTTGCCCTTAGGACACTCTTCGGTGATAGGGATGATGGCAGGGTCGCCATAGACGGTGGCAGAGGATGAGAAGATGATGTTCTTGCATCCATGGTTGCGCATGACGTCCATGAGGACAAAGGTGCCGTTCATATTGTTCTCGTAGTATTCGAGAGGCTTGGCAACAGACTCGCCAACGGCTTTGAGTCCGGCGAAGTGGATGACTGCGTCAAACTGGTACTGCTGGAACACAGCGGTAAGGGCCTCACGGTCGCGGACGTCAACATTATGGAATGGCACTGGCTTGCCGATGATTTTCTCAACACGGCGCAACGCTTCTTCTTTGGAGTTGTACAGATTATCGACAACAACGACGTCATGGCCTGCCTTGTCGAGTTCGATGATGGTGTGTGAACCAATGAATCCGGCTCCACCACATAGGAGTATTTTCATTTTTTTCTTTTTTTGGTTAGGGGGGGGAGTTGGGAGTTATGAGTTATGAGTTAGGAGTTGGGGGGTATTTAACACAGAGGCAATTTTAATGAATAATGAATAGTGAATAATGAATAATGAACATCTATTCATACACCCTGTCTGTTTAACACAGAGGCACGGAGGGCACAGAGAACACGGAGTTTTTTAGAGTACTATGCAGCACGTTCTAACCCCGAATGGAACTCAAAGAATCTCTGTGAACTCAGTGTCCTCTGTGTCTCTGTGTTAAAAAAGACAAGGGACCTGAGTAGTTACAATGGAAAGTGTTTTTTATCAACGAATTACGCGAATTACACGAAATTTTTATGCACTGATTGTATATTTTTTCTTAATTTCTTAATTTCTTAATTTCTTAATTTCTTCAGAACTTTTCCGTGTAATTCGTGTAATTCGTTGATAAATCCCCGCTTTTATTCCCACTCGATTGTTGCAGGTGGTTTTGAAGAGACGTCGTAGCAAACGCGGTTGACGCCGCGGACGTTGCGGATGATCTTGTTGCTGACCTCGGCAAGGAACTCGTATGGGAGTTTTGCCCAGTCGGCTGTCATTGCGTCGGCAGAGGTTACGGCACGAAGAGCTACTGGGTTCTCATAGGTGCGCTCGTCGCCCATGACACGAACTGACTTGACATCAGAAAGGAGGATGGCGCCTGCCTGCCATATCTGGTCGTAGAGTGACACCTCAATTTCGCCGTCCTTCATGTCAGCAGGTACACCTGCCTGAAGTACGAGACGAGCTTCTTCGCCCGAAAGCTTGGTCTTCCAGTTGCGGAGTCCCTGGATGAAGATGTCGTCGGCATCCTGAAGTACGCGTACCTTCTCTGGGGTGATGTCGCCAAGGATGCGGACAGCAAGACCAGGACCAGGGAATGGGTGACGGGTGATGAGGTGCTCAGGCATTCCCATAGAGCGACCTACACGGCGTACCTCGTCCTTGAAGAGCCACTTGAGTGGTTCGCAGAGCTTGAGGCCCATCTTCTCTGGCAGACCGCCTACGTTATGGTGTGACTTGATAACCTTACCGGTGATGTTGAGCGACTCGATGCGGTCAGGGTAGATAGTGCCCTGTGCGAGCCACTTTGCGCCCTCGATTTTCTTTGCTTCTGCCTCGAAGACATCGATGAAGCCCTTGCCGATGATCTTACGCTTGCGCTCTGGTTCGTGAACGCCAGCGAGTTCGGTATAGAATTTCTCCGATGCGTCAACGCCAATAACATTGAGGCCGAGGCACTCATAGTCGCGGAGCACATCGGTGAACTCGTTCTTGCGAAGGAGTCCGTTGTTGACGAAGATACAGGTGAGGTTGCTGCCGATGGCTTTGTTGAGGAGTACGGCTGCGACAGAAGAGTCAACGCCGCCGGAGAGTCCGAGGATGACGCGGTCGTCGCCAACCTGCTCCTTCAATTCCTTTACGGTCTGCTCTACGAACTGTGCTGGTGACCAGTCCTGCTTTGCACCGCAGATGTCAACAACGAAGTTCTTGAGGAGCTGTGTGCCGTCGATAGAATGGAACACCTCTGGGTGGTACTGCACGCCCCAGATCTTCTCGTCGTTGGCAGCGTAGGCTGCGTACTTGACGGTAGAGGTAGAGGCGATGACACGGAAACCCTCTGGCAGACGGGTGATGGTGTCGCCATGAGACATCCACACCTGTGAGTTTGGAGCAAAGTCCTTAAGGAGTGGATTTCCCTCTTCCATAAACTCAAGGTTAGCACGTCCGTACTCACGAGTTCCTTCTGGCTCTACGTTTCCGCCGAAGGTGTAGGCCATGAGCTGTGCTCCATAGCAGATGCCGAGGATAGGATACTTGCCACGGATTTCGTCGAAGTTGATGTGGAAAGCATCATCGGCATAGACACTGAGCGGAGAACCGGAAAGGATGACGCCGATGATGTCTGGGTCGTCCTTAGGGAACTTGTTGTAAGGCATGATTTCACAGAAGGTGTTCAGCTCGCGGATACGGCGACCGATGAGCTGGGTGGTCTGTGAACCAAAGTCTAAGATGATGATTTTTTGCATAATATAGCCCCCTCCGTCTCCCCATGGGGAGTGCCCTGTTTTGTTGAGGGGTTAGGGCGTATGGTGATTTTTTTGTTGTTTTGTGGTTGGATGGTTTGATTCCTTCCCGAATTATGCATTATGAATTATGCATTATGAATTATGCATTATGCATTAGCAAGAAAGGTTTCGGCCTGTTCCATTTTTAGTTTATATTTTCAGTATGATTTTCAGTTTAGATTTTGAGAAGCTATGCTTCGACCATCTAAATATAATCGTCAATATATTTTCAGTTTAATTTTCAGTTTAGATTTTAAAATCATGACTAAAAATCTTTCTAAAAATAATATAAGGCATTGATATTGTGGTCGCTTCGCTCAAAATCTTTACTAAAAATCAGACTAAAAATCTTTACTGACAACTGGACATCCTAATTACCAAGAAAGTTTTCGGCCTGTTCCAGCGTGTCGAGTTTGCCAACGTCCAGGAGACGGAGGTCGGACTTCATGTAGCCCCGGATGTTGCGTGAGAGGCAGCGGTCGAGGTAGAAGTCGATGATGGGGAAGCGGTCGGGCCATGACTGCATATCGTCAATCAGACGCTTGCCAATGACATGGATGCCGCTGAATGCCA
The DNA here is from genome assembly GCA_045643065.1 of Prevotella sp. GTDB lineage: Bacteria > Bacteroidota > Bacteroidia > Bacteroidales > Bacteroidaceae > Prevotella. Next base: position 8,846 of record JAZUKC010000125.1, read on the forward strand.
GCAGGCGACCGTTGCCGTTGCCTTTCACCTCACCCGTCTCGATGTTCTTCCATCCGATGAGTCGCATGTCATCATCAAAGACGAGGTAACGCTTTGTCTTGCGCTCAGAGACGAGGAGCAGAGCGTCGGCATCGCCGGCCATGGAGTAGAACTCGCTGAGGTTGACGTTGGAGAGGATGTCAACATTATGGATAAGGACATGCTCGTCGGTGAAGAGTGGCGCTGCCTTGCGTATGGCACCACCCGTCTCAAGCAGGTGTTCCGTCTCATTGCTGATACGGATGTCAGCGTCCCAATGCTGGCGAGAGATATCCACGAAGTTGCGAATCTGCTCAGCATGGTGGTGGACGTTGATGACGATGTCATGGCACCCTGCTGATGTGACACGCTCAATGACGTGTTGGAGCAGTGGTTTGTCGCAGACAGGCACGAGTGCCTTTGGGATTATGTCGGTGAGCGGTTTGAGGCGTGTGCCCATCCCCGCTGCAAATATCATTGCAGTCATTCTTTTGTTTAATTCATAATGCATAATTCATAATTCATAATTATTTTTTTATTCATAATTTTAAATTCTGCATTCTTAATTATGCATTCTGCATTATGAATTATGCATTAAACTATTTCGTTCTTCTTTCACGCTCCTTGATGAAACCATGACGGTAGGCATAGAGGAGCTTCTTTAGGTTGTTGATCTGTTCGCGGAGCTCGGTGCCTTTGTCGGTGTCGGCAACAAGCATACGACGGTTGGACATCTCGACAATCTGCCAGGTTGACTGAATGTCGGTGCCACGCAGAACGGCGTCCTTGGTGCTGGTGAACGGAGTGTGCTGAACGAGCTGGAATCCGCGTGAATGATAGACCAGCGTATAACCGGCGATGCCCGTCTCGTTGTGATAGGCAGCAGAGAATCCACCATCGATAACCATCAGTTTGCCACCTGCCTTGATAGGATTCTCTCCTCGTGAGGCATGGACAGGGACGTGGCCGTTGACGATGTGGCGGTTAGGACCTGTTACGTCGAATGCATCGAGTATGCCGTCGATGATGGCTGGCTCGTCGCGGAGTTTGAAGTAGTATCCTTTTTCTTCCTTATGGGTTGATTTATCGGCAATGAAGTATCGCTCGAAGGTTGACATCTTCGACTTGTCAAAGAGTGGCGAATCGGGACCACACCACAGGTAGAGGAAATAGTCGCGGGCATACTCACGCTCTTCGGCATTGCTGTCCTGCTGGAACGCAGAGCGTACGAGCATTCCGATGTTATGCATCAGTTCCTTGCCCTTGTAGAACTTGCCAGGCAGCATCTCTACATCCTTCAGCGAACCGTCGGCATTGAGAGGGATGGATGCATGGAAGAGGAGGTTGCTGTTGTAGATGGCATACATACAGCCATGAGAGAGAATGAGGCGTATGTGCTTCTGCAACTTCTCGCTGACACGGAAAGAATGGTGCAGGCGCTTCATGAGCAGTTCTTCCTCGTCGGTGAGTGTGGTACCGGTTGGGAATGTAGCGTTCTGCATCTCGTACTCTACCCCATCAACGACGCAGGTATTCTTAGCGGTGTTGACGGTAGAGATGATATCGCGATTCTCCATACCCCAGTTTGGATGGCGATGGAATATCTCTGCCTCCTTCTTGAACTGTATGACGGCTATCGCCTTGTGCATCATCGTTGTAAGACGAATCTGCTTCTCGTCGAGCTTTGTATCCTTATCAAGTCTTGGTTCGAAGCCAATGCATGGATCGTCGTTGTAGTGCTCAAGGGCAAAGGTGGCCAATGGCACAAGATTGATGCCATAGCCCTCTTCGAGGGTGGTGAGGTTGGCATAGCGCAGACAGATGCGGATGACGTGGCAGATGCAGGCATCGTTGCCAGCGCTGGCTCCCATCCATAGTATGTCGTGGTTGCCCCACTGTATGTCCCATGACCTGTGGAGCTTAAGGTGGTCCATGATGATGTGTGCACCAGGACCTCGGTCGTAGATGTCGCCAAGGATATGCAGCTGGTCGATAACGAGGCGCTGGATGACATTGGATAGGGCTACGATGAAGTCGTCGGCACGCTGGGTGGAGATAATGGTGTCGATGATGCCGTTGATGTATGCCGCCTTGTTTTGGTCCTCAGAGCGTTCGTGCAGAAGTTCCTGAATGATATAAGAGAACTCTTCTGGCAGAGATTTGTGAACCTTGGAGCGTGTATATTTGGAACATACCTCACGCATGATGACAACAAGCTGATGGAGCGTGATGTGATACCAGTCGTTCATGTCCTCCTCGTTAGCCTTGACCAGTTCGAGTTTCTGCTCTGGGTAGTATATCAGTGTGCAGAGTTCCTTCTTGTCTGACTCACGCAGGGTGTTGCCAAATATCTCATTTATCTTGCGCTTGATATTGCCGGAGGCGTTTTTTAGGACATGCAAAAAAGCCTCATGCTCACCATGAATGTCGGCAAGGAAATGCTCCGTAGGCTTCGGCAGATTCATGATGGCAGAGAGGTTGATAATCTCTGTTGCGGCAGTTGCTACTGTAGGGAAACTGCGGGACAGCAGTTGCAGGTACCGCATATCTGCTTCTATATCGTTGTTGTTCATAAGTATCTGTCAATAAAGTTTTTGCGCAGGTTGCCTAAAGGACTGCCTGCAATAATATTTTTATATAAGGTTGTTTAGTTTCTTTCTTATGGTCTCGGTGGTCCGGTCGTCTATCGGATCGAGTGGCATGAAGCCAATGGTAAGATGCATCGTCTCTGAGAGGATCTGCATCAGTCGTGCTGCAAAGGAACGTATGCCAAATTTATCGGCTATCTGCAGCATTACGTCCTCCTCATAGTCTGTCCACCGTATCTGCTCAGCAATGTGGCAAAGCATGGACAGGGGCGAATCATATCCGTCTCGCAACTCATTGTTGTAAACCGACCGCTTAAGGATATAGATTTCCGTAGCGATGGTGAGTTCGGTAGGATGGTCAGCATGTTGCTTCTTTGCCTTCTGCTCAATGCTGGTAGGAGTGCCAGTGTGGAAGGCTGGTTTGAAGGTGTAGCGTGGCGGAACGGTCTGCACGTTGACAGGTACGGTAATGCCTAATGCTTCAGCACCTCTCATCATGATGTCCTTAATGCGATGGTCAAGGGCATAGACTTGCAACCTCTGCCAGTTGTGGGATGTGAGTTGGGACAAGTGTTTGCTCTCATCCTCGGTCAGCATTGCTGGTTCGTGGCTATCGCTGATGGCAGCGTTGAGCATTGTCCAGAGGGCTTCTCGTTCACGTACATGCAGTTCGTTGCGGGTTGTTGTGTCAATAATCTTCTGATAAAGGTCGTGGAAACTGTCACGCAGTATCTGCTTCTCCTCATCGTTGTTGGGGTATGCGATTAGGGCAATGCGTTTCTTCCATCCCAGTTCTTTCAGATCTTTCAGTTCCTGCGGTGTAGCGGCATGAAGCACGTAGGCCTTCTTTATGGTACGGAACTGATAGAGAAGAATCTGTGGCAGGCGTTTCTTCCAAAAATCTTTCTGTATAATCTTAGGCGACAGTCCTCCATGTGGCGACAGGATAACGGGGTATCCGCGATTGATGCACCAACGTTCTGCTAATGCTATGCGAAGACTCCAGCAGCCATGCAGATGCACCACATCAGGATGAACCTCACTAATACGACGCACAAACTCCCGACGAGAGACGCTGCCAGAAATAATGTAGGTCTCTATGGTCTTGCCCATAACGTCCCGAAGCATCTGGGCAAACTGTGCTGTCTGCCCCATGCTCTTCTGTAATGATGGGATATAATGGAGGATGACCATGTCTCGCTTCGCTCGAAGTTAAAGAGTTATAGAGTTAAAGGGTTATAGAGAGGGGGTGCTTCGCTTTTTTTATGCGTCGCAGTGGGTTGCTATGATGTCACGCAGAGGGAGGTCGCTCAGATAGTCGTTACGATGGAACGAGATACTGAGATCGTGACTATCGTTCTTGGAAAGCATCAGATCCTTGCGGCGAATGCCTTTTGTCTTGCACCAAGGTTTGAGCAACTTGGCCACCTTATTGTTATGGCGACGACGGAAGAAGAAACCTTTGTCGCAGTAATGGGCATTGCCTATGAGTATCGGATACTCCTCGTTGATGTCGAGCAGAGCACCAACATCCTTCAGCCACTGGTCGCTATATGGCATAAAACCAGGGTGGACAATGATGATGTCGTCGTACTTTGCTGCCTTGACACCAAGCAGAATCTCTATCTCACCATCGCTCACATAGAGTGGTTTGTCAGGGAGATAGGTTGTATAGAGATTGGAATATTGCTCAAGAAACGGCTCGAGGATATCCTTCATTTCGCCCTTCAGCGTTTCTCTGACAACTATTACCTCGAAGGCAGCATCGTACTGCTGCGCCATAATCTCAGGGAGAGTCTGGCGCAGTACGGTGCTGCCGTCGTTGGTTACTATTACGATAGAAATATTCTTCATCAAATAATATTAGTGAATAATGATTAATGAATAGTGAATAATGAGAATTAGGAACCAACAGCGGTAGCAAATTCTTCATTCTTCATTCATCATTCTTCATTTTATAGGTCTTCGGTAGTATAGCCCTTTGGCAATGCACGGCAGTTGTACTGGCTTGCCATGATCTCACCGTATGCACCAGCCGAACGCAGTGCTATCAGATCGCCACGCTTTGTCTCTGGCATCTCATAGTCTTTGACAAAGACATCGCTTGACTCACAGATTGGTCCTACTACGTCGTACTTCTTTGTTGGGCCATCAGGATTGCTGATATTGTCAATCTTGTGGTATGCGTCATAGAGTGCTGGACGGATGAGGTCAGTCATTCCGGCATCAACAATGCAGAACTCCTTTGCTGTTCCTTTCTTTATATAAATAGTACGCGCGATGAGACTACCCATCTGACCTACTACCGAACGGCCTGGTTCAAAGTGCAGCTTCTGACCTGGACGAAGTTTGAGGAACTTGTCGTATGTAGAGAAGAGGGCTGCATAGTCTGGTATTGGGTTTGCATCAGGATCCTGATAGTCAATGCCCAAGCCACCACCTACGTTTATGTTCTCTACTTTTATACCCTGAGCCTCAAGGCGATCCTGCAGTTCGTTGACACGAGCAGAGAGTGCTTCAAAGTCACCCATCTCCAGAATCTGACTGCCGATGTGGAAGTGCAAGCCGATGAACTCTACGTTAGGCATGTTCTTTGCAAGCATGATGACCTTCTCCATGTCCTCCATCGGAATGCCAAACTTGTTCTCTGCCAGACCTGTTGTGATGTTAGCATGAGTGTGAGCACCTACGTTAGGGTTAATGCGGAACTCTACTCTTGCCACCTTTCCACGCTGAGCAGCAAGCTGTTGGATAATCTCCAACTCCTCAATACTCTCGCAGTTAAAGCAGAAAATGTCGTTGTCTATACCGATAAGAATCTCTCTGTCGGTCTTAGCAACACCAGCAAAGACAATCTTATCAGCAGGGAAACCTGCATTAAGAGCAGCAAGAACCTCATTGCCACTCACACAGTCAGCACCCAGACCTGCCTGAGCGATGATGGCGAGCACCTTAGGATTAGCATTTGCCTTTACTGCGTAGTGAACGCAATAGCCTTCGTACTTGCCTGCCTCAGCATTGATTGTGTCAAGTGTCTGACGCAGGAGCTGTGTGTCGTAGTAGTAGAATGGTGTCTCTACACCCTGAAACTTATCTATTGGAAAATTAGCCATTGTTATTAATTGAACAGTACGTTAGAGAGGTTCTGCAGTGCCTTCTGCTTGTCACACTCACGGATTAGATATGAGATATTGAAATTAGAGCCACCGTATGAGATCATACGAACAGGGATATCCTTCATTGCCTCTGTTGCCTTAGTCTCGAAACCGAGGTTCTCCCAGTCAAGATCGCCAACAACACAGATAATACACATGTCCTTGTCAACAGTAACGGTGCCGTACTTCTTCAGCTTATCGACGATAGACTCAAGGTTGCGTGGGTTGTCGATTGACATTGACACGCCTACTTCGCTTGTACATACCATATCGATAGAAGTATTGAACTCCTCGAATGTGTCAAACACCTTGCGGAGGAACCCAGAGGCAAGCAGCATACGTGATGACTTAATCTTGATAGCTGTTATATTGTCCTTGGCAGCAACAGCCTTTATCTTGCCACGCTGGAGGTCGTTGTTGATGATGGTACCCTCTGCATCTGGGTCCATTGTGTTCTTAAGAGCGACAGGGATGCCTGCGTTCTTTGCTGGCTGAACACATGTTGGATGCAGAATCTTTGCACCGAAGTAAGCCAGTTCTGCAGCTTCCTCGAAGTTGAGCTGGTGTACAGGTTCTGTGTGGTCAACGACACGTGGGTCGTTGTTATGCATACCATCGATGTCTGTCCATATCTGAATCTCCTCAGCCTTGATAGCAGCACCGATGATTGATGCTGTATAGTCTGAGCCACCACGCTGCAGGTTGTCCACCTCACCGTAGGCATTACGGCAGATGAAACCCTGAGTAATGTAGATCTGGTAGCCTTCCTCACGCTTCAGGATATCATTGATATGAAGCTTAATGTGCATCATGTCAGGCTCCTGATTCTTATCTGTACGCATGAAGTCGAGTGCTGGAAGGAGAATAGCCTTGATGCCTTCCTGCTTGAGATAAGCAACGACCATGTTGGTAGAAAGTATCTCTCCCTGTGCTACAACGGCACGCTCCTCAAAGCTGGTGAATGTATCCTTAGAGAATGAACGCAGGTACTGGAAGCGATCTTTCAGTATTTCGGTTATCTGTGCCTTAATGTCAGCGTCGGTATAAAGCTCGTCAACGTGCTTCATGTACTTACGCTCCAACTGGTTGATGATGTCATGTGCACCATCAGGATTCTTCTTATAGAGATAGTTTGATATCTCAACAAGTGAGTTTGTTGTGCCAGACATGGCAGAGAGGACTACGAATGTTGGCTCGCCACTCTTAGTGATGAGCTTACATACGTCCTTCATTCTTTCAGGAGAACCTACAGAGGTGCCTCCAAACTTCATTACTTTCATCTTTTTTACCTATTATTATATATATGTTATTAACGTATTTATCTCCTCCCATCATAGGGAGGCAGAACGGAGTTTTAATTCTTCAACGTGCCGTCTTCGCAACGATACACTATGCCCGGGAACTTATCGAGCATCGGTATGTTATGTGTTGACATTACGACAGCAGTGCCAGTGCGTGTGATGTCCTTAAGTACGGCCACGATGTTGTCTGCCGTTTCTGGGTCAAGGTTACCCGTTGGCTCATCGGCAATAATCATCTTCGGATGATTGAGCAGAGCGCGTGCTATGCCAATACGCTGCTGTTCGCCACCCGAAAGCTCATGAGGCATCTTCTGCTTACAGTCGGTCATGCCCACCGTCTCCAGCACTTCGTCTATTCGCTGGTCTATGTCAGCCTTCTTCCATCCCGTTGCTCTCAGCACGAAACGTAGGTTCTTATAGACCGTACGGTCATGAAGCAACTGGAAATCCTGAAAGATAATGCCCATCTCACGGCGCAGTTCAGGCACATGCTTACGCTTAATCTTCATCATGTCCCTACCGAGTACGACAGCCGTCTCAGCATCATCGATGTCCAACTCGCTGTAGATGGTCTTCAGCAACGAACTTTTGCCCGTGCCAACCTTGCCAATGAGATAGATAAACTCGCCCTCATCGACGTTGAAGTTGACATTCTTCAGCACCTCTTTATCGTTCTGGTATATGCTGACGTTCTTGTATTCTATTAACACCTTTATTATTTACTATTTAGCTATTTACTATTTACTATTTATTTGGTTATTTACTATTCAGATATTTACTATTTACAATTTATTTGGCTATTTGTTATTTTGCCATTGTTGTTTTGTACCATCCGCATGGCAAATAGTAAATCGTAAATAGCTAAATAGTAAATACACTTAGTGTTTATGCCAGTTAGGATCGTGGCGAACCTGCAGTTCCTTTGCCATGTCTTCTATGCGAAGGCCCTTGCTGGTGAGCAATACGATGAGATGATAGAGCATGTCTGAACCCTCATAGATGAGACGATCGTTAGTACCGTTAGTTGCTTCGATGACGAGTTCGAGTGCTTCTTCACCTACTTTCTGTGCCATACGGTTCAGACCATCCTTAAACAGCGATGTGGTGTATGAGCCTTCTGGCATTTCTTCGTGACGCTTTTCGATAAAGTCCTGCAGCTCAGAGAGGAACAGGAGTGGATTTTTTTCGTTCATAAAGACCCCCTCCCCAGCCCTCGCCCGTTATATGGAAGAGGGAGTTTTTCTTGTTTATGCTCCTGGGAGGGTTGTGGAGCTTTTAGTATATTATTATCCTTTTTAATGTCGTATTAAGGTTCCCTTCCCGTTAACGGGAGGGGGAAGAGGTGGGGTTATTTATTCTCCTCGCCCCAGCACGTGTCTGTTCCGGTGTGGCAAGTAGGGCCATGAGGATGCACCTTGACAAGGAGTGTGTCGTTGTCGCAATCTGACTTGATGTCAACAAGGTCAAGGAAGTTGCCGCTTGTCTCGCCCTTTGTCCACAGCTGATTGCGCGAACGGCTCCAGAAAGTCACCTTACCAGTAGCGAGAGTCAGTTTCAGCGACTCGTCGTTCATGTATCCCATCATGAGGACATTCTTAGTATCAGCATCCTGAATGATGGCAGGAACGAGTCCGCCACACTTCTCAAAGTCAACGGTTATGTAGTCAATTGTTGTTGTCATAATATATACTCAGTTGTAAAATTGCAAACAAATATTACAAATTATCATTTTGTGGGTTATACGCCTCTTACGTTTATGCCTTCCCCTTTCAAATATTCCTTAAGCTCAGGGATAGGAATCTCACCGAAGTGGAACACCGAAGCGGCAAGCGCAGCGTCTGCTTTGCCAATGGTAAAGGCATCGCGGAAGTGCTCCTTTGCACCTGCTCCACCCGAAGCGATGATAGGAATGCTGAGTTCTTCCGACAGTCTTGCCAGCGCCTCATTAGCATATCCGGTCTTTACTCCGTCATGATCCATCGAAGTGAAGAGAATCTCTCCTGCTCCACGTTCCTGCGCTTCGTGAGCCCATTCAAATAATCCACGCTCCGTACGGACACGTCCACCGTTCAGATAACAATGCCATCCGTCCGGGTCGAAGCGTGCATCGATGGCACAAACGCATACCTGCGAGCCATACTGATTGGTTATCTCGTCGATGAGTTCTGGGCGACGGATGGCTGCAGAGTTAACGCTGACCTTATCAGCACCGGCATTCAGCAGGCGCGTTACGTCTTCAAGCTGGTTTATTCCGCCACCAACGGTGAACGGAATGTTTATTTCTGCAGCCACTCGCGTTACCATTTCGGTAAACGTCTTGCGACCTTCGAAACTCGCTGTTATATCAAGGAACACCAGTTCGTCTGCTCCCTGCTCGCTGTAAGCCTTGCCAAGTGCTACCGGATCGCCAGCCGAACGCAGGTTTACGAAGTTCGTTCCCTTGACAGTCTCGCCATTCTTTACATCGAGACATGGTATGATTCTTTTTGCGACTCCCATCGATTTAATTAATAATTAATAATGAATAATTAGTAATTACCCTTCGGTTGACTAATCCTTTATTGTTAATAACTGCTCGACATCTATCTTGCCCTCGTAGAAAGCCTTACCGAATACCACAGCAGGAATGCCGTTAGCCTCAAGGTCTTTGATATCATCGTTTGACGAAACACCACCTGAAGCAATCAGATGCATCTCAGGAAACTCGTCCATGACCTGCTTATATAATAATGTAGCAGGTCCCTGAAGTGTGCCGTCTTTGCTTATTTCGGTGCAGAGAACGTTCCTGATACCCATGCTAACATATTTATGAAGGAACGGAATAAGGTCCTCGGTAGAGTCTTCTTTCCATCCGTTGATGCTTATCTTTCCATTGCGAACGTCAGCACCGAGAATGATTCTCTCACTGCCATACTTCGCTATCCACGCCTCGCAAAGCTCTGGATGTGTGACAGCTACAGAGCCAACCGTCACCATAGCAGCACCGGCGGCAAACGCTTTTTCTATGTCTTCCTCGGTCTTTATGCCACCACCGAAATCGACAGTAAGGTTCGTTGCCTCGGTTATGCCACGCAGAACATGGTCGTTGACGATGTGCTTTGACTTCGCACCGTCAAGATCTACCACGTGAAGACGCTTGAAACCGAGTCGCTCAAACTCACGTGCCACAGCCACAGGGTCTTCGTTATACACCTTCTTCTGGTCGTAGTCGCCTTTCGTCAGGCGCACACACTTACCGTCAATAAGGTCGATTGCAGGAATTAATTCTATCATAAAAAGCCTTGCCCGCCCCCTCCTTAAGGAGAGATGCAGGTTTACATGTTAATAAAATTCTTTATTATTTGTTCGCCAACCTTGCCTGATTTCTCTGGATGGAACTGGCAAGCGTAGAAGTTGTCCTTATGCAACGCAGCAGAATATGGCTGGATAAAGTCGGCCGTTGCTATTGTGTGCTGCTCTGAGAAAGGCACGTAGTAGCTATGAACGAAATAGACATAGTCGCGCTCTGTGAGTCCTTCGAACAGCGGAGTCTTAAGGTTGAATATCGAGTTCCATCCCATCTGCGGTATCTTATCCTCATGACAGGTTGGCACGAAACGCTTGACAGGCAGGTCGAAGATGCCGATACAGTCGGCGTCACCTTCTTCTGAGTGTTTGCAAAGCAACTGCTGACCGACGCAGATGCCCAGTACTGGCTGCGTCAGATTCTTTATTACCTCGTCGAGGCGACGCTCCTTGAGATACGCCATGGCAGAACGTGCCTCTCCCTGACCAGGGAACAGCACCTTGTCTGCCTTCTGAAGTTGCTCCGCATCGTCAGTAAGCAGTGGCTCTATGCCAAGTCTTCGCAGTGCATTTACTACCGAATAGATATTGCCAGCGTTATATTTTACGATTGCTACGTTCACTTTTTTAACTACGAATTACAAATTACAAACTACGAAATTCTTGGATATTTCCTGAACCATCCGTCCCATCTCAGGCGCATAACGCCAAAGAATGCCTCGCCGAAGATGCCTCCGGACATCTTGCTTGTGCCCTCACGACGATTGACGAAGATAACCGGAACCTCCTTGATCTTGAATCCTATCTTGTACGCCGTGAACTTCATCTCGATCTGGAAAGCATAGCCCTTGAACTTGATTTTATCCAGTTCGATGGTTTCAAGCACACGACGCTTATAGCATTTGAATCCGGCTGTGGTGTCGTGTATCTTGAATCCGGTAACGAGTTTCACGTATTTCGATGCGAAATAAGACATCAGTACTCGTCCGATAGGCCAGTTGACGACATTCACACCGCTGATATATCGCGAACCAATAGCTACGTCATTGCCCTCGTCGGCACACGCGCTGTAGAGTCGTGGCAGGTCGTTAGGGTCGTGAGAGAAGTCGGCATCCATCTCGAAGATGTAGTCATAGCCATGCTCCAACGCCCATTTGAAACCAGTGATGTATGCCGTTCCGAGTCCAAGTTTGCCCGAACGCTCAACGATGAACAGTCGGTCACTGAACTCATCTGCCATCAGTCGCTTGACGATATCTGCTGTACCGTCAGGCGACCCGTCATCAATCACGAGTATGTTGAATGCCTTTTCAAGACCGAACACCGCACGGATAATCTTCTCGATGTTCTCTTTCTCGTTGTATGTCGGTATGATAACTATCGAATCACTTTTCATATTGTTCGTAAGTTAATGCCTCTTTCATTTCCCAGGAATAGGGAATGACCGAGAGTATGTTATGCTTTATAATTCTTGTTTAATCCTCCTGCCCCTTAAGGGAGCGCCGGGGAGGGTCGTTTACTTCTTGCTCAGCTTGTTCCACATGTATATTCCGTAGAACGAATTGATGAGATACACGCTGTATTTCGCCACTGTCATGAACGAGAATTCTGAGTCGCTCATCAGCCACATTGATATGTAGGCGATGTTTATCATGAGCCACATGTACCACTGTTCGACAAATGCCTTAACAGAAACGTACATCGTTACGATTGACATTACCGTCGTAAACGAGTCGAGCCAAAGCTGTGCAGTAGAGTCATAATCCATCTTCAGCGTCTTGAACTGCATGTCCGGCAGAATCGACTGAAGCCATTCTATCATCCATGGACCAAACTTCAGCAGGAACAATCCTAACAGCCACGTGCCTACGGCAACCGTAACGACAGTCATGATGCGTTGGTTCCAGTTCATGTATCGCGTCACAATGGTGTGCGAATCGTCCTTACGCTCACGCTTACGCCATTTCTTCCATCCTACGAACTGCATCGGGAGGTTATAGATAAGGCGCTGAAGCATGTCGCCATAGATATGCGTGCAGAAGCAGATGTAGATATGAAGGAACGCCTCAACGATGCCGAACAGCCAGTTGGCAATGCTGCCTTTGGCACCAAGCACCACGCAGAAGACTCCAAGAATGGCAGCAACGGCAGCGATACTGGTATTCAACGTCACTACGCCTTTCATCACAAAACCCACGACGACGAGTGCAAGAATCATCGTCAGCAGTAGTCTTTCGAACCAGTTGAGAGACGTTAAAGAGTTTTTTACTATGCTAATATACTTGTTCATGATTTCGTAAAATGTTCTGCAAAGTTAATAATAATTATTTGATTACGCAAATAAATAAAAATAAATCGTATGCGTACGTGTTATTTTATTAATTTATATCACTATCCATATACTCCCACCAGTCATCCGAATCAATACCATTCACGCCCCGAATCAATGCCTTTCATCACCTGATTCGTATTGATTCATGTTGTAATTACTCAGTCTTTACATTGTAATTACTCAGTCTTTACACTGTAATTACTGAGTCTTTATATTGTAATTACTGAGTCTTTACAACATAAAAGGCTACGTTTTGGACGATAAAAGGCTACGTTTTGCATCATGAAACATAGCAAAATGAATCATGATTACTAATAAATAATGTGTTTTTTCTTGTATAGATAAAAAATAATTAGTAACTTTGCATCGGATTATTATTTATGGATAAAGACAAGATTCTCAGTCAATATGCCAAGTCGGCGCAGACGGCTGCACTTGCAAAAACACTCTCCAAGAAAACTGTGCGTACTGTTTTCCTGGAGGGATTGTCGTGTTCGGCCCTTCCGTTGACGCTGGCTGCTCTCGCTAAACGCACTTCCAGCAATGTTCTTATCGTCATGAACGATGCCGACGAGGCTGGTTATTGTTACCATGATCTTTGCCAACTGATTGGCAACGAGCAGGCACTTTTCTTCCCTTCTTCATACAAACGCGCCATAAAATACGGCCAGCACGACCCTGCTAATGAGATTCTCAGAACGGAGGTGTTAGCTTGTCTCAGTGGGGATAAGAGCAACTCGTCTGACGACTCTGAGCAGGAGACCAAGCGTTCGGATAATTACTTGATAGTCAGCTATCCGGAAGCGTTGGCTGAACTTGTTGTTTCGCGACACGAAGTAGATGAACATCGTCTGCCTTTGACTCGCGAACAGCGCATAGACATCACCGATGTAGAGAAGCAACTGCGTGAACTTGGCTTCTTCCAGGTAGATTATGTCTATGAGCCGGGGCAGTTTGCTGTGCGCGGTTCGATACTCGATGTCTATTCGTTTTCGAGCGAACTGCCTTTCCGTATTGACTTCTTCGGCGACGAGATTGACACCATCCGTACCTTCGAGGTTACCGATCAGCTTTCACGCGACCGCAAGGAACAGGTGGTCATCGTGCCTCAACTCTCTGAAATCATTACCGACAAGCGTCCGCTGACGTCTTTCTTGCCCGACGATACAGTCTTAGTAACTCGCGATGCGACATTCGTTCTCGACCGCATCGGGCAAATCTATGAGGAGGGATTCTCGCAACAGGCTCTCACAGAGCGTCTTGCCGAGGCTACGGAAGTGGAGCAGAGACACATCGTTCAGGAGATGCGCCGTGAGTCGCAGCTTGTCACTCAGTCTGTATTCCAGGCTGAAATGAGTCGTATGAAGCGTGTGGAGTATGGCTTGCAGCGCAGGGATGGCACCATGTTCAACGGCACATTGTCGTTCTCGATAGTGCCTCAGCCACTGTTTCACAAGAACTTTGACCTTCTGCGTGAGACTTTCTGGCAGTATCAGGAGGCAGGTTTCAAGGTCTTTATCCTATCAGATAGCGAGAAGCAATACGAACGAATACATGACATTCTGAACGCAACGGAGGACAACAAGTATGCTGGCAAGGGTTTCAAAGTCAAGCATTTACAGTTCACTTTGCATGAGGGCTTCGTCGATAACGACCATCGTCAGTGTTTCTTTACTGACCATCAGATCTTCGATCGATTCCATAAGTACAACCTAAAGTCTGACAAAGCACGCCACGGCAAGATGGCTTTGACCATGAAAGAGCTGCAGGAGATGGAACCAGGCGACTTTATCGTTCACGTGGATTTCGGCATCGGCAAGTTCGCAGGCTTAGTGCGCGTGCCGGTCGGCGACTCATATCAGGAGGTCATCCGTATTGTCTATCAGAACAATGACAAGGTGGATGTCAGCATACATTCATTGTATAAGATAAGCAAATACCGCTCTTCGACCACGGGTGAGCCACCGCGTCTGTCGCATCTTGGCACCGGAGCATGGGAGCGTCTTAAGGAACGTACCAAGAAGAAGATCAAGGACATCGCTCGCGATCTTATTCGTCTCTACGCCAAGCGCCGCCATGAGAAGGGCTTTAAGTTCAGTCCTGACACGTATTTACAGAACGAACTGGAGGCGTCTTTCCTCTATGAGGACACTCCGGATCAGCTGAAGGCTACGCAAGAGGTTAAGCACGACATGGAGTCGGCGCGCCCTATGGACCGCCTTGTCTGCGGAGACGTAGGCTTCGGAAAGACCGAAGTGGCCATTCGTGCTGCCTTTAAGGCGGCTTGTGACGGTAAGCAGGTTGCGGTATTGGTACCGACTACGGTGCTTGCTTTCCAGCATTACAAGACGTTCCAGAAGCGTCTGAAGGATCTTCCGGTAACGGTTGACTATCTGTCTCGTGCCAGAACGGCGAAGCAGACGTCGCAGGTGCTGAAGGAATTGCAAGAGGGTAAGATTGACATTCTTGTCGGAACGCATAAGCTTATAGGCAAGTCGGTGAAGTGGAAGGATCTCGGATTGCTCATCATCGACGAGGAACAGAAGTTCGGAGTGTCAACAAAAGAGAAGCTACGTCAGGCAAAGACGAACATCGATACGCTTACCATGTCTGCCACTCCGATACCGCGCACGCTGCAGTTCTCGCTGATGGGTGCCCGCGATATGAGCATAATGCGCACTCCTCCGCCCAATCGCCACCCCATACAGACAGAGCTTGGACGCTACGGTCATGAGATTATTGCCGACGCTATTGGCTTCGAGATGTCGCGTAACGGTCAGGTGTTCTTCGTGAATCCTCGCATCTCCAACCTCATAGAGATAGCGCGTCTCATAGAGAAGCATATCCCTGACTGCCGCGTTGCTATCGGTCACGGTCAGATGCCGCCGGAACAGCTGGAAAAAATCATAGTGGGTTTCATGAACTATGACTACGACGTGCTGCTCTCAACGACTATTGTCGAGAACGGTATTGACATCCCTAACGCCAATACGATTATCATTAATGATGCTCATAAGTTCGGACTTAGCGACCTTCATCAGATGCGTGGCCGTGTGGGACGTGGCAACAAGAAGGCGTTCTGCTACCTTCTCTCCCCTCCCCTGTCCTATCTTACTCATGATGCACGTACTCGTCTGGAGGCACTTGAGACGTTTTCTGACCTTGGTTCGGGTTTCTCTCTTGCCATGCAGGACCTTGACCTGCGCGGTGCTGGTAACCTTCTGGGTTCTGAACAGTCGGGATTCATGGAGGATTTGGGTTACGAAACGTACCAGAAAATCCTCAAACAGGCTGTCCAGGAACTTAAGAACGAGGAGTTTCAGGAACTTCAAGAGGAGCAGATTCAGGAGGCAAGGGCGAATGCAAACGGGCAGAATGCTGTGCAGATTGACATCGACGAGATCGAGTTTGTTGACGATTGCGGCGTAGAAAGTGACCTGGAGATGTTCTTCCCTGACCTTTATGTGCCTGGTTCTGCTGAGCGTATGTTGCTCTATAGAGAGCTGGACAGCATCGAGACGGACGAGGAACTGGAGGCGTATCGCCACAGATTGGAGGATCGTTTCGGTCCGGTTCCAAAGGAAGGACAGGAGCTTATGTCGGTCGTTATGCTTCGCCGACTGGGCAAACGCATGGGTTGCGAGAAGATTGTCCTTAAGCAAAGCGTCATGCAGTTGCATCTTTTACGCGACCAGAACAGTCCTTACTATCGCACTCAAGCATTCGAACACATCATCGGCTATGCCACTTCGAACCCTCGCCGCTGCCAGTTTAAGGAGGTAAGTGGTTCGCCTCGCATCGTTATCCGTAACGTAACGACTGTGGCGGAGGCATTAAACATTCTCAAATCAATAAAATGAACGAAACAGGACTTTACATAAAACGAGACAACATGAACGCTCTTCAGTTGTGCATCAAGCGCATACTGGACATCGTGATGGCATTATCCGGAATGCTGTTGCTATCGCCTCTGTACCTGATTATATGCTGCTTGCTGAAGTATAAGTGCAAGGACAGCGTCATCTTCCGTCAGGAACGCATAGGCAAAGACGGCAAACCGTTTATCATTTATAAGTTCCGTACCATAACGGAGGCTCCTGATAGCGCTCCGTCTCTGAGGGCCGAGATTGACGATACGATATCAACGCCTCAGCAAAAGATGCTTCGTAAGTATCATCTTGACGAGCTTCCGCAGCTTTGGAACGTGCTAAAGGGTGACATGAGCTTTGTCGGTCCACGTCCTGAACGCCAGTACTTTATAGACAAGATAACAGAGCGCTCGGGCGATTATCGTCATGTCTTGGAGATGCGTCCTGGCATAACGTCGGAGGCTTCTATATATAATGGTTATACAGACACCATCGATAAGATGATGAAGCGCATGGAACTGGACATCCGTTACTTAGAGAATCGTACGTTATGGATGGACATCACCATCATCTGCGATACCGTTTTAGCAATCTTTGAAACAAAGAAATAACCCCCAAAACGATGATTTGCAATATTTGTTTGCTATTTCAAAGCACCCCAAAACGATGATTTGTAATATTTGTTTGAGATTTCAAAGCACCCCAAAACGATGATTTGTAATATTTGTTTGAGATTTCCCCCGCAATAATACAACCCACTATAACATAACAACTACAATGAAAAAATCAATCTTCTTAATGCTCCTTGCTGCCATGTGCGTGCTGCCTTCAATGGCCTGCACTAACTTTATCGTTGGCAAGAATGCTTCTACGGACGGCTCTGTCATGTGTAGCTACAGCGCCGATTCTTACGGTATGTTCATCGGTCTATACCATTTCCCTGCAGGAAAGCATGCTCCTGGCGAGATGCGCAAAATCTATGACTGGGACACAAACCGCTATTGGGGCGAGATTCCAGAGGCGCCAGAGACCTACAACGTGGTAGGAAACATGAACGAATGGCAGGTAACAATAGGCGAAACAACTTACGGCGGACGCGAAGAGATGTGCGATACTACTGGTCTTATTGACTATGGATCACTCATTTACATCACTCTGCAGCGCTCAAAGACTGCACGTGGCGCCATCCGTACTATGACTAACCTCGTAGAGACATACGGATATAACTCTGAAGGCGAGACGTTTACCATCTGCGACCCTAACGAAGCATGGATCTTGGAGATGCAAGGCAAGGGCCCAGGCTCTAAGGGTGTGGTGTGGGTTGCACGCCGCGTGCCTGACGATTGCATCTGTGCGCATGCCAATCAGAGCCGAATCCGCCAGTTCCCACAGGCTAAACGCCTCAACAAAAAGCAGAACTGGTACGAGGTAGAGGGGCAGTGCATCTACAGCGCCGACTGTATTAAGTTTGCTCGCGAGAAGGGTTGGTTCAGCGGAAAGGACAGTGAGTTCTCATGGGCTGATGCTTATGCTCCTGCTGACTTTGGCGGACGACGCTACTGCGACGCACGTGTGTGGTCGTTCTTCAACCGTTGGGCCGAGGGTGGCTTTATGGAATACATCGATTGGGCATTAGGAAAGAAGGCCGATGCAGAGCCTATGCCGCTCTGGATCAAGCCAAAACAGAAGCTCAGCGTCAGCGATTTGGAGACTTCTATGCGCGACCACTACGAGGGAACTCCTATGAGTCTCGACCAGGATAACGACCCTGGACAGGGCTGGTATGCAGCGCCTTATCGCCCTACTCCTCTCAGTTTCGAGGTCGATGGCGAAAAGTATTTCAACGAGCGTCCTATCTCTACTCAGCAGTCGGGATTCGTTTTCGTTGCTCAGATGCGCTCATGGCTGCCTCGTCAGATAGGTGGCGTGTTCTGGTTCGGTAACGACGATGCCAACATGGTGTCTTTCGTACCTATGTATTGTTCGCTTACTGAGCAGCCAAAATGCTTCAACACTCCTGGTGCTGACGCTCTACACTTCTCTATGGACAATGCTTACTGGGTTTGTAACTGGGTAAGTAACATGGTTTATCCTCGTTACTCAATGCTGTTCCCAGACCTTCAGCAGGTACGTGATAAGTTGGACACCAAATACAGAGTTAATCAGCAAGCCATTGAACACTGGGCTAATGAGATTCTAAACGAATCGGGCGAGGAGGCGTGTGCTAAGTTCCTCAACGACTACAGCTGCAAGCAGGCAGACGAGATGCTTGAGGCATGGAAGGACTTGGCTACATATCTCATCGTGAAATACAACGACATGTGCGTCAAACCAGAGAAGAATGGCGAGTTCGAGAAGAGCAAATACGGCATCGGTGCTACCGTAAAGCGTCCTGGATATACCGACTATATGAAGAAGGCAATAAAGAAGGAAACCGGCGACAGATACAAGATGCCTAACCAATAATAACAACTAAGTTTCAGTACATGAGCAAGAAAACAGACATTCACGCAATTGACATCGCTCTGCAGATAGCCACTAAGGCTCACGAAGGGCAGAAAGACAAGGACGGTTACCCTTACATTCTCCATCCGATAACCGTAGGAATGATGGGAGACACTGACGAAGAAAAGATGGCTGGATTCCTTCATGACGTGGTGGAAGATACTGAATACACTTTCGATGACCTTTTGAAGGCGGGTATTCCAAAGGGTGTTGTCAACGCATTGACACTTTTGACTCACGACAAAGGAACTGATTACTACGAGTATGTGCAGCACATCATCGACTCAAACAACCCGATAGCGCTTCATGCAAAATACAACGACCTACGTCATAACTTTGCAAGAGGAAAGGCTTATCCTAAGCTTCAGCTAAAGCATGGCAAGGCGTTGGAGATGGTAAAGGCTGCTATCGAGGAGTGTTCCAAGATCACTCTATACACAAGACCTGAAGGAACTGCTGTTGCTGTCTTTGCTGGCGGATGCTTCTGGGGCGTGCAACATCACTTTGAGAAGATGGATGGTGTGGTCCGTACGTTAGTTGGTTACACGGGAGGAGAAGAGGTTTCGCCTTCTTATCAAGCTGTACGAAACCATCAGACGCATCATGTGGAGGCTGTATTGGTAGAATATGATCCTGCAGTTGTTACATACACAGACCTCTGCAAACTGTTCTTTGAGATTCACGACCCTGCCCAAACTGACGGCGTAGGTGAGGATCTCGGGCCTCAGTATCGCAGTTGCATATTCTATTCTGATAGCAATCAGTTGGCTGAAACTCAAGCAGTAATAGACATTCTCAAGGCAAAAGGCTACGAAGTGAATACTCTTCTGCGTCCTCTTGAGGAGTTCTGGATAGGCGAAGAGTATCATC
This sequence comes from Prevotella sp., assembly GCA_045643065.1. GTDB lineage: Bacteria > Bacteroidota > Bacteroidia > Bacteroidales > Bacteroidaceae > Prevotella. The sequence goes on from JAZUKC010000125.1 coordinate 28,769, forward strand.
AGAAATACTATTCAAAAACCGGAGGCGAACCATACTGCCACTTCCGTGTAAAGAAATTCTAACAACAAATGAAATATGGCCGAAGGATTTGCTCCTCCGGCCATATTTTATTGTACTCCCTCTGATGTCATCACCATGCGCTTCATAGTGCCATCTGGGTTGTAATAGATGCGGTCAAGACAGACTGAACGACGGTAACCGCAGCCGTCAGGCAATGCTCCGTTGTGATAAACCACATACCACTCGCCATTGAACTCAAAGATTCCGTGGTGGTTAGTGTTAGAGTTTCCTGCCAGTTCGTTGAGCACTCCCTTGTACTCCCAAGGGCCTTCGATGCTGCGAGACATGGCATATCCCAACTTCTCTGGCCATCCGATGGCAAACGAGAGGTAATACCAATCGCCACGTTTATGCACCCATGGTGCCTCGGTATATTTAAAGTTAGCAGCCTTGCCAGCATTCTCGCCTGGGTCGTCAACGCCAAGATAGATATTCTTCTGTCCCTTGGCAGGCACAAACTCTGCCTTATGTATAAGGCCATCCAGTTCCACCATGTTGTCCTTCAGCTTTGCCCAGAAGCAGTTGGTGTTACCCCAGAAGATGTAAGCCTGACCATTATCGATGAACACCGTTGGATCTATGTCGTCCCACCACATGTTAGGACGTGGCTGAGGGGTGTCGCTATTCTTGACGAGAGGCTTGCCTATGGCATCCTTGAAAGGACCAATAGGCGAGTCGCTTACTGCTACAGCAATGCACTTTCCTGGGTCGCTCTCGTTATTCTCGACAGTAACATACCAATAGAACTTGCCATTACGCTCAATGACCTGTGCTGCCCATGCCTCGCCACGACTCCACTTGAAGTCGTTAGCCTTCAGCGGACAAGGATGCTCTGTGAATGTCTTCATGTCCTTTGTAGAAAGCACCGTCCACTGATTCATGACATATCGCTGCTCTGGTTCTGGTGCTTCGTCCACACCACCATATATATATAAGGTACCATCGTGCACCAATGCAGCCGGGTCACCTATATGCTTGTACTTGACTATTGGGTTTCCTGTGGCAACAAAGGTTGTGTCCTGGGCTTTAACATGCATTGGCAACGCCGTAAGCGCTGCCAATGCAATAATAGATAGTTTATTTTTCATATCAAGTTTTTATTACTCCCTCCTTAAGGAGGAGAACTGGGAAGAGTTTCCCTTTTACTTAACTACATAAACAGCGAATGTCTGTGCTGGCACCTCTGCCTCAAGAACGTTGCCGTTGATTGTTGCAGCAGCCTCAACAGGAGCAATCTTGTTTGGCTGGTCAAGAGTATTTTCGTCTGTTGGGTTAGCAGCATGGAGAGTGATAACCTTAGCAGTCTTGTTGCCCTTGATACCCTTCAGAGTTACCTTAACAGGTTGTGCCGAGTCGCTGATGTTAGCAATCTTGATGTAGATTTCGCCTGTCTTGCTGTTTACTACAGATGAAGCGAAGAGTCCGTTCTGATCATCATCGCCAGCAACAACCTTCTTACCCATCTTCATTGGCAGCACGTTGGTGCCCTTGTAAGTACCGTAGAGTTGCTGAACGTAGTATGAGCATGACTTCATTGAGCGGAGGTTGTCGAACCAGATCATGTCTGGACGCCACTGCCAACCCTTCACATGTGCAAAGAGTGGTGCGTAGGTAGCCATGTGAACAACGTCGGCATTACGCTCGATGCCGGTCATGAAGGCTGCCTCAAGGAGTGAAGCGTTGAAGTGGTTCCACTTCTTACCCTTGCCGTGGCAAGCATATTCGCCAGCGAATACCTTTGGACCCTTGCGGTCGTAGTTGTCATAACGATGACGGTTCTTAGCGTCAAGGAACCATGACTCTGGACGATAGAAGTGCTCGTCGTAGAGGTCTGCCTTCAGTTCCTTCATGCGTGGCTGCAGACGGTCGAAGTACTCGCCCTCAGAGTCAGGACCTGTTGTACCGATGTACTTAATCTCTGGATGCTGTTTCTTCAGTACGTCGAGGAACATCTTGAGGCGCTTTGTGAAGACAGGATTGTCGGCATAGTCCCACTGCTCGTTACCGATGCCCATATACTTGAGGTTGAATGGTGCAGGGTGTCCCATGTCTGCACGTACCTTACCCCACTTGCTGTCAACAGGACCGTTAGCAAACTCGATAAGGTCGAGAGCGTCCTGGATGTATGGATCGAGGTCTGCCTCTGCCACATGAGCGTCCATGTCTGGCTTACGGTCTGTCTCGTTCTGGAACTGACATGCCAGACCGCAGCTCAATACAGGGAGGGCATCACAACCGAAGTCCTCGCAGAGCTGGAAGAACTCGAAGAAACCGAGGCCGTAAGACTGCTTATAGTCTGGATAGAGACGATAAGGGAAGGTATTCTCCCAGCGGTTATCGTTCATCGGACGGTTCTCAACAGGACCTACAGTATTCTTCCACTGGTAGCGCTGCTCGAGGTCTGTACCTTCTACGATACAGCCACCAGGGAAACGGAAGATGCCTGGCTTGAGGTCGCAGAGTGCCTGAGCAAGATCCTTACGCATGCCGTTCTCACGGCCTTTCCATGTATCGGTAGGGAACATTGACACGTGCTCGATGTCGATATCAGAGAGTTTTGCCTCAAAAGCCTCACCCTCCTCGTGCATAAGGAAGATGCGGAGATGGGCATCCTCAATGGTCTGTGGTGAGGTGATAGTAATGGTGTACTTCTTCCATTCCTTGCCTGAGACGGTTATGTCCTGAGAAGTAAACTCCTGATGCTCGCCCATCGTGTCGTTATCTACGAGCTGAACCTGCAGCACACCCTTGTCACCCTGTGGACAACGTGCCCATACAGAGAAGCGGTATGTTGCGTCTTTCTTTACTGCAATGCCAAAGAATCCCTCGTTTTCTACACCAGTACGCTTGTGGCGATGGCCTGGGTCAGAGAGGCGAACATAGTGTGGATTCTTGTCAAAAGGACCGCCTTGGTCCAGTACCTGAACTTTACCGAAAGGAATCCAGCCCATGAGCGAGTGCTCAAACTCGAACGAACGGTTCTTGATCATCTCAGCATAGAGTCCGCCGTCAGCAGCATAGTTGATGTCTTCAAAGAAGATACCATACATAGTGCTCTGAATCTTGGCGCCCGGCTTGTTAGCCTGGACAACCATCTCATTGGTCTGTGCGCCCGCAGTAAGCGAGGCAGCCAGTGCCAACGAAGCAAGAATAGTTTTCTTCATAATAATAGTTTTGTTTGATTTTATTATATGGTTTGTTGTTTCATCAGTATTACGCCATCTTCGCAAAGCGACTTCACTTTTTAACTCTTTCACTCTTTAACTTCGAGCGAAGCGAGACTTATCCACCCATCCTTGTCAAACGACATCTCACGGAGGAAGATTTTAGCACGACCGTCGACCTCAGTATCGTAAGCATGAGAGAGGAAATACCACTGCTTCTTGCCGTCAGGCATCTTTACTTCGTATGCCGAATTATGACCAACGCCGTAGAAGCGAGAATCTGGACCTACCAACAATGTTCCACCACCCATACGCATATCCTTACCATTCATATCAAGATAAGGACCCGTCACGTTTCGACTGCGACCATAGACGGTCTTGTATGTCGAACGTTCGCCACGACAACAGTAGTCCCATGACACAAAGAGATAGTACCATCCGTCGTGCTTGATGCAGAAAGGTGCTTCGATAGCATTCTCGCCCGCCTCAACAACAATCTTCTCACCGTTCTCGCCTTTCATATCATCATCGTCGGATGTGACGGTTGCTTTCTCACCAGGAGCCAGACGACGGGCAATGGTAACAGGTGCTGATTTAAGAGTCGTCATATCCTTTGCTACCGGTGCAATCTGTATTCCGTCCCAGAACGAGCCCCAGAACAGATGTCCATCGATGTAGTTTGGGTCGATAGCATTCCAGTTATCCACGTTACGATGTGACACAACGACAGGACCGAGGTCTGTCCATCCATAATCCTTGGATGTTGGATCAAGTGTCTTAGTAGTAGCAACGCCTATAGCACTGCCGTTGACTCCGAACGACGAGCAACTGTAGTACATGTACCACCTTCCATTCTTCTTGCATACATCAGGTGCCCACATGTGCCCGCGGAACTTTGCAACGCTATCTGTTGCCCACTTAGGAATATCTGGATGCTGCGCTGGCAACGGATTTACTTCATGTCCAGGAAACTTGGCAAAGAACACGCCCGGTTCCTGACGCCATGTCTTTAAGTCAGCACTTGACATAACGCCGACACCCATACCTGTAGAAAAGATATAGTAACGTCCGTCCTCACCCTGAGCCAACACCGGGTCATGGACATCAGGATATGATGCATTGAACTCGTGATGCTGTGCGAAAGCCATCAGAGAGAAGGCAGACAAAACAAATAAAAACAGTTTCCGCATAATAATTTAAGTTAGTTAGAAGAGCATAAAAAATAGCTTAGACAATATCAAGTGTAACGTACAAAAATCAAATACTGTACAAATTGTATTTTGATAGTTTTTCATACAGAAATGATAGTTTTACGATGCACATCAATAGCAATAATGTTGCAAATTGTCAATTATCACCACAAAATTACAAAAAATATGCTTTCTACACAAACTTTCATACAAAATTATTCAATTTTTAACATGAATAAGGGTAATATAAACACTATTTACTTTTTTACATTTGAGGTTGATTTATATTGATTTTACACTCATTTATTAACTATTTTCGGACTTTTTGTGTTAACAAAAGTAAAAAACAACAATTAACAACACATTTTCTTTAATTGATTTTGGTTAATTAGGGAAAGTTTACTAAATTTGCGTTGTAATTACGTCTATGTTACATGAACAATGTAATAATGTAACAAAAGAAACACTACAAACTGAACTATAGGTGCTTTCAGATTAACATATCTTACCTATTCTATCTACACATTATTATAATATAAGGATTCAGGTTTTGAAAATCATTTTTCAGAATATATTAACTAACTTAACATATAAACTTCAACTAAACTAAAAATGCAAAAACAACTATTATCAGTGATGCTATTTTTAAGCGTTATGGGTGGCATGGCAATTTGTCCAACACCAGCCAAGGCTGAAGTAGCACAAGCAGCGGCAGAGACCATTAAGGTCAAAGGCCAGGTTGTTGACCAGGACGGCGAACCTCTTATGGGTGCTACCGTCAAGGTTAAAGGTATGAATGGTGGTGCAGTTACCGACATGGATGGTAAATTCCAGTTGGACGCTCCTGCCAACGCAACCCTTATCATCTCCTACATCGGTTACAAGGAAAAGGAAGTTGCTGTTCGTGGACGCGCTATCATCGAGACTATCCAGCTTGAGTCAGACGACAAGATGCTCGAGCAGGTTGTAGTCGTAGGTTACGGTGTACAGAAGAAGGCAGACTTGACGGGTTCTGTATCAATCGTAAACGCAGAGGAGATGAAGAAGGTTTCTAACTCTAACATCTCTACAATGCTTGAGGGTAAGGTTGCCGGCGTTCAGATTACTTCTGACGGTCAGCCAGGTGCAGACCCATCAGTTCGTATCCGTGGTATCGGTTCTTTCGGTTCTACCGCTCCACTCTATGTTATCGACGGCGTACCAATGGGTACAACAATCCGCGACTTCTCTCCTAACGATATTGAGACAATCCAGATCCTCAAGGATGCTGCTGCAGGTGCCATCTACGGTTCACGTGCTGCCAACGGTGTCGTTATCATCACAACAAAGAGCGGTAAGAAGGAGCAGCCACTCCGCGTTGACTACTCTGGCTACTTCGGTGCCGACATCATCCCATCAGACGTTTATGAGGTAATGAACGCTGACCAGTACAGCAACCACCTCGGTATCTCGGCTGCTAACTCTGCAACATCGCTCCCTGGCGGTTACAAGTACGACGCAGAGCTCGGCCGATATGTATTCTCAAACTATGACGGCGAGGCTACAAACACCGACTGGTTTAAGGAGGTATTCAAGACAGGTATCCGTCAGGACCACAACGTGAACCTCTCAGGTGGTGGTGCACACAATACTTATAATATTGGTCTCGACTACTTCTCACAGAAGGGTACCCTCGAGGGTGCAGGTCCTAACTACGACCGTTTCACAGCTACTGTCAACAACACTATGGAGACAAAGTTTGTGAAGTTCCGCACCAGCTTGAAGTACTCTCACTCTAACCAGGATAACATGGGTCTGTCAAATGCCTCAGAGTATGTACAGGGTCTCTACGGTGACGTAACAAACGTGCTCCGCGGTACACTGCTCATGCAACCAACAATCAAGGCATACGACCCTAACACATGGGTACTCGACGATATGGTAGGCGCTGCTAACAACTACAACTACGACGCTTACGGTTACGGTGTTTACTATGACACAATCCACGGTGATATCTCAGCATCTAACCCACTGCTCGTAAACAACCTGCTGAAGCGTAACACTATCGTTGACCGTGTTCTGGCTACAGGCTCTGCTGACGTTGACTTGTTCAACCTCTTCGGCATCAAGAGCAAGAACCACAACCTGCACTACAACATCAACCTCTCTTACTCAAAGACACACGCCCAGGACAACACCTTCATCTCAGCATGGATCCAGTCTAACCGTGTATATCTCGACAAGAGTAACGAGAAGCTGACAAAGGGTTCACGCACATACGCTGACTACCTCGTTGAAAACACTATCACATACGATGGCAAGATTGGCAAGAACAACATCAACCTCGTAGCAGGTATGACATACGAGGAGGAGAACACAAACACTCTCGCTGCATGGGGTATCCAACTCAACGAGCCTTACTTCCTCCAGGTTCAGAACGCTAAGGAGACTAACGGCGAGTCGTTCGAGTACAAGCACGCTATGGCTTCTTACATCGCACGTCTGAACTACAACTACGATGAGAAGTATCTGCTCTCTGTAATCCTCCGTCGTGATGGTTCTTCACGTCTTAACCCTAAGAGCAACTGGGAGACCTTCCCATCAATCTCTGCAGGTTGGCGTTTCGATAAGGAGAAGTTCTTCCCATTCAACCACAACGTGGTTAACATGTTCAAGGTACGTGGTAGCTACGGTGTGCTCGGTAACGAGAACATCGGTGAGTACGTATATCAGGCTACCATGATGCGTAACAACATGACATACTCATTCGGCAACACTCCTGTTACAGGTTCTGCTGTTTCTACTTACGTTAACGACAACCTCAAGTGGGAGAAGAAGAAGACTATCAACGCTGGTATCGACGTTGCAATGTGGAACAACCGCTTGGAGTTCACTGCTGAGTGGTACAAGAACATCGCTGAGGACCTCCTCTACGCTGTGCCAGTGCCTACAAACGGTGGTGTATCCAACACAACTGTAACAATGAACGCTGCTACAATGGAGAACAGCGGTTTCGAGTTCTCGGCTACATATCGTAACCACGACCACCCACTCAAGTATGACATCTCAGCTAACCTCTCAACTCTGAACAACAAGGTGACATCGCTCGGTTTCGGCAGCGATAAGTCTATCAACGGTACATCTATTACTTACGTAGGTAAGGAACTCGGTCAGTTCTATGGTTGGGTATATGAAGGCATCATCCGCACAGCAGATGATATCCCATACTACACAGACCCAGAGACACTGGAGGTTCGTGAGGTTCAGCCAGGTGCACAGGTAGGTGACTGCCTCTACAAGGACGTTAATAACGACGGCGTGATCAACGGCGACGACCAGGTAGTGCTCGGCAACGCAATGCCACGCATGAACTTCGGTCTCTCTGCACGTCTTGAGTACAAGGGCTTCGACCTCAGCATCTCTACATTCGGTGCGCTGAACTACCACGTTACTGACGACATCTACAACTCACTCAACTCTTGCTACGGCTGGGCTAACAAGTCGGTTGAGATGCTTGAGGCTAACCGTTGGTCAGAGGATGGCACTACTTACCTCTCAAGCATTCCACGCACATACGTTGACCGTCCTGCAGGTGCAAGCGAGAACTGGAACGACCTCTTCTCTGATCGTAAGATCCAGAATGCTGCTTACTGGAAGATCGCTAACGTAGAACTTGGCTATAACTTCAAGGACAAGTGGTTCGGTGGTGCTGTCTCAGGTGCGCGCATCTATGTATCGGCTCAGAACCTTTACACCTTCACTGGCTACCATGGCTACAATGTTGACTACGCTGGTGGTACATTCACTCCAGGTTACAACTTCTGTTCGTTCCCAACTCCACGCACATTCATGGGTGGTATCCGCTTCTCTTTCTAATAAAAAAGGTGTGAGGTTAAGAGGTTATAGGTTACAGGTTACGCAATAAGACCTAAAACCTAACACCTAAGACCTAAAACCATATAAAAAATAAAAATATGAAACTATATAAAATTTCATTCGCCCTTTTATTGGGGCTCAGCACTCTCACTTCTTGTGAGGACAAGCTGGAACTGACAAACCCTAACCAGCAGACTACAGCTACCTTCGGTAACAGTGCTCAGGACCTGGAGGAGTGTGTCATCGCTGCTTACAACCATATCCGTATGGAGGGCTCATACGGTCGTGTAGGCTATAACATCGACGTATGTCGTGGTGATGAGGCTTGGAACTCTTCACAGGTATGGTACATGCCATTCGACGATCTTAACGTATCGGCTCTCGACGAGATCTGTATGTGGTCATGGCGTGAATGGTACTATACAATTAACGTATGTAACTTCATCGCTACACGTGTTGAAGCTATGGAGAATCCATCAGAGGCTATCAAGCGTTGCTACGGTCAGGCTCTCTTCCTCCGTGGCCTTGCTTACTTCAATCTGGCTGCATACTATCAGAACCCAACTCTGATTACTGACTACAACCAGTACTCTTCACTCGACGGTCTCTATGCTTCTAACCAGGTAGAGGGCACTGATGATCCCAACGCTCAGTATGACATCGTTATGGACTTCATCGAGACTGACTTCAAAAAGGCTATAGACAACCTCCCTACACGCGCTGAAGGCGGTCAGTGGGAGAAGGGCCGTGCAACAAGCGGTGCTGCTGCTGGATATCTCGCTCGCGTGCTTATGCAGCGTCACAAGTATGAAGAGGCTCTTAGTTACCTCGACGCAATCATCAAAGGCATTTATGGCAAGTATGAGCTCGTTCCTAACTACGGTGACAACTTCCGCGAGGGTGCTCAGTATGAGAACAACAAGGAGAGCCTCTTCGAGGTACAGTTCCTCGACAAGGAACAGCAGGGTACTGACGACGAGTGGACACCTGTCAACACTTCACCTAACGCTACTCAGGGTTCGGCTATCGAGTCAAACTTCTGTCCTGGCGACCTCGGTGGTTGGGCTGATATCTCTGCTACACCATGGCTCTATCACCTCTTTAAGGCAGAGCGTACTAAGGACGGCAAGCTCGATCCACGTCTCTACTGGACCATCGGTACATACGAGCCAGAGTGGGAAGGCTTCGAGTTCGGTAACGTAGCATACCAGCAGCCAATGAGCGCTGACAACATCATCGTTACAAATAACAACAACGGTGGTCTGCCTATCGCTAAGTGGACACACTTCCGTACAGGTGAGTATGACAAGGTCGTAACAGGTCTGCGTGACGGTATCAACCTCCGACTGATGCGTTACTCTGACGTTCTGCTCCGTGCAGCTGAGTGTATCAATGAAATAGAATCAGAGCGTGCAACACGTTTGAAGGATGCTATTGAGTATATCAACATCGTTCGCCGTCGTGCAAACCTCGCTGACCTTGACGCTAAGGATTTCACTGATCCTCACAAGCTCTTCGAACAGATTGCTAACGTAGAGCGTCCAAAGGAGTTCGGTTGTGAGTATGGTCGTGGTCTTGACCTCATCCGTTGGGGATTCTTCTATGATTCAGCTCGTCTGCAGCAGATTAAGGAGCACAACACATTCCGCCGTACTACTGACAAGTCAACAGCTAAGGATCCTGTAAGCTACTCACAGGTAGGCGTTGACGAGCAGCTCAAGTCTTCTTACGACAACTGGCTCCCAGGTCATGAGTACCTCCCTATCTATCAGTACACACTGAACGACAACTCAAACCTCGTAGGTAACTCTGCTAACAGCGGTCATGACAACTCAAGCTACTTCTTCGGTAAGAACTGGACTGTTCATCCTGTCATAAAGTAATTCATAATGCATAATTCATAATTAATCAAAAAGAAATTTTTCTTATGAAATATCTAAATAAATTAGCAACAGCCTTTTGTTCAGCTGCCATCGGTATGCTGGCAATGACCAGCTGCGAGGGTGGTGATCTCTATGATACCAACTCACCAGAGTGGCTGCAGGCAAAAATTGACTCTATAGCACAGAACAAGGGCGAAGGCGGTTTCGAAATTCCTGATGTACATGAGGATGTATATACCGTAGGTGCTACAGACTTCAGCACCGGTTGGTGGGCACAGTTCTCAAAGTACTATCAGATTCCTGAGGGCAAGAAGTGGAACCTCGTACTGAACCTCAACATCAATCCAAGTGCTTCAAACACTTACAAGAACTTCGCACTTATCCTCTGTACTGATGCAGATCGTGGTACAGGCGATTATAAGGAGTATGGCGCAATACGTTACGACAACCAGCCTTCAGGTAACTCAGAGTGGGGTGATTACATCGACCGTAGTTGCGTACAGAGTACCCTCACCTTCGGTTCTGATACCGACGATGGTATCCAGAAGCTTGCTGGTAAAGTGGTTCTTACTATCGACCGCACAGATCCTAACGCATTCTCGGTAACTATGGACAACGGTACTGTAAAGAAGACCTACATCCAGAAGTCGCCTATCGCAAACCTCAATGCTGATGCATCGAATACAAACATCCGTGCATTCCTCGTTCCTGAGGGTTCTTACCTTGACATCGTTGGTTCTGACATCGAGCCTATCGGTGGCTACACATCAGCACTCGATAAGGAGCCTATCGCAATGACACTGAACAACGTTCCTAAGAAGGTAATGGTTGGTTCTAACTTCGACGAGGTATTCGGCAACGTAACAGCAACTGTTGAGTATGAGCAGGGCGTAACTCAGACAATCACTAAGGACCAGTTCGACTTCACATCTGTTGACCTGAGCACTTGTGGCACAAAGACCATCACAGCTATCTACTTCTCAACATACAAGGGCAACAAGGCAGCTCACGCTGTTTCTCAGACTGTAACCTTCGATGTTGTTGACAAGATGTACGACATGATTGGCTCTGCTGACAACGCAACTCCATTCTGGGGTGCTCACTCAGAGGGTGTAAAGGTTAACCCAGGCGAGACAGTCGTTTCATCGTTCGTCAACTACACCAGCGGTGCAAGCAACTGGAACAACTTCTGCATTGTTCTCACCAGATCAGACAACACCACAG
>JAZUKC010000126.1:0-6030 GCA_045643065.1 Prevotella sp.
TGTCGCGTTTGCGAACTCAAGAGGAAAAGCGATCGGGAACAACGGTGCTAAGCTCTTCGCAGTTGAAGATTTCTTAGCCTGACCGTGCGTGACCATTATCGCATTGGCTCCGAATGTGAAGCATTTGCGATAGGCCATGGAATCGTCTACGATCTCTTCACCGTAACGTTCCAGCAGTACCTGCATGAACATCCAAGATATGCTCTGATCGTGGTTTCCAGGCGTGTAGATTACTTTAACCTCCGAGCTTACTTCGATAGCAAGGTCCATGATCGCATAGATGAACTGTTTTGCTTCTTTAACAGCTCTCTGCATGTCGACTTTCTCTATCTTAGTACCCTTCGTTGTTTCACCTTTAACGATAGAATCGTTATGAAAGAAGTCCTGGCCAAAGGGAATTACGATCTGAGCCCATCTGTGAGCTGACATGATCTGGATGATCTCATCAAGAGTTTCTTTGTAGTCTTCCATTGTGGCGACGCCCCAGTGCATGTCAAAGAGCGGTATCTCAAGCATATTATGCCCTTCTTTCTGATTGGCAAGAGCCGCAGACATCGGAATCTGATAATCATACGGCTCGACATGCTCTTTGATACCGGCAAGAAAAGCTTCAACGTCATACTCTGAGGCGCGCTGTTTAATCCAAGCTTCTACAACTTCGCCTTCGCCGTTCACACGGACGGTGGCGTCATGCGGGATGAAGTTCGGATAAGTTCCAGCATTAAGAGTATAAGTATTTGCTTTCGGTTTACTTTTCCATCGTCTTAACTGACGTTTAAAAGTTTCAAGGGTAGAATCCCCGAAAGGCTGGTTGGAATAATACTCGTCATATATCTCTTTTGGAGACTTACCAGATGCGAGCAGTTCGAGGCAATGATCCCTTGCTTCAAGTGGAATTTTATATGTCATTCGTCCTCCTCTGCCATTTCTGCGTCCATTTGAGCATTCCACTCAAACTCTGCAGCCAGTCGCTCGTAGGACTGAAGAACTGTAGAATTCTGAGGAGGGTCAAACATGAGTTTGATCTTGAACGTCATGTAAGACTGGACAGCGGCTCGTTCGGGACCTTCTTCCATGAAGTCATCCCAAGTCTCTTCTTCGCCGGTGATGTAGAATCCTTCTTTAGGACCGACTCCAAGATTCTTAAGCCGTCCGAATAAACCGTTTGTATACAGCATAATGTCCGTTTTATAAGCGGGCATGGACGGACTGTCGCCGGCTAAGGTCAACATGGTTTCTAGAATACTATCCATTTTGACCTCCTTTCACTTGTTTACTTATTGTACAGGTCAAGTTTAACTGCAATACGGTCAAGAATTGCAGCAAGCTGTCCTCTTGTAACAGCCTGATCGGGTTTGAAAGTGCCATCGGTATAGCCCTTAAGCCAGCCGAGATCTGACACACGGTCGATCTGCTGCTCGAAAGCGTTACCTGCGGTGTCTTTGAATTTTGCCATGGGGTCAACCTCCTTTGTTACTTTCTTTGCGTAATCGGGAATTCCGTAACCTCTGATGAATTTACCATTCACCTTCATATCACGGTACTTAACAGTGTCGGCTGAGTTACCCTCGATAATGCGCATGTTATTGCCATTGACAACGCATACAATGCCGACATGATCCGCAGTTCCTGTGCAATCTCCATTGCCACTGTCATCCCAGTCGTAATAGATGATATCGCCGACCTTCGGAACGTATGCGTCGTTCTCAACCCAGCGGCCCATCTTCTGCCAGAGTGCAATCTGGCGAGGGCAAGAACATTCGGCCGGGATGATGTCAAGGAAACCACATTTTGCAGCGGCAGCAGAAACTGAAGCAGCACACCATGAATCGGTGGTCTTTAGTTTGTAACCCTGCGGAAGCGGTCTGATTGAGTTATAAGTATTTACGATGTCGAGATGCTGAGGACTTCCTTCTCTACAACCGAGATAAGGAACCAGCTTGTTCGCCATCAGATTTCTGAGTTCAAGTTCATTCATGAAATATCACTCCTTAAGCCTCAAACTGCTTGAAATATGTTTCCGGATCTTCGATCTTCTTGTAAGCGAGATGGCAGGGTTCCACCCTGTACTTTTTGCGAAGTTTGTTACCGTCTTCGTCGAGCACATACTGACGATTCCAGTCAAAGTACTTGCGTCTTGCTTCTTCATCGTTTGCCGCGTAGTCAGTCATGAAAAGCTCACCGACCGCGCCAGCCTCTGTGTATAGGTAAATTAAAAATCTATACTGGTGCATTGTAATTCCTCCTTAGATATTAAGCGATTGCTATCCACTTATATGTGTTTCCCGAACGATATTTAATCGAATTGTTGTTGACGTTGAACGCAGTCTCAGTCACATAGCCGCCGAGCTGCGCGTCTGTTGGGTACCGAGACGTTCCTGCCGATTTTCCTGTTGTTACTCTGTAATACATGGTTTCGTAACCGGCTACCGTAGTACCTGCTTGCGTATCGTGGGTCAGCAACTGAAAACATGCGCTGATGAGTGCGTATATATCAACCTCGGAAGCACTCGTCTCATCGTCTGTCCATATATAGAACATCTTAGGTACCGCACCAAGATTGTGGGTAATCGGATGATTTGGTGTATTCGTATCAACGTCAAGCGTGAAGCTTCCCGATGCCTGCTTCGTAATGCCGGTAGGAAGCGAACCGCCACCAATCAGCCCGACATTAGCTATCATAGCATCGAAGCTACTATCGGGAAGTGTATCAATGCCTTTAGCGGTGATAGCTTCTGCCAGTCGTGCACGAGTTGCCGACATATCAACAACGGCTTGCGCTTTTTCGGTTACATCGTAGGACTTTTCCTCGGTAAGGGTGATTGAGCCTGACGGAGTGATGCCTGCCTGCGGAAGTGCGTTTACTTTTTCGAGAACGGAATCAAGATCGATGCCGTTCTGTTCTAATGGTGTATTACTCATTCAAGCACCTCCTTATGGTTGTGATGTAATCATCGTATCGCCAGCGGTATATGCAAGCCCGCCGTAGATTGTGTCCTCGGATGCTTTGACAATTATGGTCGCGCTCGTAGCTCCTGTGCGGCACTTAGTCAGAAAGTCATCGGCGTCAGAGCCTTTACAATAGAGGGTTATGGTTAAATCGCTTTGAGTACACATCTGGAAAATATTATTATCAGCTATTGAAACAACCGGGAATCCAACTGAGCCCAAAACGCAACGTGTCAGACCTCTCCTCTGTCTGAAGCACATAATTCCGAATGTTCCGCCACCCGGAATGTCAATCGTTTTTAGCAAAGTATCATCAGCCATAAACGCTTTGTCGTCGAAAACAATCGGACTCCGAGGAAAGACAAGAGCTGTTTGACCACTGTAAGACCACGCACCATCCATTACTCGTTCCAACCTATTCTTCCAGTTGATGGTCATAGGTCCGTTAACCATATCACGCCTTGAGGTATTCCATCCAACATTACCACCAAAAGTATGTGGATAAACAACCGTTCCGTAGAAATCAATCTCAGTCGGCCAGCCATCTTTATCTCTTGATTTGACGATGATACCATCCTCAATAGCCGCACTATTCGTTCCTTTTACGTCAAGAGCAGCCAAAATATCCTCGATCTTGTCCGACTGAGCAGACACCTCATCATCAACAGCATTCAGAGCTTCGTTCAGGGTTTCGTATTCTCTTGCCATGTCGAACCTCCTTAGATGTTGTTAATGCGAGTGACAACATCGCCGATTTTGTTATCAATCAGAGAATTGATATGCTCGTCTGATGGGACGTCTTCGGTCTTAGCATAGGCTTCGAGGTCACCTGGCTGAATAGCCGAATCAACTTTCTCTTTCTCAGAGTCGGTATAATCGTTTGTTGAAAGGCCTTTGCCACTGACTTTATCGACTTTGTCGTTTAAAAGCGTGTCAGCTTCTGCTTTAGTGTATCCAACTCCTTCGGAACCAACGTAGTTCCAAACACTCGCTATTGGATAGGACCATCGATAGTATGATCTAGCATTTTCATGCGCACTGTCCTGAAGAACCTTGATGACATCTTTATCTCCAATTTCAGAAGTATCGTATGCCTGAAGTTCAGCATAAGTGCCAACAACGTCTATAACGTCTGAACGACTTATGACAGCGTCAATCTGTCCCTGAAGATCATTGATTTCATTGTCAACGTAATCTTCGCTAGCATACCCTTCGAGACTCTGGTGTTCCTGAAGAGCAGAGTCGGCCTTTTCGAGAGATTCCTGCACACTTTCAGACATATCTGAAGCTGGAATGCCTTCGTCCGGCTTAGAGTACGTTCCTTTTGAATTGAGGGCTTCTCTAAGACCAGTGATTGAATTTATTGTATGCTGATCTGCATCCTCTCTATGTCCTAGTTGCCTATGATCTGTTGTTCCCGCTTCGCCTTTCAGAGATTCGAGCCATTCTTCCTCGGTTCCTTCAAAGCCGTTCTCAACAGCAATCTCGTAAGCGGATTTACCATTAGGGATTATTATTTTACCCTCTTCGATCATTCGGTTAATGGTCCCTTCGAGATTTCCGACGATTTCCTGTTTCCAAGCTTCAAGAATATCCGCATACTTCTCTTCGGGGATCTCTTCGTTGTTAATGCCTTCGCCGATGCGGATAGCACTGTAAACAGCAGAGTGCCAGTCGTAAACAATTTCGTTTTCTTCGTTGACACACGCCATTCGTATTATGAATGCGAGTTTGCCTATGTACTGTGTGGCATTCTTGCTTACAAGCCAACTGAACTGAATTTTTTCTTCTTC
Source organism: Prevotella sp. (assembly GCA_045643065.1). Lineage (GTDB taxonomy): Bacteria > Bacteroidota > Bacteroidia > Bacteroidales > Bacteroidaceae > Prevotella. Next base: position 4,743 of record JAZUKC010000126.1, read on the forward strand.
AGTTTCTGTAGCTTCGATAACGGTAAGATCAGTAGCTTCGTAGACGTCTTTGCTTTCTGCCTTGCGGTCTTTTCGTATATTGTTATAGTGAACCTGCGCCACAGTGCACAGGCTCATATCATGACCTTCAATGTAACGAGGAAGTTCGAATGTGAATCTCTCGCTATTGTGGTCTCGCTGAATCAGTTCAACCTTATCGGGAACTGTTGGTTCAATCTTTCTGCTGATAGGATCGATTTTAAAGTGTGTGTCGTGAACAACAATGTTGTGCTCGTGATCCATCAGTTCACATCCTTCCTATTTTCCACGGGCAAGTGTCATAAGGGCTACGTTCAATAAAACTTGGAATTAGTATTGAGTCGTCTCCGTAGTGAATTGCATCGTGGGTTCTTTTTGCGCAACAAATGAGATACTCTGGATCGAGCACATACTCCGGTCTTTCCAGAATGTCTTCTTTTGTTATCGGGTTTATGTGGTGAACAAATATACGACCGACGATTTCTCTATCAAAGATGCCAAGGTCTTTGCCTTCGTCTCTTGCGATTACATACGGTCGAATATCATTGCGCCACTCTTCGTTGTGATAGAGCCACTGGTTTAAATATCGATCGAAACCGAATGTCTCTTCTCCAACTTTACCGCCAATGCGGAGATACTTGTATCGTTCTTCGAAAGTTGGAATCCTGATGAGCTCAGAATATGTTTTAATAGTACTCATCGTCTTCATCACCTTCGTCGTAGGTTGTTATGGAATCACCGTTATACTTACGAATAGAATCCATAAACTTTTCGAACATCTCTCCTGTTCTTTTGTCGTTTTCGATAGCACCAGTCTTTGCATTGAGGAGTTTGTTCTCCTCTCTAAGCTTCTCAAGTTCTAGTTTCTCTTTGTCTGAACCTTTCTTCAGAAAAAATAAAACCATGGGCGCTGGCGCGGTGCCCTCTTTAAGCATGTTTCGAGCTTGATCATATGCTAGAGCAATCATCTCGGCATCTTCAGCTTCCTGTGTAATTGGAGGCCTAGACTTTCGTTCCACTTTTGATGGGGTTTTCTTAGTTGTGGCCAATGAAGGCACCTCCTTTACAATATGTTTGACATGACTTTTACTATAGTTTTCCTAAGTCGTCTAATCAACCTATAGAAGCAATGACACACATCTCTTGAAAGGAGAGGAAAAATAGATGCATATGAGTAGCTGGAAAGGAGACTACCCTTCTATAGGCTGATTAAACGACTTAGGAAAACTGACTTGCTTTTTACAAAAATCCCTCCGGAGAAAAAATAAAG
>JAZUKC010000127.1:0-6601 GCA_045643065.1 Prevotella sp.
ACCTCTTACACATGGGAATGGGACGAGGCTCGCAACGGATGGAAGATAACCTACAAGTATAACGGCAACAGCATCTTCCTTCCTGCTGCTGGCTACTACGATGGCGATAAGTTTGTCAACGCCAAGCAGTACGGCAAATACTGGTCGAGCGTGGATCACACCTACATCGTGGGCTTGCTTGGCTACAGCGATCCAAAAGCCCCACTACCTATTCAGCCAAACGAAGCCTATCTCCTCCTCTTCGGCGACCTTGGTCATGTGGTGACCGACGATGCAAAGTCGCTCCGCTGTTCCATCCGTGCTGTAAAGGGTGAAATCAGCTATGACAAATATAGGGAAGAAGGTGCTGTGATAGAAAAGGATATTCCGGATTAGTATTAGTAAAAATAGCGAAAAATATAACAATAATGGCAAACGTAAAAATTCAAACAACACTGGGCGACATCGTTGTTCGCCTTTATGACGAGACACCCCTTCATCGTGACAACTTCCTGAAGTTGGCAAAGGAAGGATATTATGACGGAACATTGTTCCACAGAGTTATAAAGAACTTCATGATTCAGGGTGGTGATCCTGACTCTAAGGGTGCTCCTGCCGACAAGATGCTTGGCACTGGCGGTCCTGACTATACTCTTGAGGCTGAGATAAAATCTGAGCTTATCCACAAGCGTGGCGCTCTGGCGGCTGCACGTCAGGGCGATGAGGTTAATCCTGAGCGCCGTAGCAGCGGTTCGCAGTTCTACATCGTCTGGGGACAGCAGTACAACGAGGGCCAGATGGGACAGCTTGCTAAGCAGATGGAGATGCAGCAACTTCAGGCTGCCTTTAATGCTTTAGTTCAAGAACACAGGGACGAAGTAATGCAGTTGCGTCGCAACCGTGACCGCGCTGGTCTCCAGGAACTCCAGGACAAACTGGTGGCACAGGCAGAGGCAAATGCCAAAGCTGCAGGTCCTGCTCTATCGCCAGCACAGAAAGAGGCATACACTACCATTGGTGGAACGCCACACCTTGACGGCCAGTACACTGTATTCGGAGAAGTCACCGAAGGACTTGACATCGTTGAAATGATCCAGAACACGGCAACAGGCATCGCCGACAGACCAAAGGACGACATCACAATGAAGATGACAGTTGTAGAATAATTACAAATAATGGGCAGGGTAACAATACTCTGCCCATTTTTTAGGAATTAGAAATTAAAAAATTAGGTATTTCTCAAAGTACGCCCGAAGGGAATCGAACCCTTATCGAAGGAACCGGAATCCTTTATTCTATCCATTGAACTACGGGCGCAGGATGCAGAAACCGCAAACTTTTGCAAAGGTACGAAAAATAAATGAATAACATGTATTGTTTGGGTTAATTGCTTCAAAAGAAAGTTAACAATATTGAGAAATATCAAGAATTATGCGATTTCAATATAAAAAGGACAAACAAAAATTGCACAGTTCAAGAAAAAGCAGTACCTTTGCATCGCATTTAAGCAAAACGGCTCCTTAGCTCAACTGAATAGAGCATCTGACTACGGATCAGAAGGTTGCAGGTTTGAATCCTGCAGGAGTCACAAATCATTTTTTATTCTTTTTTTTAATGATGATGAACGGTTCGTTAGCTCAACTGAATAGAGCATCTGACTACGGATCAGAAGGTTGCAGGTTTGAATCCTGCACGAATCACTAAATCATCAGAGAGTGGCAATATTTCGTGAGAAATGTTGCCACTTTTTTTATATTGTTGCTTAGTTGTTTGGTAGTTTAGTTATTACGTGTTAGCAATTTGTAGAAATTATCTACAAAACAACTAAACAACCACATCTTCCGTCTTGCAACCAGCAAAACCATATTCTGCAATAGCCTTTTCTCTTGGTGCACAGAAATAGACCACCTCTGCCGTGGTACACACTTCACCGCCCTGTATCAGTTCAGCATCTACGAATGCTACGTTACGCATCTGCTTGGTGATGCGAGCACGCATCTCTATGCGACCGCCATCCATGTGTATTGGCTTCAGATATTTTGTATTCATCTTACTCGTTACAGCAGTAGTGGATAGTTTATGGAACACCACCCATCCTGCAACTTCATCAAGCATCATGCAGTGAAGACCACCATGCAGTGTATTTTTCCAACTCTGATATTCTGGTTCTGGTGTCCAGTAACTTACGACGTCATCTCCATCTTCAAAAAACTGAAGACGAAGTCCCTTCTCATTAGTAGGACAACATCCAGGACAGCAATAACCTTCTACTTCAAGAAAAGGATTCAGTATTCGCTTTATGTTTGGCATGTTTATTTTTTATATTTTTAGGTTTTAGATTGTAGCTTTTACATCAACAATCATTTTTTCCTTGCTCAGCAGCGTGTTCTCAAATTCCTGCTTTGCTTCCTTCAGCAACACTCCCTCGTCGGTATATCTTGAGCTGTAGTGTCCAAGCAGAAGTTGCCTTGCTTCAGCCAACTTCGCTATACGCCCTGCCTGTCGAGCCGTAGTGTGGCAATACTTTTCCGCATTGCTCTGCATATCGTCAGCGTATGTTGCTTCGTGATATAATAAATTAACACCATGCAGTTGCTCTGCCAGTTGTGGCTGGAATGAAGTATCTGAACAATAAGCGTAAGAGCGTGCTGGATCTGGAGGTGTTACAAGGCGTTTATTAGGCACATGTTCTCCATCGTCCGTTGTCCAGTCTGCTCCCATCTTTATGTTGTTGATTTGCGAGATAGGTATCTGATAAAAGTCTATCATTTCCCTGCGGATATGTGGCAGACCAGGTTTCTCACGAAACAGGAAACCGGCACATGGCACACGATGGCACAAAGGAATAGTCTCTATCGTTAGACTCTTGTCTTCGTAGATTATCGCTCTGTTCTGAGTATCTACAGCATGAAACACGACGTCGTAGTCAAAGTCATGACAAAACAGTTTCATCTGTTGTGAGAGCATGTCCTCAAGTTCTGCCGGAGCATATATATGAAGTGGCGCTGTGCGCCCAAGAAGTCCAAAGGTTGAGAGCATTCCTATCAACCCGAAACAATGATCGCCATGCAGATGGGTGATGAGCACAGCTTGTATCTTGCTAAACGCAACATGCGACTTGCGCAACTGTATCTGTGCTCCTTCTCCGCAATCTACCATAAACGCCTTACCCCTCATCTCAACAATCTGACATGAAGGGAAATGCTGTAGCGTAGGCAATGCCGATCCACAACCGAGGATATGTACTTTGAATGGTTCCATTGGTGGAGAGGTTAGGAGTTTGGAGTTTGGAGTTAGGAATTAGGAGTTAGGGGTTAGGGGTTAGAGGTTAGAGGGGTATTACTTCCTTGTATAAACGAATATACCCTTTGAGTTTTCCAATTCCAGTGTGTCAGCACCGAGTGTCAGAATATCAAAGGTATCACGTCCCATGAGCAACTGACCATTAAGAATGCGCCAATGTGTGTAAGGGTTTGACTCGCTCTGTACAGTAGAGACGACCTCTCCGCCATCTACTATTTCAAAGTTACGGTCAAGACTTGTCCACTTTCCTTCAAGCGTAGTGAGGTTCAACACCTTAAGGGCAGTAGGCTCATCGCTTGCCGCTTTCTTAATCACAGCCAACTTATCGCCAGACAGCAGTCCACCCTTTACTGCATCTCCGTCCTCTTCATCGTCTATATTGACAAGGAAAATCAGCGTATCACCTTCATTGGTTATCAGTTCAAGGGAATGCATAGAAGTTCCTTCGCCACAGATGCCATAGATGGTACTATCACTAACTACCACCTCTGCCGTGTCTTTTACTTCCTCTGTTGACTGAGTCTTGTTTTCCTTACAGCCTACTGTAATCATGCATGCTGCTACCAGCGCTGCAACTATGTATTTTGTTCTTTTCATAATTCTATCTTTTTGAGGGTTGTTTGGTTATCAAGGTGTTCTGTTATTTGGTCAACCATCAAACAACTAAAACTTCTTTGCTTCATTCCACAGGGCATCCATCTCGCCTAAGGTCATATCCTTCAGGTCCCTACCCTGCTCTTTAGCCTTCTGTTCTATGTAGTTGAAGCGTTTTGTAAACTTCTGATTGGTGCGTTCGAGAGCAGTGTCCGGATTCAGTTTGTATAGTCGTGCGGCATTTACCACGGAGAAGATGAAGTCTCCCAGTTCGTCAAGCGACTTTTCCTTGTCATCACGCTCCAGTTCGGCACGCAGTTCGCCAATTTCTTCATACACTTTATCCCACACCTGGTCACGTTCGTCCCAGTCAAAACCTACGTTACGTGCCTTGTCCTGTATGCGGTAAGCCTTGATGAGCGATGGCAGCGACTGTGGCACACCAGAGAGTACAGTCTTGTTGCCATCTTTCTCCTTTTGCTTTATCTGCTCCCACATCTTGTTGACATCGTCGGTAGTTTCTGCTTTCATGTCGCCATAGATATGCGGATGACGGAAGATGAGTTTGTCGGCCTCCTTATTGCAAACGTCAGCAATGTCAAACTCGCCCTTCTCCTGACCGATAATACAGTAGAAGATAACGTGCTCCAGAACATCGCCCAACTCCTTGCGTATCTCAGCGTTGTCTTCGTTCATTACAGCGTCACAGAGCTCATAGACTTCCTCTATAGTATGCGGACGTAACGACTGATTTGTCTGCTTTCGATCCCATGGACATTTCTCGCGCAGATTGTCCAAAACATCGAGCAATCTGCCGAACGCTTCCATTTTTTCCTGTCTTGTATGCAACGGATTCATTTACTATTTAGCTATTTACAATTTACAATTTAATCACAATTTAGCTATTTACGCAAAAACTAATGTAGCGTGTTGCCACTTTTTATTGTTTAATTCTGCAAAAGTAATAAATTATTTGTATAAACGTGTCGTTTTATGAAAAAAAATATGTAATTTTGCACAGAAATTTGAAATATACATTATATAAATATGGAATTAGCAAGTAAATACGATCCAAAAGAAGTAGAATCGAAGTGGTACCAGTACTGGACCGACCATAAACTTTTCTCAAGCAAGCCTGATGGCCGTGAGCCATACACTATAGTTATCCCTCCACCAAACGTTACTGGTGTGCTCCACATGGGACACATGCTCAACAACACTATTCAGGACATCCTGATCCGTAAGGCTCGCCTGGATGGCAAGAACGCTTGTTGGGTACCAGGCACTGACCATGCTTCTATCGCTACCGAGGCAAAGGTGGTAAACAAACTGGCATCGCAGGGCATCAAGAAGCGCGACCTCACTCGTGAGGAGTTCCTTAAGCACGCATGGGAGTGGACGGACGAACACGGTGGCATCATCCTCAAGCAGTTGCGCAAGCTTGGCGCATCATGCGACTGGGACCGTACAGCGTTCACTATGGACGAGAAGCGTTCGGAGTCGGTGCTCAAGGTTTTCGTTGATCTCTACGAGAAGGGCTACATCTATCGTGGTCTCCGTATGGTGAACTGGGACCCTAAGGCTCAGACAGTACTTTCTACCGAGGAGGTTATCTATCGCGAGGAGAAGTCAAAGCTCTCCCATCTGAAATATCGCGTTGCAGATCTAGAGAAACTAGATAATCTAGAGCAGCTATTAGCCGAAGGCAACATCATCCATAAGGACGAGAAGGGCTACTACGCTATCGTGGCTACAACACGTCCTGAGACAATCATGGGCGATACCGCTATGTGTATCAACCCTAAGGACGTGAAGAACCAGTGGCTTAAGGGCCATAAGGTTATCGTACCACTCGTAAACCGTGTAATCCCTGTCATCGAGTACCGCTACGTTGACATCGAGTTCGGTACTGGCTGTCTTAAGGTTACTCCTGCTCATGATGTTAATGACTATGCTCTCGGCAAGACTCATAACCTTGAGACCATCGACATCTTCAACCCAGACGGCACAATCTCTGAGACTGCTGGCATGTATGTTGGTCAGGATCGTATGGACGTCCGCAAGCAGATTGCCAAGGATCTTGAGGCAGCAGGTCTGATGGACCACATTGAGGACTACGACAATAAGGTGGGCTACTCTGAGCGTAACCAGGATACAGCTGTAGAGCCACGTCTCTGCAAGCAGTGGTTCCTCTCTATGCAGCACATGGCTGACATCGCTCTGCCACCAGTGCTCAACGGCGAACTGAAGTTCTATCCTTCAAAATATGTAACTACCTACAAGAACTGGTTGGAGAACATCCAGGACTGGTGTATCTCTCGTCAGCTTTGGTGGGGACACCGCATCCCTGCATACTTCGTTGATGGTGCGGAAGGTGAAGAGGAGCGCTTCGTTGTGGCTCTCACAGAGGAAGAAGCTCTCGCTAAGGCAAAGGCACAGTTTGGTGATGGCATAACTATGGACATGCTCCACCGCGATGAGGACGCTCTTGACACTTGGTTCTCTTCATGGCTCTGGCCTATATCCCTCTTTGATGGCATCAACAATCCAGGCAACGAGGAGATAAACTACTATTATCCAACAAGCGACCTTGTAACAGGTCCGGACATTATCTTCTTCTGGGTAGCACGTATGATTATGGCGGGTTATGAATATACGGGTAAGATGCCGTTCCGTCATGTCTATTTCACAGGTATCGTACGCGATAAATTAGGTCGCAAGATGT
>JAZUKC010000128.1:0-2631 GCA_045643065.1 Prevotella sp.
CGACCATTACCTAGGGCGTTGCCCTAGGCTAATGTGTAAACGGCCTTCAGCCGTAGTTATACAATATTAATATTGTGTAATTTTTGTCTCGTAACAAATGTTAATTTTGAACACCCTACCCTTCAGGGCGTAAATTTCAACCGTACAGGTCGGAGCTTTTTAGAGTGCTATGCAGTACGTTATAACCCGAATGGAACACAAAAACACTCTGTGAACTTTGTGTCCTTCGTGTCTCTGTGTTAAAATAGACGATGTGCTGGTAAGGCACAGTAGGTTGTAATCCATGCATTTTGTACTCTTCTCAATTGACGCAGAACCTGAATTTAACACCGTGGAACTAAATAGTTCACCAATAACTTCTATTATTAAATGTTGTTAATTTCTTAAGTTTAAATGAATGATAATTTTTTGAAAAGAAAAATAATGATTAAATTTGCAAAAATAACATATTCATATAGCTAATACAATAATAAATATAAATAATAAAATTAAAATTATGAGAAAAATCAAACAATTATTTGTGCTTGTGATGCTATTCCTTATGGCATCTACAACATTTGCGCAAAAATACCAGTCATTTGGTGTCTCTGCTGCAAAAGGTTCTGTAATTGATGGAACTTACAGCGTAATTAAAGCGTTTATAAACAAAGATTCACACGATGCAACTCCGTCTCTGTCAAATGTTGACAAGTATTATCTTTTTGTTTTGGAAGCTGAGACAGGTCAGACTATAGCAGATTTCTCTTTCTCTGATGATGCAGTATATATTGGTCATCCTACGAGTTGGGAATCTTCTTATAATCAATATTCTTATTATACTACCACTTTTAATATTGCACCACTTACTGACAATACCTATTTATATGTTGTTTATGATGATGGCACAAACCAGTCCACAGCAATTCTTAAGAATATCGCAGAAGAAGCAGGCACTGGATCTATAGCAGCTTTTGATGGTGATGTTGATTATTTGAATAGTATCGGTATCACACTTGTTGAGGGTGTTGATTACCTTTTCCTTAACGAGGCACCAGAGGGCTTTGATCCAGCCACAGTAGATGATAGTTATCTGTTGAGCAAGATTGAAGAGGTTGAGTCTTTGGGCAAAGCAACTGACAGCGAAGAGATTACCGAAGCTATCACTAATGGCGTTGCTCAGCTTGAGGCACTCAAGGGTACTTCTCCTGCAAACGAAGACGTTGATGCTATCGTATTGGCAATTAAGAAGATTGTCTATCATGCAAATCCAGAGACCGCAATGCTCGGTGTTGGTCCTATCAATAGCACAACCCGCATCCTTCTGAGTGGTAAGCCAAACGCAGCCGTTGTTGTCTCAAAGGATGATTTCGATGGTTGCTTCGATTTCTATGCTCCTACAGAGCTTGATGATAACGGATATGGTGTACTTGAAGTAGCCTTCGGCATTGTAACAGACGATATGGCAGAGCGTGCTCGCATGCATGTTGCTACATTCAACATCTCTATTGAGGGCATCGACATCGAACCTGTTGTTGTCAATGGTATCGCACCAGCACTCTCTTGGAATGAGGATGTTCAGCAGCGTGAGCTTTACAAGCCAATGCTTACCTCTGGTGAGCGTACAATTGAACTCTGGGCTGTAGGTTACAATGTACCAGGCACAATCTACGAGAATGCTCCAAAGCTTACTTTCGGTGTTACAGGTCTTAACGCTCGTGAATTTGAGGTAATGTCTTTCGAACCTGCAGGCGATCCTATCGTAGAGATGGGCATGAGCAAGCAGCGCTACGAGCTCGTTGTAAACTATACACCTTCATCAAAGAATGCAGACAAGGCTGTAATATTTGTTTCTGACCTCCTCTTCAAGGATGAAGCAACAGACTACACCGCTCTTACAATGAACATCGATGCACAGCCAGCAGAGTTCTGGATCGTTGACGAGAATGGCAACCCTATTGACCAGATCGACTTCCCACTCGAGGGTGGCAAGAAGGTTATCGGTATCGCTTATGACAACTTCTACGGTGTAGCTGACTATGCTAATGTTTATGGTGAGTCTGTAAACGGCGACGTTAAGCTTAAGTTCATTGACTCATGGGAGCCAAAGAAGCACACAGCTGACCTCGAGGGTACAGGTGTTGTTTTCGTTGAGATTGCTTGTGGTCCACAGCTCTCTCATGGCGTTATGACTGACGAGGTTGAGTTCTCACTCGGCGATGTTGTTAAGCAGGTTCTTACTGTAACTCGTACATGGCCAGACGTATGGCGCATTCAGCCAGAGGCACAGACAAAGGATCCTATCTTCATCGGTGGTGCTGACTTCTGGAACTACAACCACGAGGTTGAGTTCGTTGTAAAGGATCTCGTAAACTACTACTCAGTCGATGACATCAAGGCTTACACAGACCTTTCTGTATTCAAGATTGAGAACGCTGGCCGTTGGAAGGTTGTTCCAGCAGGTAAGGATGGCGACTATGTAATTACTCTTAACATCAGCTATGTTCCTTGCAAGGCTCACGATGTTGACCACGGTCACATCTATGTAACTGTTCCTGGTAGCGTTTGCGTTGCTGAGCTCGAGGGCGAGGCAGGTGACGAGGAGACAGTTGCAGCAGTTAAGGGCGAGACAAACGGTATCCAGAACGTAGCAGC
>JAZUKC010000129.1:0-4532 GCA_045643065.1 Prevotella sp.
GTCGAACTGGTGAGCGTAGTCAACAACCTTCTTTGCGAGAGCGATGTTCTCCTCGAATGGGAGGTGTGAACCGTCGATCATTACTGAAGAGAAACCTGAGTCGATACAGTCCTTACAAGTTTCGAAAGAATCTCCGTGGTCAAGGTGGAGAACGATCTGTGGGTTCTCGCAACCGAGCTCCTTAGCGTATGCAACAGCACCTTCTGCCATGTAGCGGAGGATTGTTGGGTTAGCATACTTACGAGCACCCTTAGAAACCTGCATGATAACTGGAGACTTAGTTTCTACTGCAGCCATAACGATAGCCTGCATCTGCTCCATTGTGTTGAAGTTGAAAGCTGGGATTGCGTAACCACCAGCAACTGCCTTCTTGAACATCTCGCGAGTATTTACGAGACCAAGATCTTTGTAGTTTACCATAATTTAATACCTTATTTTATTTGGTTTATTGTTTTTAATTTTGCGCAAAGTTAACAAAAACTGCGGTAAACGCCCAACGAACAAAACAAATAATGTATGAAATAGGCAAAAAAAATCTCAAGATGGCCGAAACTTGAAAAGCGCAGATTACAATTTTTATTATTATAATAGGTATAAGTAAAAAAAATAACGTGTATAATATATTTTTTTGGGGGGGGGCGCTCGCTTAATCGTACCTTTAACTATCGTTTTAGGTACTCACGCTCGAGAATAAAAATAAAAAAATCGGTTTTTATTTTGTATTCTTCTCGCTTATTCGTACCTTTGCAGCCACTATGGTTAGATTTATGGCTTTGGGAAGCGGCAGTTGTGGCAATTCGTACTTGCTCATGACAGACAGCGACAATCTCATGATTGACGCTGGTGTCGGCATACGCACCATAAAGAAGATATTCACTGCCAAACACATGAAAATAAGCAGTTTACAGCGTATTCTCATCACCCATGACCATGCTGACCATATCAAGAGTGTAGGCTATGTTTCCTTAGAAAACAACATCCCAGTATATGCTACAAAAGCGGTACATCGGGGCATCTACGAGAACTATAGCGTAAAGAAGAAAGTGCCTCTCGACTATCAGGTAAACATCGTAAAAGAGGAAACTTTTACTGTTGGCGATTTCACAATCACTCCTTTCCATGTGCCTCACGACAGTCCGAGCCACGACAACACGGGGTATCGCATTGAAGTGGAAGGATTGGTGTTCAGCATAATTACCGACTGCGGATACATAACAGACAGAATAGCCGAAGTTATTGCCGACAGCAATTATCTCGTTCTCGAAGCCGATTACGACGAGTTCAAGCTTCGCAACAACTATCGTTATAATAGCACGAGAATCAATGTCAAGACAGAAATCGACGGCGAGCTAAAGGAAATCACGACAACATTGGCAGACCGCGTGGCATGCGACACAGGACATCTCTCCAACCGCCAGTGCGCGGAAGCCCTCGTCAGTCATTCCACAGAAAAACTCCGTCATGTATGGCTTTGCCACCTCAGCGCAGAGAACAACAACAAGACATGTGCCGAGACGGAAGTGACAAACATACTTGCAGAAAACGGCAAGACCATCGGCAAGGACTTTAACCTCACCGTACTTGAAAGAAAAAATCCAAGCGAAATCTTCCTGTTGCAACCATAAGAATGCTCAGATTCATCTCATTAGGCAGCGGCACGAGCGGGAATTCCTACCTACTCATGACCGACAGCGACAATCTCATGATTGACGCCGGTATAGAAATGCCTTTGCTTGAGCAGCATTTCCATAGCCTGCCGATAAGCCTCAGCAGCGTGAAGCGCATTCTTCTGACCCATGAACATGTTGACCACACAAAGAGTGCGGGGGAGGTCTCACAGAAATACGACATTCCTGTCTATGCCATCAGTTCTGTACACGAAGGCATAAACGCAAACCAACGCATCAAAGACAAGATTCCTACCGACAAGCAGATACCAATAAAAAAGGAGGAAGCATTGCAGTTTGGCGACTTCCTGATAACTCCTTTTGCAGTCCCTCACGACTGTCCTAGTGGCGATACAGTTGGCTACAAGATACAATTCGACAACTTAACTATCAGCATCATAACCGATTGCGGTTTCATCACCGAACGCATAGGAGAAGTTATCAGCGAAAGTAACTACCTCGTCATAGAATCAAACCACGACAGCGAGATGCTCATGAGTGGCGACTATCCAGAAACATGGAAAGAAAAGATAGCTAGCGAAGGGGGACACATGTCCAACATGCAGTGTGCAGAAGCTTTGATAAACCATGCCACGCCAGAGTTACGACATGTTTGGCTATGTCATCTCAGCGAAGAAAACAACCATCCAGAACTTGCGCGAAAAACCATTGAAGGAGAATTGCGCAAATACGGAATTGTTGTGGGGAAGGACTTCCAACTGGATGTACTAAAACGAAAGCAGCCAAGCAAAGTCTTCGAGTTATAAAACGAAACATGCAACACATGAAAAGATTCTTATCCATAGCAGCCCTGTTTTTCACAGTAGCTACACACGCTTTCTCACAGGAAACGACGGGCATAACACTGCAGCCTGCAGACACGACGACAGTCATATCGCTTGCAGACACCACTGCCGTTCCCCAGAAAAAAGGCTTTCTGGCAGAATGGTGGCACAGTCTAATCAATGGCAACGAGGACAAGACTTTCGAAAAAAAGGCAGATATCTCCTTTGCCTTTGCACCATACTACTCACAAGAGTCTAGTTTCGGCATCGGCGGACAGCTCAGCGCACTATACCGACTAGACCGCAAAGATTCCCTCATGCAGCCATCAGATCTCACCCTCATGGCTGGAGGTTCAATAAACGGCACATACAGCATCGGACTTCAAGGACACATCAACTGGACCCGCGGCCATCGCATGAACTACACTCTTGAGTTCCTCAGCCAGAGCCGAGACTTCTGGGGCATAGACTACAACAGCTGCGTCAACAATCCTGCCACAGAAGTTCGTTTCAACCGCATAAACGTCAGTGCTGACCATGAGATGCGCTTTGCTGGAAACTGGTTCTGGGGAGCAGCCATACGCATGAAGTACGGCGCAATAGAGAAACTTGAGAACAAGGAATATATCCAGAACCAAGACACAAAGGGATTCTTCGCCGGTCTTGGTCTCAGCATTGTATATGACACACGCGACTTCATCCTCAATCCGAAGAAGGGCATGATGTTCATGTTGCGCCACATCTATTACCCAAACAAACTGGGCACCAACGATTACGACATCGGCTATACTACAGCGCAGTTCAACTTCTATCATCCTCTTTGGAAAGATGCCATAATGGCTTACGACCTCTTTGCCGAGACAAACATTTCCGACGGAGAATTGCCATGGCAAATGCGCGAACAGATATGCTATGATGACCGCCGCATGAGAGGTTACTACTCTGGCAGCTATATGGACAACAACCAAGTCTGCGTTCAGGCTGAAATCCGCCAGCACATTTACAAGCGTTTCGGATGCGTGGCATGGGGTGGCGTCGGAACCTTCTTCAAGACCTTTGAGACTTTCAACGCCCGACAGTACTTGCCTAACTACGGTGTCGGAGTCCGTTTTGAGATGAAGAAGAACACGAACCTACGAATGGATTTCGGCTTCGGTCGTGGAGCATCGAGTATAATCTTCAATTTCGGAGAGGCTTTTTAATTGGGAAGCCAATCCCCAAAACGACAAAATATGAAAAAAATCCTATTCATCCTTTCTGCATTATGCATTCAGCATTCAGCATTATCTTTTGCACAGAAAACTGTCAATCAGGACGGACAGCTTTATACAATCCAGTCGGACAACTGCGTGATGACCGTTGATGCCAACAACGGCGGAAAGGTCGTCTCGCTGAAATGTGACGGCAAGGAACTCATCGCACAGCACGCAAAGAGTCAAGGTCAAAGCCAAAATCAAGGCCAAAGACCGATGCGATGGGAAAACCCTAACGACTTCGGCTCAACATTCTGGCCTGCTCCACAGAGCGAATGGAACTGGCCTCCTATTGCCACTTACGACAGCAAGCCTTACGCAGCCGTTCTCAGCAAGACTTCCGTCACTCTCACGAGCGACAAGGATGCAAAATATCCTTACATTTTCACAAAGAACTACACTCCTCTCGGCAAAGGTGCCTTCCAGATAGAGTACATCATCAAGAATGCTGGCGACAAGGAGGTTAAGGTTGCTCCTTGGGAAATCACTCGCGTGCCAAGCGGCGGCTTCATCTTCTGCGATGCTCCTGAGATTTATCCTGCTACGGAGATGACTTACACGACAGAGATGGGATGGCAGTGGATTCAGTTCATTGCCAAGCGTCAGAACCGCAAGACATTCGCAGATTGCAAAGGATGGCTCGCTTTCGCCAACGACGGACTACTATTCGTGAAACAGTTCCCTGACATCACTTCGCAGGAAGCAGCTCCTGGCGAGGAAGATTTTGAGATTTATTTCAACCAAGGCCAGACATACACTGAAATCGAGAACCAAGGCAAATACGCCACTCTCGCACCTGGAGAAAAGACTTCATGGACCGTGAAATG
>JAZUKC010000130.1:0-88634 GCA_045643065.1 Prevotella sp.
AAAACAGACTAAAATTAAGTCTTTTTACAAGAAGTGACCCAAATTATTTTCATGTTTCAGAGAAAGTGAGTACCTTTGCACTCGCTTTTGAAAAATCATATCAAAAGATTACATCGCGGAGTGGAGCAGTTGGTAGCTCGCCAGGCTCATAACCTGGAGGTCGCGTGTTCGAGTCTCGCCTCCGCAACTACTCAAAACCAGTCAATTTTTATGGCTGGTTTTTTTGTGTATATTATGCTTTCAACGCCATGCGCCTAATGTTAATATAATATAAATTACACGCGTTTTACATAATTAATAAGATATTATTTCGTAATTTTGCAAGGTTATATGGCCAAAAGCCTACAAAATACAGCCAATTTATTAGGTTAAAAGACTAAAGATGAGACAGTTAAAGATTCAGAAAAGTATTACAAACCGTTCCAGCGAAGCACTTGATAAGTACCTCGTTGAGATCGGTCGTGCTCCACTTATCTCTATTGACGAAGAGATTGAACTCGCCCAGAAAATTCGCAAGGGTGGTCCTGCTGGCGAACGCGCCAAGGAAAAACTTGTCACGGCGAACCTTCGTTTCGTAGTTTCGGTAGCAAAACAATACCAGCATCAGGGTCTTACTCTTACCGACCTCATCGACGAAGGCAACATCGGTCTTATCAAGGCAGCACAGAAGTTTGACGAGACACGTGGTTTCAAGTTCATTTCTTATGCTGTTTGGTGGATTCGCCAGTCAATTCTTCAGGCTATCGCCGAACAGAGCCGTATCGTGCGTTTGCCACTGAATCAGGTTGGTTCACTCAACAAGATTAATCACGAAATTAATAAGTTCGAGCAGGAGAACCAGCGCCATCCTTCTGTAGCAGAGTTGTCTGAGGCAACACAGATTGACGAAGAGAAGATTGGTCAGTCGCTCATGGCTGATGGTCACCATGTATCTATCGACGCTCCATTCCAGGATGGTGAAGACAACTGTATGCTTGACGTCATGGCATCTGGCGACGATTCACGCACCGACCGCAAAGTGGATCATGAGTCGATGGCAATGGAACTGAACAACGTTCTCTCAAAGGTCCTTAAGGAACGTGAGATAACAATCATCCGTGAATGTTACGGCATCGGTTGCCATGAGAAAGGTCTCGAGGAGATTGGAGATCAGCTTGGCCTGACTCGAGAGCGTGTTCGCCAGATTCGCGAGAAGTCGATTGCTAAGCTTCGTGAAAGCGGCAATGCTCGTATCCTGATGAAGTACCTCGGATAAAGCATGTTTTTTTCACAAAAGACAATATTCATTAACACCATCATCATTAAACCTTTGGTTACTGATTGCATCATATCAGTAAAATGATAAAACAATTAAGACAATGAAGAAGTTTTTGTACACATTGGTATTGCTTTTTGCTGTAACACTTACAGCATCAGCACAGGCACAGATAAAGTTTGATAAGACAAGCGTTGACTTTGGCAAGTTCTCAGAGAAGGACGCTATTCAGACTTGTGTTTTCAACTTCACCAACACAGGCAACCAACCTCTGGTTTTGTCAAACGTAGTTGCAAGCTGTGGTTGCACCACTCCTGTATATACAAAGACACCTGTTCGTCCAGGCGAGAAGGGTGAAATCAAGGTTAAATACAACGGCACTGGCAAATATCCTGGTCACTTCAAGAAGTCGGTAACCGTTCGTACAAACGGTTCTCCTGAAGTAGTTCGTCTGTACATTGAGGGCGAAATGACTGAAGTTGCGTCAGAAAAATAAACAGCAGACATACATAGCAGAATTCCGGTCTGTCGCTGGCCGTCAGCAATGAAGGCGAGAGGAAAGTCCGGGCAACACAGGGCATCCCACTTGCGAAAGTACAAGCAGTCCCGCAAGGGTTGAGTAATGCAGAAGAGAATGACCGCCAGCAGAAATGATGGTAAGGGTGAGAAGGTAGGGTAAGAGCCTACCAGCACGATGGTGACACCGTGGCTGTGCATCTTGGGAGTTGCAAGTTCGCGTAAACTGCCGCTTGAAAGTAGCCCGCTTGAGGCAGAGGGTAGAACGCTATACCGTCATGGTAAAAGCCATGGGGCGACTCATGGAATAGATAAATGACAGACACTTGCTGGCATCGTCCGGCAAGGACAGAACCCGGCTTATAGGGATTCTGCTTGCTTTACAAAGGAGTCAGGAGACCTATTTCTCTTGACTCCTTTTGTGTTTCTTTATTATTGCTATCCGAAAAAAGCAAAACATCTAATCTCAGAACATCTAACCTCAAACAAAATGAAGGTAAAGCAAATAATGATGTCGCTATGGAGAGACGTCACAGCAAAGAGAGTGATGAACGCAGCCTCCATGCTAACATACTCTACTCTACTGGCTATCGTGCCGGTAGCAGCTGTCATATTTGCCATAGCGAGAGGTTTCGGATACAACAAATACATAGAGATGTGGTTCCGTTCGGCTCTCGAAGGCCACCAACAGGTAGTCGATGTGCTGCTCGGATTCGTCAACTCATATCTTGTACATACACAGAGTGGCGTGGTATTTGGCATCGGTCTCGTCTTCATGCTCTACACCGTGCTGATGCTGACACGCAACATCGAACAAGTGTTCAACGACATCTGGAACGTACACCAGCAGCGAGACTTCTTCCGCTCAGTTACCGATTATCTCGCAATGTTCTTCCTTTTGCCTATCTTTCTCATCGTGATGTCAGGTCTCACACTTTGGGCAACGTCCATCATAAACATGCTCGACGAACCTTTTGTCATAGGACCTATGGTCAAGTTCACGCTGCGTATAGCACCGTTTTTGCTTCTTGTATGTATCATCACACTGCTGTACGTCTTCATGCCAAACACGAGAGTAAAATGGAAAAATGCCATATTACCGGCACTTGGAGCATCCATCGCCCTTGAACTTCTGCAGCACTTCTACATCAACTCACAGATGTGGGTATCAAGCTATAATGCCATATACGGATCGTTTGCCGCCCTGCCACTCTTCATGCTTTGGGTACAGTTCACATGGACCATAATCCTCATTGGCGCTGAACTATCTTATACGGAGCAAAACGTCGAGGAGTTCAGTACAAGCCATTCGCCTTCTATATCCACACGCTATCGCCACCTGCTATCGGCAATGCTACTCAGCAGAATATGCAAGCGCTTTTACGAGGGGAAACATCCTTATACAATAAGTGAACTAAAGGATGAAACACAGTTGCCGATGCGCATCATCAACGAACTGCTGTTTGACCTGACAAAGGCAAAACTTATCATAGAAGCCAACACGGACAAGAACAGCATATATGGCGAAACGACTCTGCTGCCTGCCGAGTCAGTAGAGAATATCACCGTCGGAGTAATGCTTTCACGTTTAGAGAGTCTTCACCCATGGATGCCTGAGCGAAACGTCAGCATACGCGACATCATCAACAGCGAAAAATGGCAGCAAGTATTGGCACAGAGAAGCGAATATCTAAAAGTACAGGGCAATACAAAACTCTATGAACTCTAACATTAACCTGAAAAAAAGGATACTGCTTGAGCGAGACAGGCAACTGTATAAGGCACGAAAGAAAGGGCATCAGCTACAACAGTTGTTCTGGGAATGCACCCTACGTTGCAATCTTAATTGCCAGCATTGCGGCAGCGACTGCAAGGTCAGCGCCGTGCAGGAGGACATGCCGCTGGAGCACTTCCTTCCTGTGCTCGACGAGATAGCTGCAAACGGCAACCCGGCGGAGGTACTCGTTGTGACAACTGGTGGCGAACCGTTGGTACGAAAGGACATCACCGAATGTGGCAGGGCTATCACGCAGCGTGGCTTTGCATGGGGAATGGTGAGCAACGGCATGATGCTTGATGCCAAGATGTTAGACAAACTCTTGGATGCCGGACTGAAGACCATCGCCATAAGCCTCGATGGATTCGAGGACGAACACAACTGGATGAGGGGCAACCGACAGAGTTTTGCCCGTGCTGTGACAGCCATCAAGGCTTTAGCAGATGCTACTGCTGATGGCAGACAGATAACATGGGATGTCATAACCTGTGTCAACAAGCGAAACATCAATCAGCTACCAGCATTCAAGGATTTCCTGATGGGTATTGGCGTCAGACAATGGAGAATCTTCACCGTATTCCCGGCAGGTAGAGCGAAGGACAATGCCGACCTGATGCTCAGCAAGGAAGAAACACGACAAGTGATGGACTTCATCACACGTACCCGCGCCGAGGGTGGCATAATGCTCAACTACAGTTGCGAAGGATTCCTTGGATCATACGAATACGAAGTCAGAGACCATTCATACTTCTGCCAGGCGGGCATCAATGTCGCGTCCATACTCTGTGACGGCAGCATATCGGGATGTCTCAGCATTCGTTCCAACTATCACCAGGGCAACATCTATAAGCAGAGTTTCTGGCAGACGTGGCTGAAGGGGTTTGACACTTATCGCAACCGGCAGTGGATGAAGACAGACAAATGTGCCGACTGTGACCTGTGGCGATACTGCGAAGGCAACGGAATGCACCTGCGTGATGATGACGGGAAGTTAATATTATGCAATCTGGAAAAGATATAAAGAGAATAAAAGTTTCGCAAACTTCAGGCCGCTTCGCTTATACGAATGTAATAAACCTCAAACCTATAACCTAACGACCTCAAAACCTACAACTCGAGCACTTGCAAAAGTTGAATAAAAAGAATACTATGCGTAAAATTTCAAGGAAATTCATTGCTTTGATAAGCACACCGATAGGATTTATCCTATCTTTGGTCAGCAGTTGCTCTGCTATCAAAATTGGTGAGCCTCATACCAGCCTCTATGGACCACCGCCACCAGAAATCAGCGAGGAGAGATCGTCTGAGACGCCTATTGACTCTACAAATAAACGCTCCATAATTAATCAATATAAGGTAAGGCGTGCCGTTGTCTATGGTCCGCCACCAACAACGGAGAAGGTTGTAAAGGATTCTACGAAGAGAGCTAAGTAAATCCGTTTGCTACCTATGGGGAGATCTTATGCAATCCTATCTTCACTCAGAATTCTCGTATCCAACTCACACTAAAACAAATACTTAAAGTGCGTCAGCAACTTCAAATTGCTGACGCACTTTTTTTTGTGGAGGAGCACAGAGACACTAAGCATTTTGATAGTTTTTATCCTCTTTTTTCACTTCAATTTTGCACAGCACCAGTGCGTTTCGTCTATTGGTATTACTCTGTGAGGAAATCGGAGATAACGTAGATGGCATTGTCCTCTTCCTCCTCATCATCTATGAATATTATTCTATTCCTCTTTGAGAGACCAGGTAATCCAGGATCAGCAAGTTCTTCGCCTGAAACCGTTAAGAGTAGAGTCTGAAAGTTTAAGCGGACAGTCTTAACGGTAGGTTTTCTATATATATTCTTCATAATTGATTCTATATTTATTTTATTCAACTTTCGCAAATAAACTTGCGGAATTTCTCTATATTATTGAAAAACATATGGTTAATAGATAACAGCAAACTATCACTTCACCAGAACTTTTACACCATTGACAATGTTGACACCCTTCTGTAGAGAGGTACGCTTGCAACCATTGAGGTCGTAAATCTCCGCCTCACCATTGAAGAGAGAATTGAGGGCATCGACGGATGTGGTCTGTCCGTATCCGAACCCAAAGGCTTTGGCATTGCTCTCTGGAACGCTTAGGTATGCACGGTTAGCGCCAAGCGTAAATACACCTTCTACCTTGAAGAATGCAACCTTTCCGTCATGATTCTGGAGGACGTACGAACCGTCAGGAACTTCTGTCTTTGCATAGACGCCAGTGAGTAGACCATGGGTTGAAAATTCTTCTGGTGTTTCTACAGTCCCTTGATAGTTTCCTTCGTAAGCATTTGAAGACCAGAGAATAACAGGAGTATTGGCTGGTATAACTGAACCGTCAATCTGTTCGAGTTCAAGGTCGTTATTACTGATTTGAGAACAGGTGTATGCCTTGACATCCTGTGGAAGCTCAACAGCAAACGGAGCACAGAATGTAGCATATAGTGCATCAGTGATGGTCATCGTTGCTTCAGCTGACTCAGCAGACTTGAACAGAATAGTATATTCGTGATAGTTTGAAGCATCCTCGCTGATATTATCACCCTTAACGGTGATTGTCAATACACAAGTGCTTTCGTCGTATGATGTTACGATTGTTGCAGCCTTACCATTTGATGTAAATTCGAGCTTGCTTTCATCGTATGCATCATTTACTGTTGCTGATGTTCCTTCGAAAACAATGTTATTACCGTCGAAGGTAGCTGATTCAAGTTCTGAGTTGTAAACCATAATCATATCATCAACGAACAGGTAATCTGCCTCCTTTCCCGCACCAGGAGT
Source organism: Prevotella sp. (assembly GCA_045643065.1). Taxonomy (GTDB): domain Bacteria; phylum Bacteroidota; class Bacteroidia; order Bacteroidales; family Bacteroidaceae; genus Prevotella. Next base: position 6,364 of record JAZUKC010000130.1, read on the forward strand.
AGCACATGTTGAGATGTTCACCAATGAATATGCAGGTACGGATTCAGAAGAATAAGTGAACGGTATTGTATATTCTGTCCAAGTGTCATTTGAAGGAATTACAGCATTTACAGCTCTTGCTATCAACTCTGCCTCATTTGCTACGCTTGGATTTTCTGGTATCTGGAATTTGCCTTTACCTGCAAGAGCAACCTCAACGTTTCCTGTCTTATCCCCCTTGAATTTTATCCATACCTTTACAGCATCTGGACGACCAGTAAACTTCATCGACTGGTCATCTCTTGCTGTATTTATGTAGTTATAGTTGCCTTTCGCATCAGTAGCAGTTGTACTACCCATATTTACACAACCATTTGTTAGGTTACCCTGAGCAACAGCAAGAGTTGCCCCAAACATTTTTACTGCACGCGAAGTCAACTTTGCACTGTAAGATCCTTTTGATGATGCAGGTTTGTCTGTTGACCTCTCCAACTGAACATATCCAGCCATACTCTTCAAATTACCTGTTCCATCCAAGAACGAACTCCACTTTAGAGGTTCATTACCAGTTCTACCGCTATAACTTACTGATTCCCATTCTTCAAAATCAGAATTTGCCAACTGATACTGCGCCCACACACCTTGCGGCAGAAGCATGGTGATGAGCAACGTAAGCATCCATAGTTGTTTTGATGGTTTGTTTTTCATTTTTTTACGATACATGATTTATATTTTCATTTACCCACCTTTAAGAACAGGTCAGGCATATTCTTTTTTCATTCGTTCAGCGTACCACAATGAGGACATCTACCCTTGCGATGAATGGCTCGCCCACACTTGCCACAGTAGTAAACGAGGCGACGATGCTTGTTGAATGTCTTTATCGAGAAATAGATATACGCGATGAGAAGAGGATAACCTACGAACCATAACGTGCTGACTGAGAAGACTATATAGTCCACCATGCATACGGCAGCCAAGCCACCAAGGTAGAGCAGCATGTCGTTGAGGGCAAGATGGCGTCGGACTTCATCCACTGTAGCTACAGCAACAATCGGTATAAGCCAGACAAGTGTCAGGAAACCACTGAGCAACAGAGGCACACCGAACGGATTGAGCGTAGGATGGAAATAGAAGTGTCGCCACATCTCTGGGGCAAAGACCTGAATAGTGGCATAAAATGTTGCCGCAAACGATATGACAAGCACAAGAAGTGTCGGATAGAACGATGGTATATCGTTGAAATGCACTATCTTAGAGCGTTTCTTCTTAACGATACGGAAGGTGTAAACCACTATGCTGACTACGACAACGATTATCATCCACAGGAGATGAACATCGGAGAAGAGGCTGATGAACTGCGATATCGGATCGTCAGGCTCTACCTGCTCCAGCAGTTCCGACTCGTGAATCCAACCAAAGGTGTACTGATCACGTGCCAACTGTACCCAGACGCTATCAATAGAGTCGATAGGCATCACTCGTATCTCTGCAACAACGATTCGGTCGCCATGCGCAATCATCAGACTATCTATCGGATGCAGTTCTGTTGCCCACATCTCATTATCACTAATCTTGTTCCGGCTGACAATCTCCTCAGGTTGCTGCACAAAGAGTCGCAACGAATCGGCAGAGACTACGAAATTATAATTAGTAGTATAGTGATGGGTGGCAGAAAACCAGATGGAGTCTTGCTGACGTTGCAAGAGCAGCGAGTCAACGGCAACAACGATGCTATCCTTGCTTGCCACAACGCTTCCTTTTCTATCGTGGCTATAGCACGAGACAAGAAGAGATGCAGAAAACAAAAGACAAAGGAGTGTATGTATTGTTGCTCGCATATAAGAATAAAATTCGTTAGAACACCTACTTATCATAAACATTCATCCGGCAGTTGCGACAGTCGAACTCAAGAGCAAAGCGACGTCCGTCGGCAAGGCGCAGATGGAGAGGTTCCTTCCATTGCGGACGTCTGCCTCCATTCTTCACGCAATAGCCTAAAGAATAGCGTATGCAATGACGGCATTGCATGAGGAGATTCCGTTCAGATTCATATCCAGAAGCCTCTAAGGCATCACGCAATTCGTATGCCATGTCAGGGTTATCTATGCCATACTCAGAATAGAACGACTTAGCATTCATATTCGCAATGTTATACAAATAGCTGAATTTGCGCTTGTAGAAGTCCGGAACAATAGAACCTTGGAGAGACGGACTTGCAGGAGTAGCGACAGGCGAGGTAAGGAATTCAACATTATCAATCGCCTTACGTCTCAGGTCAGCAATCATGCTTGAAGGAACAAAGACCTGCGACAGTGATTCATCAACAATTATCTTTTCTGCCTCATAGATTGTTCCGCCTAACTTTCCTAACTGGCGTAAGATATTCTCCTTCTGAGGTTTCTGTGCTTCCTGACGCTCTATGTCAATGCTTGCCTCACCATACAAAGGCGAATCCGTGCCTTTTACCGTCAGCGTCAACTTATTGCCACAATCTGAAAGAGAGAGAGTTACGGGTATTGTCCTAACAGCCGACTTGGCAGATAATATCAAATCAAAAGCATGATCTTGACTCCTGTACAGCGCTGTTCCGCGTCGTAATTCCTTTGGCATCTGGTGAGGGAAGAGACGATTGCCTTCTGCTCTGTTCACACGAAAGCCTTGCAATTCGCCCTGCTCGTTTATAAAGCACAATCCATCGCCATTGACAAAAGCGGCAGTGGTCGAGACATTGAAGCTTGACGGCTTGCCATAGCGTATTTCCTTGACCTTACCAACATATTCTCCGATTGCCTTCGGCGTGAAGAACGAAGCGATGCCATCATGTCGCCCACTGACGAAATAATCCGTATATCCACGGTTGAACGAACGGTTAAGGTCTGGTTTGAAAGTCAGCGCTACCCTACCCCATGAGCTACGCTTCACTCCAAGCTGGTTAAGGCGTTCGTTATATGCAGCGACAACGTTCTTGACGTACGCCACATCCTTCAGGCGTCCTTCTATCTTCAGCGAACAAGCACCGGCATCGATAATCTTCTCCAGATTATCTATCTGACACTGATCTTTAAGCGAAAGGTAATAGGCATCATCGGCAACTGGCTTATTGTCTGTGTCCTCAAGCGAATACTTCATACGACACATCTGAGCACACTCACCACGATTGGCAGAGCGTCTGAAGCAATGTTCAGAAGCATAGCATTGTCCACTATAGCTGACGCATAACGCTCCATGAACAAACACCTCAAGCTCTACATCAGGCACAGCCTTATGTATCGCACTGATTTCTTCTAATGTCAATTCACGGGCAAGTACCACACGTGTAAATCCTAACGAGCGAAGCCACTTGACTTTTTCTACCGTACGGTTGTCGGTTTGTGTGCTGGCATGCAACTGCATGTCAATAGCCTCAGAACGAAGTTGCGTCAGGAGTCCCATGTCTTGTAGCAAGACGGCATCCACGCCGGCATCAGACAAACTTCTGACCATATCGACAGCTTCGTCTATTTCTTCATCATAAACGATGGTATTGACTGTGGCATAGACCTTTACGCCAAACTGATGAGCATAAAGGCATAACTTCTTGATGTCATCAATAGAATTGCCTGCAGCATGACGTGCTCCGAAATTGTTCGCTCCTATGTAAACGGCATCGGCACCGTGGTCGATAGCCGCGATGCCGCATTCAAGGTTCTTTGCAGGAGCAAGTAATTCTATTGTGCTCATTCTTTTAGGGTTTATGTTTTTGTGGAGTTGCAAAAGGTTACTCCTTAATATCGTCTATATTATAAGGTGTCTCCTGATAAACATAATAATTCAGCCAATTGGTGTAAAGCAGATTGGCTGCTGCACGCCATCTTACAACTGGTGTCTGAGACGGATCATCATTTGGGTAATAGTTCATCGGCATGTTTATCGGAAGATTCTTTGCCAAGTCGCGTTTATACTCGCTGTCGAGAGTCAGCGGAGAGTATTCCAGATGACACGTAATGAAAATCTCACGACCGTTGCGTGCAGAGACAATCGTTACTCCGGCTCCGTCGCTTTCGGCAAGGATGTCAAGTCCCGGAACTTTCTCTATATCTTCTCTGCGCAAGCCACAATGGCGGCTGTGAGGGGCAAAGAACTCATCGTCAAAGCCACGGAAAAGCGGAAGTTCTGGTCGTAGCATCTTATGGTTGAAGACACCGAACACCTTGTGAGGCGTATTGAACTTAGGCACTCCATAGAAATGATAGAGTCCAGCAAAAGCAGCCCAGCAGACGTAGATGGTGCTCGTAACGTGGCTATGCGCCCAGGTGAACACCTCTTGCAGCTCATCCCAGTAGTTAACTTCCTCGTAATCAATAAACTCCAATGGAGCACCGGTTACGATAAGTCCGTCATATTTCTCTTTCTTCATATCCTCAAAGTTACGATAGAATGCCATCATGTGTTCTATCGGAGTGTTCTTTGAGGTATGTGACTTAATCTTCATGAACTCCACCTGTATCTGCAGGGCAGAGTTTGACAATATGCGGATAAAGTCTGTCTCTGTCGTAATCTTTATCGGCATAAGGTTAAGTACAGCGAGTCGAAGAGGACGGATCTGCTGTGAATCCGCCCTCTTATAACCCATTGTGAATATGTTTTCCTGCTTGAGTTCGTCAATAGCAGGCAAAAGATCTGGTAATATTAATGGCATTAAGCGTTCTTGATAAAGTCAACAATCCACTGACCAACTTCCTTGGTGCCATACTTCTCACCACCTTCAACCTGAATCTCAGGACTGCGGACATTCTGGTCAAGCGAAGCGTCAACAGCCTTGCGTACGAGAGCACCCTCCTCCTTCAAGCCGAAGTACTCGAAGAGCATTGCTACAGAGAGAATCTGTGCAAGTGGGTTAGCAATGTTAAGTCCCTTGCCCTGTGGCCATGAACCATGGATAGGCTCGAATACTGGTGTTGAAGAACCAGTTGATGCTGATGGGAGCAGACCCATAGAACCGGTAATGACAGAACCCTCGTCGGTAAGGATGTCACCGAAGGTGTTCTCTGTTACCATTACGTCGAAGAACTTAGGATCCTGAATCATGCGCATTGCTGCGTTGTCAACATACATGTAGTCTGTCTCAACATTAGGATACTGAGGAGCCATCTCCTGAGCCACCTTACGCCAAAGGCGTGAAGAAGCGAGAACGTTTGCCTTGTCAACCACGGTGAGGTGCTTACGGCGCTGCTGAGCATACTGATAGCCTACCTTAAGGATACGCTCTACCTCATGGCGTGTATAATAGTTTGTATCAAGTGCATCCTCCTCGCCAATCTCTGCGTTCATCTGTGGTTCCTGCTTCTTACCGAAGTACATGCCACCGGTAAGCTCGCGGATGCAGATGAAGTCAGCACCGCTGACAATCTCGTCCTTAAGTGGTGACTTATGTACGAGGCAATCGAATGTTGTTACAGGACGGATATTTGCATAGAGTCCAAGCTTCTTGCGCATTGCGAGCAAGCCCTGCTCTGGGCGCACCTTTGCTGTTGGGTCATTGTCAAACTTAGGGTCGCCGACAGAAGCGAAGAGAACAGCATCAGCCTCCTCACAAATCTTGAAAGTCTCCTCTGGGAATGGATCACCAACCTCGTCGATTGCATGAGCGCCACAAAGAGCCTCCTTATATGATACGTTGTGTCCGAACTTTTCTGCAACGGCTGACAGTACTGCCACACCCTGCTCCATAATCTCTGGTCCGATACCATCACCGGCCAGAACAGCAATTTTCAAATCCATCTTTTGTATTAAATATTTTAGATATTAATTATTTACACTTTGAAATGCAAAGTTACAAAATATATTCCAACTTAGTGTTATTCGTTATCAATAATTAACTATTTTCACGCTTTCGGTAAATGTTCCAAAGACAGAAGTATAGTTTTCGGGTTGTGCAAAGTATTTATGCACAATTGCGCAGGTATTGTGCACAGTTGTGCATCAATACTTTGCACAACTGTGCATAAAAGGTTACTCAGATTTGGGTATGTAGTTTAATGATTTTGGTTGACTACTTTATGCCTTATTCATAAGGTAGGTTGACCCGGTTAATACTGTTTCTGGCTACAGACCGCGGTTCTTCAGCAGTCCGTCAATCTTTGGATCGGCACCGCGGAAGTTACGATACATGGTCATGCCATCGTCGATGCCGCCAGGAGTAAGCACGTACTTGCGGAACTTCTGAGCAACATCCTGGTTGAAGATGTCGCCTGTCTCCTTGAATGCCTCGAAGGCATCGCAGTCGAGAACCTCTGCCCAGATGTAGCTGTAGTATCCGGCTGTGTATCCACCGCCCATGGTGTGAGAGAAGTTTGTCACACGATAGCGAGGCTGAATCTGACGTGGAATGCCACGTTCTGCAAGCTTCTGCTCCTCATACTTCATTACATCAAAGTTGGCAGGAATTTCCTTCATTACGTGAAGGTCCATGTCAACATACGATGCTGCAAGGTATTCGACTGTTGCAAAACCCTGACCGTACTTGCCAGCTTCGTCAAGTTTCTTCACGAGTTCCTGTGGGATGACCTCGCCTGTCTTATAGTGCTTTGCATAGACAGCAAGCACCTCTGGCTCTGTTGCCCAGTGCTCGTTAATCTGAGAAGGCAACTCAACGAAGTCGCGCTCTACTCCGCTGACGCCGTCATAGTGCACATCGCGCATGAAAGAATGCAGGGCGTGTCCGAACTCATGGAACATTGTCGTCACGTTGTCTATTGACTGAAGGGCTGGAATGTCGCCAGAAGCAGGAGTCATAGAGCAGACATTGACAACGACAGGCTCAACACGCTTGTTGCCATCATACTTCTGTCCGCGGAATGATGTACACCATGCACCGGCACGCTTGCCATCACGAGGATAGTAATCGCTATAGAATACGGCGAGCAACGAACCATCCTTGTCATACACTTCCCATGCCTGGGCAGTCTTCTCGTATGCAGGAACTTCGGTTGTTACTTCCTTGAATGTCAGGCCATAAAGCTTATTTGCTACATACTGTATGCCCTTGATCACGTTGTTTATCTCAAGATACTCTGAGATAACGCCCTCATCGAAGTTGAACTTAGCCTTGCGCGCACGCTCTGAGTAGTAGCGATAGTCCCAGCCTTCTGGTTCACAGGTCAGTCCGTCCTTCTTCATTTCCTCACGAATATCTGCAAGTTCCTCGTTTGCTTTCTTTACTGCAGGAGCCCAGATCTGGTCGAGCAAATCATATACCGCCTTTGGTGTCTTTGCCATTCGTGTGTCAAGGATCATGTCGGCAGGGGTTTCGAAGCCCATCAGCTTTGCACGTTCCAGTCGGAGTTCTACCAACTGGCGGCAGATATCCTTAGAGTCGAACTCGTTGCCCTGGTTGCCACGATTGCAGTATGCGTCATATACACGGCGACGAAGTTCACGATTCTTACAGTACTGGAGCACTGGATTGCAAGATGCACGCTGCATGTTGAACATGTACATTCCTTCTGCACCCTGCTCCTTTGCCATCTGTGCTGCACGTTCTATGTCTGCCTGTGGAAGTCCCTCAAGGTCAGAGAGTTTGTCAACGGTAACGTATGTGTTGTTTGTCTCATGCAAAAGGTTCTGAGAGAACTGCAGCTGAAGGGCCGAAATCTTAAGGTTCAGCTCACGGAGCTTTGCCTTGTCGGCATCGCTAAGTTCAGCACCGTTGCGCTTGAAACGCTTGTAAACATTGTCAAGAAGCTTCTTCTGCTCTTTGTCGAGGTTAGCGTTGTCAATGTCGTCATACACTTTCTTCACACGGGCAAACAACGCCTGGTTCATGTAGATGTCATCACTGTGGGATGAAAGCAGAGGAGATATCTCCTTGTCCAAGGCACGTGTTTCTTCCGTTGAGTTACTGCTTGACAAAGGACCGAACGTACCTTCGGCACGCTCCAGTTCTTCACCGCTGTTGTCAAGGGCTACAATGGTATTCTCAAACGTAGGTACTTCGCTGTTCTCGGCTATTGCCTTGACACGTGCTGCCTGCTTTGCTATGCCGTCCTTAATAGCCTCACGGTAATCATTTACGGTGAGTTTGTCAAACGACTCAATGCCATGCTTGTTCTCGCTCTTTGAGAGCAAAGCATTCTTGTGTACCACTTCTTTCACGACATCATCAATATTGCCAGCGGTTTCCTGCGACTTGCATCCGCCTGTCATTACTGCTGCAGCAATCATTGCTGCCATTGTTAGTTTAGTATTCATAAGTAGGTGTGCAAAATTATTTTATAAGTAGGTGTGCTTATAATTACGACACAAAGGTAATAATTTTTCATGAGACAACCAAACATTTTACAATAAAAACAAGAAATGACAGCAAAACCTGCCTTTATGATTGGCATATACGAAATATGAGGCAAACGCAGAGCATCTGCATTTGCCTCATAAATAGGTGTAATACAATGTTTATTTCACAACAACTTTTCTGCCATTGGAAATGGTAATACCACGATAGTCTTTGCTTACGCGCTGACCAGAGATGTTGTATGTAGCAGTTGATGCTGATGGATAATCCTCTGGTGAGAGTGTAATGTTCTCGATAGCTGTGTCTGTCAGCCACCCGTTCGGACTCGGATCAAATAATGCGATTTGTCCATTCTCTACTTTCATCAGATAGCAGTCAAGATAATTCTCATTCGCACGAATTGGCTGATATCGTGATTCCTCATCCGACTTAGTTGCAGCAAATACATAGAATGTTCCGTCGCTTACCTTGTTAACGATGGTTACGAATGCTTTACTGATGGTGAGAAGTTCCTCGTAGGAAGTGATATATTCAATTTCCTTACCATTCAATGCCTGAGTAGCGAGCAGATAGTCCTTACCAGTATTGACATCACGTGCTACGAAATAGATATCCTTGCTGTATGGCAGTGGGTCGATGTTATAGATGTAACCCGGAATATTCATTCGAAGATGAGTATTATCAGCTACCATAATATCTAATCCACATTTATACATGCCGAACATTGAGTGATGTTCGCCTTCCATCTCGATAGCCACTGGAAAGAAAGCCTGCTGTAATGAGTAACCATCCAGGAGAGTGAGGTCGAAGAAACCATTGCTACTGCCGCCCCATCCCCAGTTAACATGCACCCTGCCTGATTCGTCATAGCCATCAAGGATAAAGCAGTGGCCTCCTTGTGTTGCCGATTTTCCAGAAGTAATGAGTGGCAGTTTGTTGGCAATGTTGGTATAGATAGCATTATTCCATTCTGTGTCAGAAACCATATCGCGGAAGTAAAATGGCATGCTCTTGCTATAGCCATAGTTCTGAACCATTGCCTGATATGCCTTATCCGTGTATGCGCCACTACCTGAAGGAGAATAACCCATTCTGATGGAATTGCCACAAGCATACATCAGCCATGCTACAGCGTCAGCTTGTGCTGCTGTATAGTTGCTTTTATACTCAGGAATCATGTTGTCCCAATCAAAGTGCAGAGTATCAAGCTGTATGCTTACAAACTTTGCTCCTTCGCCTTCGCCACCATCAAAAGCATTGCGCACAAGTCCTGTTCCATGCTCTGGATATTTGTAATAATACATACCTTCAGCCATCGCTGTTGCAACACAGCCTGTAGGATAATGCTTAACCTGAGCACCAGACTTGTATGATGGGACGTATATGTTATACGGGTTGTTCTGATTCCATAATGCTGTACAATATGGAGCTACAGAAGAAGGGACATTTGCAGGCATAGCTGATGCAGCAGTAGAATGTATGCCGAGCGAAAGAGCTTTCTGAACATTCTCCATCCACCAATAGAATGCTGGATTCTGTTCTGCTGTAGGGTATTCATTATCTGAATAACCTAAGATTGGTTCATGGTCATCATCAACGGCTATCACTACGAATCCCGTTGCATTGCCCATGACAGCCAGCTCGTCATTCTGATTCAACAGTTTCACATCAATAGCCGAAGGAGCATTGCCTTTTGCCTTGTTTCCTTTTGCGAGATGCTGAACAGCGATAGCTTTCATCTGCTCTAAGCTGCGATTGTCTGCGTAAGCATTCACGGCCAAAGCCATGAGGACGAATGTAAATATTCTATACATAACCCTTTTATTATAAAGAATTCAACTTTCGTAAGCTCCGCTTGCTTCAGTTTCAAGGAGTTATAGGGAAGATATTGGGAAGATATAAGGGAGATAAAGGGACAATAGTAATGTCTCTATATCTTCTCTTTGTCTTCGCTGGCGCTATCTCCTCTTTATCTCCCATGAAAGTTGAGCTTGCGAAACTTGAATAAAGAAAAGAAGAGTGAAGAAGAGAATAATCATCCCGTCTTCACTCTTCATCTTTTAATTATTGTGGTTTAATCTTTCGATTATTCCTCCATCGAAGCGATAAAGTCAGCTGCGCTCAGGTAGAGTACAGAGTCACCCTTCTTACAGATGTAGTTACCATTAGCAGGAAGGTTGAGGAACAGAGAACCAGCAGGGAAGGTAATGTTACCACCTGTTGCTGTCTGTGTGAATGTACCGAGTGGATACTGAGTGCTGGTAGAGAGGTTACCATAGATCTGACCGAACTTCAGGGCACCGTAACCCCAGTCCATACCCATCTCAACAGTCTTCAGGATAGCCTTAGTACCGTTGAGGTCGATAAAGATCTTCTCATCACCAGTACCTGTAAGGTCAGCCTCCTCGTTGTAAGGATAGCCGAAGTAGCCGAGTTCATCCTCATCATAAGCAACTGTGCGATATGGGTTGTCAAAACGGAACTTTACACCATCCTTTGTTACAGCCTTCTCAACCTTAACAGCGAGAGGAAGAACCTGAACACCCCATGCAGCATTCATAATGTTGCCTACCCAGTAGCCTATACCAAGATTCTCCCATGCAATGAGAGTAACGGTAGCAGTGTATGACTTCAGACCCTCTGTATAAGGGTTGATAGCTGCCTCGTCAAAGGTAATAGCGAACTTAAGAGGAGTAGCAGTAGCTGCATCTGGCTTTGTAGAGATAGTGATATCCTTTGCAGTCTCGCCTGCTGCGAAAGATACTGATGCAGGAATAATGAATGAGTTATCCTGGTTTTCCAGTACCTTAATATCGTAAGTAGCAGCATCAGTTGCCTTACGCTGAACCTTTACTGTGAACTCAGGAGCAGCAGGATCCTTCTCATATACTGACTGGTTTACTGAGCTGAACTCAACAGCAGGACAATTTGCTGGAACAGCTGGTGAATCAACTGGAGAAAGATCAAGCTCAGATGTATTACATCCTGTGAGAACCATCACCATGCTGATAACAGCCATGAACAGCTTTTTTGATTTCAATATTGCGTTCATATTTGTATATTCTTTAATAATGATTTATTATATTATTATTCTGTCCAAGGCTTGTACTGGTCAGATGGGTCTGGGTTGTTCCAACCCTTCATAGCAGCGTTGTTGTTACCCTCTGTCTTTACCATAACGACGTTCATCCATGCTGGACGACCGTTAGTGTTCAGACGGCTTGCCTGATCCTGACAGTTAGTACCTGCGTAACCACGAGTTACAGAGTAGTTCAGACGCTTGATGTCGAAGAATGTCTGACCCTCACCCCAAAGCTCTACACGCTTCTGGAATACGATTTCCTCAACTACGTCGTCCTTAGAAGAAACGAGAGTAGAGTAGTTAGCATCACGATACTGAGTCATGAATTTCTTAAGCAGATCAAGACCATCAGATGGGTTCTGGTGTGCAGCAGCCTCAGCCTCGATGAAGTACATTTCCTCAACACGCATGATTGGATAAGCAGAAGCAGCACCAATAGCGTAGTCTTCCATGTTACCTGCAGCTGGACGGAACTTGATAGCAGAGTAGTCAGCCATTGCTGCGCCAGCCTTCTCGTCAAGGAAGAGGTTCTGACCGTCGAGAGCAGAGCCCTTAGGAGCCTTGAACATGAGCTTACGCCAGTCAGTGTCGCTGATACGGTTGTACATGCTCTTATCCATTGTGTAGTAAAGAGAAGTAGATGAGCCAGTGTAGCCGAATGTGCTCTGGTTACATACCCATGATGTCCAGTTGATGATACCTGTGCCTACAGACTCGTTCTCAGATGTCTGCTGACCAGCCCACATGAAGTCTGCAGCTGTGTTGAAACCAGCAGTCTTGCTGAGACCCTTTGCCTGAGTAATAGGCTGAACCTTTGCGTTGTTGATAGCAAGGCGTGCATACTTCTGAGCGTTAGCGTAATCCTCAACCCACATGTAGAGACGAGCCTTAAGACCATATACTACAGAGAGGTCTGGCATTGTCTGACCGTTAGTGTTGGTGAGGTTAGGGATAAGACGCTCAGCATTGTCGAGGTCAGAAAGGATGAACTCGTACATTTCCTGACGTGGAGCACGTGGATTGTTACGAGCCTGCTCGTCAGAAGTCTGGTCAGTTACGATAGGCACTGTGAGATTAAGCACAGTGTTGCCCTCGCTGTTCTTTCCGTCTTTATAAATATCGTTAGGAAGGAACTCATACATACGAGCCATGTCAAGGTAGAGGAGTGAACGGAATGCATAAGCAGCACCCTTAAGGCCAAGCTGCTCTGGAGTAGCGATGTCCTCGTTTACAGCACCTACAACGCCGTTAACAGCGAGGAGGAAGCCATAGTGGTAGTTCCAGTGGAACTGAGTCTTCAGGTAGCCATCGCCCATGTACTGGTTGCGCTGCCATGAGATGAAGTGGCTGTAGCCAGTCTCACCGTAGTGGTAAGCATCACCAGTAAGCATGTCACGGTAGATCATCTCAGCAGGATAACCGAAGAAGCAGTGGCTGCTGGTATCCCATACATCGCTGAACTTTGCAGGCATACCCATTGCGAGAGCTGCAGTTGCAGAAGGTGAAGCAGCAATGAGCTCATCTGTTGCTACGGTAGTAGGGAATGTCTCCTCAATACATCCAGTGAATGATGTGAGGCAGACAGCTGCTGTAGCAACGCCAAGTATTGTTTTATTTATTGTCTTCATAATTTGTTTCTTTTATTCCTTTTATTGAAATTAGAATGTAAGTGTTATACCGCCAGAGATAGAGCGTACAGATGAGTAGTAAGTACCTGATGAAGAACCTGTGATGCTCTGACGTGGATCGAGACCCTTACGCTTTGACCATGTGTAGAGGTTGTCGCCTACAATGTAAACGCGAAGCTTCTGGATAGACAGTGCCTTGAGGATGCTCTTTGGAAGAGTATAACCAAGAGTGATGTTGTTCAGTGTCAGATAGCTTGCGCTTGTGAGGAAGCGGTCAGATGTAGATGCCATGTAGGTATCGTTGATCTGATAGCGTGGGATATTGCTTGTTGGGTTCTCCTGGCTCCATGCGTTGAGGATATCCTTGTGCATGCCATAACCAGCGCTTGTACCCATGAGGCTCTGATACTCTGAGTCGAAGATCTGGCCACCGAGCTGATACTGGAAGTCAACAGAGAAATCAAGACCCTTCCAAGAGAGAGTAGTACCGAAACCACCATAAACGTCTGGCATAACGTCACCGTGGAGGTAGTAGTCAGCCTCAGAGTTGTTTGTAGTAGCGTAAGTCTTATCTACGATATAGATACCATTCTCGTCCTTAGCAATGTTGTCGCTCTCGTTCTCGTCAACAACGTACTTGTTCTTCCAGTAGAGTGCCATACCTGCATTTGCTGGGTTGTACTCTGTATCGTTAGTCAGCTGCCATGTGTCCTCAGTGTAGATACCAGCGTACTTCTTAGCATAGTATGTGTAACGAGACATGCCCTCTGTGTAGAAGTAGTTGCCTGATGAGTAACCCTTATGACCGTCAACCTGGCTCTGCTTACGCTCTTCAGCGAGTTTTGTAATCTCGTTGTGGTTGGTTGTCATGTTAGCGTAGATTGTCCAAGAGAAGTCCTTTGTACGAACGATCTCACCGTGGAGGTCAATCTCGACACCGTTGTTAACCATGTTACCAACATTAGCGTATGAGCTTGTGTAACCGAATGATGGAGCGAATGGGAATGAAGAAATCATATCGTTAGTACGGTTAGCGTAGTACTCAGCACTACCATACAGACGACCGTTGAAGAGTGAGAAGTCAGCACCTACGTTGAACTTAGCGTTCTTCTCCCAAGTGATATTCTCGTTACCACGTACTGTAGAAGGAACGAGAGAAACAGAGTTGTTAGAGTTCTCGATAGAGTAACGGTTTGTGTAGAGGTAACCACCGATACCGTCGTTACCGTTCTCACCGTAAGAAGCCTTAAGCTTCAACTCGTCAACCCACTTAGCATTGAACCAAGACTCCTTGTTGATGAGCCAGCCTGCGCCGAACGACCAGAAGCTACCCCAACGATGGTCTGGGTGGAATACTGAAGAAGCCTGAGTCATGTAAGAAACAGAAGCGAAGTAACGGTCAGCGTAGTTATACATAGCACGGCTCAACCATGACTCTGTGTTGTAGTCAGACATAGAAGAAGAACCAGAACCAGCAACTACTGCACCAGCCAACTCCTTGTTCTGCTGTGAGAACATGTTAGTCATGTAGTAGCTCAGGTCATAGCCACGTGAGCGATAGTACTCGTGAGCAGCCATTACCTCGATGTCATGCTCGCCGAACTGCTTGTGCCAGTTGAGACGCTGCTGATAGTTCAGAGACCATGTACGATCATGCTCCTTTGTCAAGATACCGTTTGAAGAAGCGTACTGACCGAAGTATGGGTTAGTTACGTTAGTGTAACGGTTCTCGTGGAGATAAACGTTATTGATAGAAGTGAATGTGAATCCGAATGGGAGGAAGAGATCTACAGAACCTGTACCGTTGAATGTGTTACCCTCATTGTTCTGAGTATCAACGAGAAGGTCTGAGATAGGGTTAGCCTGGCCAAGGTATGGACGTGTGAATGGGAAGTACTTGCCATCACCGTAGTCGTATGCATTGATACCAGCTGTTGGGTTGAATACAATGTTCTTGTTTTCGTCACGAACGAATACAGGATAGATAGGAGCGATGTTGTGGAGAGCGAACACGTTACCTGTGTTTGAAGCACCCTCGTTGCTGAGGTAGTTACGGTCGAAGTGTGAGTAAGCCATGTTACCAGAGAGCTTCAGCCACTTCTTCAGCATGTAGTCAGCCTTCATACGAGCTGTGAGACGCTCATAAGTAGAACCGCTAACGATACCGTCCTGGTTGAGGTAGTTTGCAGAAGCATAGAATGTACCCTTCTCAGAAGCAGCAGTAGCAGATACTGTGTATTCCTGACGGAGACTTGTGTTATAGATTTCCTTGTCCCAGTTGTCAGGCATCATCCAATACTTCTCGCCGTTGTTCTCATAGAAAGCACCGAGAGTAGCGTTTGGATTGAGCTTGCCGTTAGTACCAATCATAACCTCGCCCTCTGGGATTGTGTAACAATTGTAACCAAGACCGAAACCACCTGCACGGTTGATCAGGTTCTGGTTAGCCCACTGCCATGCCTTACCCTCGTCGTAGCCGAGCTTGTTCATAGCGTAAGCGTTCAATCCCTTGTAGTACTGCTCGTAGTACTGCTGTGGGTTGTTGATGCGGTCATAGTCAGCTGTACCCTTTGAGTTTGCACCCCACTTAGCGTCAACAGTGATGAGAGCGTCCTTGCCGTGCTTAGCGCTCTTAGTAGTAATAAGGATAACACCGTTACCACCACGAGCACCGTAGAGAGCTGTAGAAGCAGCATCCTTGAGGACTGTCATCGACTCAACGTCGGTTGGGTTGATATCATTGAGAGAACCGTCGTATGGTGAACCATCGAGCACGATCAGAGGATCGTTGCCAGCGAGAATAGAGTTCACACCACGGATACGGATAGTAGGAACAGAACCCGGCTGACCTGTAGCATTGTAAATCTGCACACCAGCAGCCTTACCCTTCAACGCGTCAACAGCGTTGGTAACCTGTACCTTACCGATTTCATCAGAACTTACGACAGCAGCAGAACCAGTAAATGCTGATTTCTTCTGTGTACCGTATGCAATAACGATGACGTCGTCAAGCATAGTGTCGTCTTCACCGAGGGAAACGTGCATGCCATTCTTAGCAGCAACTTCCTTCGACTGCATGCCGATGTAAGAGAATACGAGTGTCTTACCAGCCTGCACATTGATGCTGAACTTACCGTTAGCATCAGTTACAGTACCCTGAGAAGCACCTTTTACCTTTACAGTAGCGCCGATGATTGGCTCGCCATCACTGGCAGAAACTACTGTACCATTGATTGCAGACTGTGCCCATGCAGCGATTGTCATCACTGAGCACAGAAGCATCAAAGCAAGTTTTCTTTTCATAAATACTCTTTTGTTTGTTAAACTGAATTTGAAATATAATAATTTATTTTAATTTTCTCCGCTATTTCTTATATGTTAGCTTTGTCAGTACACCTTATATAATATATAAACGCTCCTATCAGCAATAGGAGTACCTAATATTTTAAAATGCGATGCAAAATTAATACTTTTTTTTAAAATAAAGTAACATTTCATTAAAAAACTTCACTTTTAGTGGCATTATTTATAAATAATGATATAAAACAAGACTTTTTATGTGTATTTGCAAACATTTTTGGCGTTTTTACTAACTAATTTACACCTTTGACCTATATTTACTATAATTTTGATTAATATCAATTCTATTGCAAAAGAAGTATGGTTCTGCATCTATCGTGGACGGAAACCAGTAGGAATGTGGTAACAACAATCCCCCACCCTGCATTTTTCTGGTTCACGGGCAATTCAGCATTTCATTGTCTGTTGCACAAAGCAGAAAAGTGAAAACTCGCTATCATTTTAACATTTTATTTTGCGTAGAATCCACGACTTGACATCATTGCGTCCTACAGCGCAAAGACTAACACGTTAATACTCAACCTTTTACGTTTCAACTACATACAAACAGCCCCCTAAAACGCCCTTTTTTGCTCTCCAAGAGGTATTGAATGACAAGGTGAAAAGCACTGAATCGCATTATGAAAGGCTACGAATCACATTATGATTCAATACTAATCGCCTTGCGAATCATAAAAACCACCCATTTCAACCCTATTTTACCACTTTCCAAATAGAAAACTCTGACTTTTCATTTGTCAAGATATTGTCACAGTTTTAACATAATTGCTTACCGCAATTTTATAGCAAAGCTAATTAATAGAACCCACCTATAAAGAGATGGTTGTCATTCTTGGCATACCATCTCTTTTTTTTTATATTCAATAAAAATACGCGGCAATCATAAAAAACATGATGGATTTATTATTTCTTTGTGAAAAATGTTGTAACTTTGCATAGAAATAATAAACGACAAAGAAAATAATGATTACACCGCTTATAGACGTTCATACTCATTCCATCATGTCGGGACATGCGTTCAGCACACTAACCGAGATGATTACGGAGGCCAAGAACAAGGGACTCAAGATATTCGGAGTAACGGAACACACTCCTGCCCTACCAGGTTCCTGCCATCCAATATACTTCCGCAACCTGCATGTCGTGCCTCGTCAATGGGGCGACATGCGCGTACTGCTTGGCGCCGAACTGAACATTCTCAACACAAACGGCACGCTTGACTTTGAGGAGGAGTACTATCCGATGCTCGACATTCGCATTGCAGGCATGCATACTCTATGCTGGAAGGGGGGTACAAAGGATGAGAACACTGCTGGAATGATAAACGCGATACGGAACAGATGGACAAACATCATCAGCCATCCTGGCGATGGAACTGCCGAACTGCACTTTGAGCCTATTGTCATTGCGGCAAAAGAGGCGCACACGTTATTGGAAATAAACAATTCTTCGCTGAAACCTGCACGAGGCAAGACGGGGAAATCTATACCGAACAACCTGGAGTTACTGCGTCTTTCAAAGAAATACGACGTGCCTGTAATTCTCGGCAGCGATGCTCACATCACGTTTGACATTGCTAACTACGAATACATCAAGCCGCTTCTGAACGAGACAGACTTCCCAGACGAACTCATAATAAACGACAAGCCAGAGCTTTTCCTGTCGTATATAGAGCCATAGTGCAAATAACATTCCGGTGTGTGTTTATTATAATCAACGAATTACACGAAAGTCACGAAAAATTATCATATTAAGAAAAATCCGTGTCTTTCGTGTAAGTGCCTTTTGGAAGTTCTTTGGTAAAGACATCTACAGACTTACTATCTGCAGAACCTAATGTTTCAGTTTTGATAACAACATTATCACCTTCAAATATAGTCTTACAACAATTCTATTTCATGTTCTGAAAGGCCTGTAATCTGTGAGATAAACGATAGTTCCTGATTAGCTGTTTTGAGTTTCTTCGCAATCTCAACTTTTTCTTCTACACGTCCTTCTGCACGTCCTTTTCTTTCTGCTGCATTCACAGCTGTGCGTTCGCGGCTAATCTGGTCCCAATACTTATCGAGAGAGTTCAATAAGCATTCTATTGGCAACGAGTCTGCATAGTCTTTCAAGAACATTACAACATACTTGTCATTCATAAACCTTTGAGGATAACCATATAAAGCAGCGAACCTAGTTGATAAGTCTTTATGTTCGCCGAATACTTTCTTAAAGGTGAGGTCGGCTTTGGGATTGAGATATTTTGCCATAACATCTAAATTTAGGAATAACAATCAAACTTGCGTACAAAATTACTAAAAACTATTTATATTGCCAAATAAATTAACTCAAAGTTTTTCTCAAACACATAAAATGGGCGGCATCCTATTACACAATGCGTGCCATAGGATGTCGCCCACTATTCTTTGCTACAGCTTACAGTTGATAGTTCTCAAACCGATGCTGTGCCAACTGTTCGTACTTCGTTCCAGGACGGCCGTAGTTGGCGTATGGATGTATGCTTATTCCGCCACGAGGAGTAAAAAGGCCTATTACCTCTATATATTTAGGATCCATCAGACGAATGAGGTCTTTCATTATTACATTTACGCAATCCTCATGGAAGTCACCGTGGTTGCGGAACGAGAAAAGATACAATTTCAGTGACTTTGATTCTACCATGCGCTCATCCGGAATGTACTTTATCTTTATCTCGGCAAAGTCAGGTTGTCCGGTGATAGGACAAAGCGAAGTAAACTCAGGACAGTTGAACACTACCCAATAGTCATTCTCCGGATGCTTGTTCTGGAAAGATTCAAGCACCTCTGGTGCGTAATCGCTCTTATATTCAGTCTTCTTGCCCAACGACTTAAGACCTTCTTGTTCTCTATTCATTATATTATATATGCTTTTAGTTGTTCGTATATATGAATTCCATTGTTAACTCTTTTTCCCGAATCCGAAGATGCTATATGACACATTCTCATCGTACACATCCTCGTCCTCATATTTCTTCACAGCACGCACTACGCGAATTGTCACAGGCAAAGCAACAATCTCATAACACGTCTTGAGCAACACCTGATAGAGCATCAGCCAAGGCATCTCTTCCCAAGGCACAATGCCACCTAACGCTAACGGGAAGAATATCAAGGAGTCAGCACCCTCACCCACAACGGTTGACAGAATAGCGCGTAATGAGAAATGCCGTCCTTTGTCACGCACCTTCATCTTCGACATGATATAAGCATTAAGGAAGGAACCAATGATAAATGCGGTAAACGATGCGGCAGCGATACGTGGTGCCAGACCGAATATCTGATGGAAACCTTCATCGTTATGCCAATAGTCTGCCGCAGGCAACCAGTCGCATATAGCACCGACGATGACAAAGAAGAAATTGAGCAGGAACCCCTGCCATATCAGCACACGTGCCTTACTGTATCCCCACACCTCGCATACACAATCATTAATTATGTAGCTAATTGGAAACACGATAACACCTGCCGTCTGGCTGTGTGAGAAAAAAGAAATTTGCTTTGTCTCGAATACGTTTGCTGCAATAAGGCAAACGGTAAACAGCGTGCTCATAAACATAAAGAGCAAGCTGACCTCTGTACGTCGTTCTTTCATTTACTTGTTTTTATTTAGATGGGGTTACCAAGCACCCATCGGTTTGAATATCGTTTTATGATTATCAGTTGCAAAAAACATTCTGAATTTTCAAATTTGGTTGAATTAACAAGCCTGTTATTGCTGAAATCGGGTGCAAAGTTACAATTTTAAGGGCAATAAAACAAATAATTTGAAAAAAATATTAAATAATTTATGTAGATTCAGAAATTATTATTATATTTGCAAATAATTTGTGCCAACAAGGCCGTTATCATCCTAAAACGTATATGAAGAAAATAAGAAACTTTTGTATTATTGCCCACATAGATCACGGAAAAAGCACTCTCGCAGATCGTCTGCTTGAGTACACAAAGACTATAGAGGTGACACAAGGGCAAATGCTGGATGATATGGACCTTGAACAGGAACGAGGCATCACCATCAAGAGCCATGCCATACAGATGGAATATGACTATGATGGAGAGGCATCAGCACTGGAAGAGGACGGTAAGGAACTGCCAGAGAAGGGCAAGTACATCCTTAACCTGATAGACACTCCTGGACACGTCGATTTCTCATACGAGGTGAGCCGTTCCATTGCTGCATGCGAAGGTGCGCTTCTCGTGGTTGATGCCACTCAGGGCGTTCAGGCACAGACAATCTCCAACCTTTACATGGCAATAGACCATGACTTGGAGATTATACCTGTAATAAACAAGATCGACATGCCTTCGGCTATGCCTGACGAGGTGGAAGATGAGATCATCGAACTGCTTGGATGCGACCGCAGCGACATTCTGCGTGCCTCGGGCAAAACGGGCGAGGGTGTCAAGGAAGTGTTGGATGCTGTGGTAGAGCGTGTTCCCCACCCTACCGGCGACAAGAGTGCTCCGCTTCAGGCTTTGATCTTTGACTCGGTATTTAACTCATTCAGAGGTATCATAGCATATTTCAAGATTGAGAACGGCACAATTCGCAAGGGCGACAAGGTGAAGTTCTACAATACTGGCATGGAATACGTTGCCGACGAGGTTGGTGTTCTGAAGATGGACATGGTGCCAAAGAAGGAACTCAGCACAGGTGAAGTAGGCTATATTATAAGTGGTATAAAGAACGCCAAGGAGGTTGCTGTCGGCGATACAATCACGCAAGTTGACAGACCTTGCGACAAGGCTATCTCTGGTTTCCAGGAAGTTAAGTCAATGGTATTCGCCGGCGTTTACCCGATTGACCCAACTGATTACGAGAATCTTCGTTCTTCATTGGAGAAACTGCAGTTGAACGATGCCTCGCTGACTTTCATGCCAGAGTCATCTGTGGCATTAGGATTTGGTTTCCGATGCGGTTTCCTTGGTTTGCTCCACATGGAGATTGTACAGGAGCGACTTGACCGCGAATTCAATATGGACGTCATAACTACTGTGCCTAACGTATCATATATGGTATATGACAAGCACGGCGAAGCAAAGGAGGTACACAATCCTTCCGGTCTTCCTGATTTGATGTCAATAGACCATATTGAGGAACCTTACATTCATGCCACAATCATTACGGATACGAACTATATCGGTCCAATCATGACACTTTGTCTTGACAAGCGCGGTGAGCTGATAAAGCAGGAGTACATCTCTGGCAATCGCGTAGAGATACATTTCAACATTCCACTTGGCGAAATTGTGATTGATTTCTATGACAAACTGAAGTCAATATCAAAAGGTTACGCTTCGTTTGACTACCACGTAAGTGGTTTCCGCCCATCAAAGTTGGCAAAGCTTGACATACTACTGAACGGCGAAAGTGTTGACGCTCTGTCTGCATTAACTCATGTGGACAATGCCGTAACACTTGGACGCCGTATGTGCGAGAAGCTCAAGGAGCTGATACCAAGACAGCAGTTTGACATAGCCATACAGGCTGCCATTGGTGCCAAGATTGTAGCACGCGAGACAATCAAGTGTGTGCGTAAGGACGTAACAGCTAAGTGTTATGGTGGTGACGTCAGCCGTAAGCGTAAACTGCTGGAAAAGCAGAAGAAAGGAAAAAAGAGGATGAAGCAGATTGGTAACGTAGAAGTGCCACAGAAAGCTTTTCTCGCAGTTCTCAAACTTGACTAAGCTTACTGAATATCAGCACCCCATAAAGCAACGCATTATAAAAACTACACATCAAAACTAAACAGAGGAGTATTAAACCACTATGAAGCAACAAACTATTTCAACACGAGACATTGCACGCGAATTGGCTCGCAAGTACAGCACAATGACGCATGAGGAGCTCGACGAACTGGAAAGTATCCTTGTCCCAATGCATTTCCCAAAGGGCAAGAAAATTCTCACATACGGAGAGGTATGCAAGAACATTTACTACGTGCATACAGGACTGATTCGCCAGTTCTACCAGAAGAACGGCAAAGAGGTCACGGAGCATCTCGGTACTGACGGCAGCATCTTCATGAGCATACAGAGTCTTTTTGAGGAAATTCCTACACAACAGGAAATTATGACTCTTGAAAACACGTATATCTTCGCTCTTCCAAAGCGTGAGCTTGAGATCGTTGCGCTCCATAACAACAACATACAGATTCTGTATCGTAAGATTCTTGAGGAGTCTCTCATCATGTCTCAGGTTAAGGCTGACCTTGTTCGCTTTGAGACAGCACGCGATCGCTACGTCCGCTTCTGCAAACTGATGCCACAGGTAGCTCTCCGCGCTCCTCTCGTTTTCATTGCTTCATATCTTCAGATGACTCCTGAGACTCTTTCACGAGTACGTGCTCAGCCAATGTAAGAAAGTTGCGAAAACATTTACACACAAACACATCTTTGTTTACTCTTCTCTGAAACAAGAATAAGTAACAAAACAACATAACAAAAAGACAGGTTGCCGGCAAACATTGCAGGCAACCTGTCTTTTTTGTGATAACTATAAACTCGGCTTTTAACGAGAACAATGAATCTGCGTCGTTAAAACTGCCACCATTTTTTCTTAGGTGCTTCTGGCATAGAATAGCCAGCACTGCCATTCATACGTTCTTCAAGAATATCCTGGAACGTCGTCCTGCGTGATATGATCTGATAGATGGTTCCCCAATCAGGCAGACCTCCCACATTACGATCGTCTATAAACAGGTCAACTTTCAGTTTGCGTGAATGATCCTTGTATGCATCTGCGTTCTCCTCAGGAAAGTCCTTGTTGACAGCGAAGAAATGAACACCTCGCTCTTCACACCAGTTTATAGCATCCTCAAGGAGTTGCCCTTCGCGGACAGACCACAGGATGAGCCTGTGGCCGTCTGCGATAAGCATTTTCAGAGTATCAATAGCAAAAGGGCGCTCTGCACCAATTGCAGGATATTCGTGCGTAACTATCGTACCATCAAAATCTACTGCGATTGTCATGTGTTATTACAGTTTAATTGATGTATCGTTCTTCTTGCCGTAATGGCTATATGAATAGTTGCCGTAGGTACTGTAGTTGCCATAACGTCCATAGTGGCCATAGCGACTGTAACGACCATAGCGACCGTAACGACCATACTTGCCATACTTGCCATAACCATAGTAGTAACCATACTTCTTGACAGAAAGGTCAATACCATTGATTACGAGAGAGATATTAGGCAACTTGTTTGACTGAGCATACTCGTTGACCTGCTCGAGCGAACTCTTTGGAGTATAGTCAGCACGGCAGACATAAACAGAAGCATCTGCAACGCGACCGATGCTGAGAGTATCGGTTACAAGACCTACAGGAGCAGTATCGACAATCACGTAGTCATACTGAGTGCGCAAGATTTCAAATACCTTATCAAGAGAAGGACGGGTAACAATCTCGGCAGGGTTTGGAGGAATAGGACCTGCAAGGAGGAGGTCAAGGTTTCCGTTAATCTCAGAAGGAACAATCTGCTGACGTACCATCTGGTCATTTGGATCCTCCACATTAAGCAGAGAAGTGATACCAAGATCACGCTGCTTCACTCCGAAGAGTTCTGCCAATCGTGGACGACGGATATCAAGACCCACAAGGACAACCTTCTTGTTGAGCATAGCAAAACTCATCGCAAGGTTGGCAGCAATGAATGTCTTACCTTCACCCGAAGTGCTTGACGTGAAGAGGATAACCTTCTGATTCTCCTTCATCATGAACGTCATATTGGTACGCAGACTTCTGAACACCTCTTCCATAAGGTTGTTCTCATTCTCGTGAACCACGATATCAGCACGTGTCTTAGCCGATTCACTTGCCACTGGAATATCAGCAACAATAGGAAGCTTTGTAATTCTTGCAACATCATCATGTCCCTCAATCTTGTATCTCATGAGCTGAAGAAGAATGAGGATAAGCAACGGAGCAAAGAATCCTGCTGCAAGCGAACCACCAATAATCTTATTGTCATTAGGATAAATCTTTCCTACGAACGAAGGAGCATCAATCAGCTTTCCCTTGTCAGCCGTAGCAGCAAGCGATACAGAGTTCTCCTCACGCTTCTGCAGAAGCATAAGGTAAAGACCAGAACGAACTTCCTGCTGACGACCAATCTGATTCAGAATACGTTCCTGAGCAGGACTCTGCTGAACCTGAGCATTATACTTAGAGAACTGACTCTGCATGGAATTACGCTGAATCTCAAAGTTATTGCGTGCCTGCGACATAGCTCGGCGAATAGATGAGGTCAGATCATTCAGCTGCTCTGTAAGTGGAATTACCGAAGGAGAATTCTCATTAGCAGTACGCAAGAGTTTATTACGCTCAAGTACAATCTGGTTGTAAGTATTGATAAGCGAAGAAGCAGCCTGATCGGTAAGACCTACGTTAGAAGGCAGAGTCTGATATCTGTTCGAAGGATCGTTCATGTAGTCGCCAATACTATTGAACAGAGCCAGCTGAGTATTCATGTCCGCAATCTTCTGGTCATAGTTTGTACTCTGACCGAATGCATTTGAAGCAGTCATGTTAAGATCAAGCATACGGTTCTGTCGCTTGAACGACTCCAACTGTCCCTCAGTCATGCCAAGTTCTGCATTAATCTTTTCGAGACGACTATTGATAAACTCCTCTGTACGAACAGCAACGATGTTCTTGTCACGGTTAGCCTCATCATTATAGCTTATCATAAGCTGCTCCAGATAATCCTGAGCACGCGAAGGTTCCTCGTCTGTCATCGTCAGCTGAGCAATTGAAGTCTCTTCTACCTGAGAGATTCCAAGGCGTCCGGCAAAAGCAGCGGCAGCATTAGCAGGAGGTACTACAGAGACGAGAAGTTTCTGACCGTCCTTCATGTGAGCTGTGCTATTTGTGTTACGCAAGAATGTCAGATAGCCGACAGCAGTACGGATACGTGCAGGAATAACAGGAAGCTTCGCATTTATGTTGCGTGTCTCAGCACCACGTTCCTTATGTATCATAGTGTACTGACCTGTAACCTGATAGTTTCCGTTCTCATAAGAAATAACCAGGGAGATAGGTGACTGAAGTGCATCAACCGACTGTGCGTCCAACTCTACAGTAACAGGTTGAGTCTTGTAAACAAGGCGATCAACAAATCGTCCTTCGTAACGATAAGTGATGTAGAGCTTAAGTCGCTTTACAGCATCAAGAGCAATAGACTTTGACTTCAAGATCTCCATCTCGTTGGCAATACCTTCAGTATTTGTGATAGTACCAAGGTTGGACACGTTCAGCGATGATCTTGAACCTCGTGAGTTATTCTCACCTTTGATAAACACCTTTGCTGCTGACATGTATATTGGCGTCTGATATCTCAGGTATAGCATTGAACCTGCAAGGCAAACGACAACAGACAGGACGAACCACTTCCAGTTCAGCACGAACAGGGAGAAGAGGAAATTGAAAGAAAAGATGGAGCTTTCTTCCAACTCGTCGTCAAACTCATTCAACGATACATTTTGATTGTCTTTCATTATTATAATATTGTTTTTTTCGTTATCAATCCTTTATCAGATTAAGCAGATACTGACCATAACCATTCTTTGCCATCGGAACAGCAATCTCACGAAGAGTGTCAGAGGTAATCCAATGATTTCTGTAGGCGATTTCCTCAAGGCAAGCAACCTTCAGTCCCTGACGTTTCTCTATTACCTCTATAAACGTAGAAGCCTCGGCAAGAGAGTCATGGGTTCCCGTATCAAGCCATGCAAAACCTCGAGGGAGAGTCTGTACCTTAAGTGCCTGCTGTTGCAGATAAGTCTGATTGACTGTTGTTATCTCAAGTTCGCCTCGTGCCGATGGCTTTATGTTCTTTGCAATCTCAACGACAGAGTTCGGATAGAAGTAAAGTCCAACAACAGCGTAGTTAGACTTTGGATGTTCCGGTTTTTCTTCTATCGACAGACAGTTGCCTTCCAAGTCAAACTCAGCAACGCCATATCGCTCAGGGTCGTTTACCCAATATCCAAATACCGTTGCCTTATTCTCCAATTCTGCGTTAGCAACACACTGACGCAACATATTAGTACCTCCAAAACCATGGAAGATATTGTCACCCAAGACGAGACAAACGCTATCATCGCCTATGAACTCCTCACCAATGATAAAAGCCTGTGCCAAACCATCTGGCGAAGGCTGCTCAGCATAAGAGAAGTTAACACCCAACTCATGTCCGTCGCCAAGCAGACGACGGAAACCCGGAAGGTCGAAAGGTGTAGAAATAATGAGTATCTCACGTATTCCGGCATTCATCAGAACCGATATTGGATAATAAATCATCGGTTTGTCGAAGATAGGAATGAGTTGCTTGCTTATGCCTTTGGTTATCGGATAGAGGCGCGTACCTGATCCACCAGCTAATACAATACCTTTCATTTTCTATTTGTTTTGTTTACGTTATTTCTATTGACTCCTAATTTAATATGCATTCTCGTTAGGGAAGAATATCTGAAGAGCTGTTCGGCAGATTATCTCCAGGTCAAGCATGAACGACCAGTTCTCATTATACCAGATGTCACGCTTTATGCGCTCTTCCATTTGCCATACTTCCCTTGTTTCTCCACGATAGCCAGTAACCTGTGCCCAACCTGTTATGCCAGGCTTAGAGAAATGGCGAACCATGTATTTTGAGACAACCTGAGAATACATCTCTGTATGATAAAGCATGTGTGGACGAGGACCAACTATGCTCATATCGCCTTTCAACACATTAAAGAACTGAGGCAGTTCGTCTATGTTTGTCCTACGCATAAACTCTCCGAACGGGAACTTTCTCGGATCATCCTTTGTTGCCTGCACCGTGTCTGAATCGTCATTCACGTGCATAGAACGGAACTTGTAGCAGACGAAGGTCTCGCCATTCAGCCCAGTACGCTCTTGTGCAAAAATCAGAGGACCAGGACTTTGTATCTTTACTATCAACCATATAATAGGTATCAGCGGCAGCATGCACACACACACTATTGCAGACATAAAGATGTCAAACAGCCTTTTTGCTATACGATTGTCCAGACGATTGATATTATTAGTATGGTTCGTGAACACGGTATAGTCACCTACTGCCATTGGCGAGAGGTTCATGCTTAGGTTAGCATAGATGCGTGGCACGAGATAGAACTGGATAACATGCTTGTCGCAATAGTTTATTATCTCGTTTATATCGCCATGATCCAGAGTTGGCGAAAGGGATGTGAACACGATATCTGCTGCAAATGGCACTTCGCCTTGGCGAATCTTTTCAACGACTTCGTCACGACTACCTAAACGCTGGAAGTCTTCAGGTGCTTCCTCAATAGTGTTGTTGCTGTAATATCCACTGATGCGGAAACCTATAGAAGGCGAACTGTTTATCTCTTTATATATAAGCAGGTTGGCAGGATCGCTTCCGATAAAGACTACCGTACGCGAGTTATGTCCCATGCGGCGCATGTAATTGAGGAACGAGCGCTCGGCAAATCGTACTATCAACAGCAGCACATAGGAGAAGATGAAGTAATAGAACACCGTTCGGAACACACCTTGAGAATAACCTACCAGCATACGCAGTACAAACATGAGGATGATTGCCTGCATTATGGTAAAGCGAGTTACTCGCAGCACGACATCAAGCACACTGATTCTACGGCGATGTATTATGCTACTATAGAGCATCAGACTACAAACTGCCGCCATCGTGGCACATGTCATTCCCTCCACATCATGCCAACGGAAATAAGGAGGAATGCCAGGTATGTTGGAATGCGCAACAGAGACAAATACTATGTTTGCCAACATAATATCTATCACCGTTACGGCCAAAAACACCATCTTACTTCCAAGATTTCGCTTTCCTATTATCTCCATTTATCTATTATAACATAAAATATGCTGAACGCACACCACCCTAAGAGTTTCACCAAAGTTTTTATAATGTGTACATCAAAATACACAGATGCGTCCAAACACATATTAATATAGTAACAACGTGCAAAATTACTCAAAAAATAAGATATATACAAATTTTTCATATTCATTTTAGCAAAAACATGGCGTTTTCTTGCATAATCCATATAAAATGACTAATTTTGTAACGAATTTTAATTTACATCAAGAACAACATGAGTCTTTTTAGCAAAATATTTGGTAAGAAACAAACCGAAAACGAACCAGGAATGGAAGATTACATGACACTCATTCGTGTTTACTTCCAGGCAGCCATTGCTGCCAATGCCGGCATAACAAACATCGCCGCATTACCTGACCTCAGAGTATTCAAATCAAAGCTCAAGATTCCTACAGCCAACAACAAGCTCGGCGTAAACGAAAAAGCACGCTGCCGCAAGATGATGGAGGAAATCTACGGAACGGAAGAATCTTTCTTCAAGGATATCGACCAAAGCATAAAGAAGAACTGCCGCAAGATGCAGGATGTGCAGGTTTACCTCATACAGTTCCAGTCTTACACACAGGAACTGATGATGCTGATGGGCAATCTTATGAAGTTTAAGCTTCGCTTGCCTTCTTTCTTTAAGAGTGCATTACGCACTATGACGGAGAAGACAGTCAACGACATTTTCACGAAAAACGACTACAGCGACCCTGCAACGATGAAGTCTGTCGTTAGCGTAAGGCAGTATGCAAAGCGTCTTGGATTCTCACAAGAGTGGACCACTAATTTTGTATTCCAGCTCGTTATGCTGGCAAAGAAAGAGAAGGCTCCACAGGAAAACTAAGCATTAAAAAAACTTAAAC
The DNA here is from genome assembly GCA_045643065.1 of Prevotella sp. Lineage (GTDB taxonomy): Bacteria > Bacteroidota > Bacteroidia > Bacteroidales > Bacteroidaceae > Prevotella. The sequence continues at coordinate 35,462 of JAZUKC010000130.1, forward strand.
TTAGGGCATATAACACCTTATTATCGACTATTTTATGTAAATTTGTCGAAAATTTCATCTGTATGGCAAAATCTGAACAAGAAATAACAGACTTCACGACATTGGTAAGAATGTTGCTTCGGAAATATACCGATATGCGACAGGAACTTTCCGACGTCAAGGCGAAGCTTGCCGTTCAGGAGAAGGAGGCAAAGGACATGGAGAACCTTGCCAATGCCTCTATGCACGACTACGACACACTTAAGATGGCCAAGATGCTGGAAATAGGCGATGGCGACCTTGACAACGCACGCAAGCGTGTCAACAAACTTATACGTGACGTGGACAGATGTATCACTCTGCTCACAGAGCAGCAATCAATTAGCAAGTAGTGTACTAAAAGACACTTATCTATGGCTGAAGAGAATAAACTAAATATAAGATTGCACATATATGATACAGATATGTTCGTCAAGATTGAACGTGACGACGAGGAACTGTATCGTAACGCGGCATCGAACATAACCGAAGCAGTCGGTAACTATACCGACTACTACAAGGGCAGAAAGAGTGAAAAGGAGATACTCTACATGGCTCTTGTAGATATTGCTTTGCGTTATGAGCGTGAGGCCAAGCGCAATGATGTTACCCCTTACTCTGATGTCTTGAAAAAGCTAACAAGCGAAATTGAGGCTGTTATGAATGCATAGTCATCTCTTACTTTCCATAGTAACGAGATTATGTGTCCATGTGTTTTTGTATGCAGAGTACAGGGATTAGAACATTTTTTTATTTTAAACAATCTTATATATAAACATCAATAATTTTATATGATATTACCAATCATAATCACAGCTGTTGTCGCCTTGATAATAGGCGTCAGCATCGGATATATAATTTTCCGACATGTTATCAAAGGCAAATACAACGATATGATCGCTGCTGCCGAAAAGGAGTCGGAAGTTATGAAAGAGAAGAAACTTCTCGAAGTTAAAGCCCAGTATCTCAACAAGAAAAACGAGCTTGAGAAGGAAGCTCAGCAGCGCAATCAGAAGCTGCAGCAGGGCGAGCAGAGGGTAAAGCAGCGCGAGCAGAACCTCAACCAGCAGCAGAATGAAGTCAACCGCAAGCGTCAGGAGTTGGACAACATGACACAGAAGTTGAACAACGAACGCAACCTCATCGCTATCAAAGAGGAAGAGCTTGCAAAGATGGAGGAGCAGGAGACAAAGAAGCTTGAGGAAATCAGCGGTCTCTCAGCTGACGAAGCAAAGCAGCGTCTCGTGGAATCGCTCAAGGACAAGGCTCGTCTTGATGCTGCTGCTTACATCAACGACATCGTTGAGGAAGCAAAGCTCAATGCCAATCAGCAGGCTCGCAAGATTGTCATCCAGACAATCCAGCGTACTGCAACAGAAACAGCAATTGAGAACTCTGTCAGCGTGTTCCACATTGACAATGACGAAGTTAAGGGACGCATCATCGGTCGCGAGGGTCGTAACATCCGCGCACTTGAGGCTGCCTGCGGAGTAGAAATCGTTGTTGACGATACTCCTGAGGCTATCGTTATCTCTGCGTTCGATCCTGTTCGCCGTGAGATTTGCCGTCTGGCTCTCCACCAGCTTGTTGCTGACGGACGCATCCACCCAGCTCGTATCGAGGAAGTTGTTGCTAAGGTAAAGAAACAGCTTGACAATGAGATTATTGAAACAGGTAAGCGTACTGCTATCGACCTTGGCATACATGGTCTCCACCCAGAGCTTGTACGCATCGTAGGTAAGATGAAGTATCGTTCTTCATACGGTCAGAACCTGTTGCAGCATGCTCGTGAGACTGCTAACCTCTGTGCTGTTATGGCATCAGAACTTGGTCTCAATCCTAAGAAGGCAAAGCGTGCTGGTCTCCTTCACGATATAGGCAAGGTGCCTGATGAGGAGAACGAGATGCCACACGCACTCTATGGTGCCAAGGTTGCAGAGAAATATAAGGAGAAGCCAGATATCTGTAACGCTATCGGTGCACACCACGACGAGATGGAGATGCAGACATTGCTCGCTCCTATCGTTCAGGTCTGCGATGCTATCTCTGGCGCACGTCCTGGTGCACGCCGTGAAATCGTGGAAGCATACATCAAGCGTCTCAACGACCTTGAGGCTATCGCAATGTCTTATCCAGGCGTAACGAAGACCTATGCTATTCAGGCTGGTCGTGAGCTTCGCGTAATTGTAGGCGCAGACAAGATGTCTGACGCTGAGACAGAGGCACTTAGTGGCGAGATCGCTAATAAGATTCAGACAGAGATGACCTATCCTGGACAGGTTAAGATCACTGTTATTCGTGAGACACGCTCTGTAGCTTACGCTAAATAATATGATTCTATCATAGACGAATCATTATCAAATACTATTTATGGGCAATACAGCAGAATTTGTTGTATTGCCCATTTTCTTTTGCTATACGATACGACAGCAACTTTCAGCAAATCAGGTTCGTATTATTAACACTAACGAATGGCGATGCCAATCGTAGGTTTTGAAATGTAACTAATCAGCACCTTCCATTTTTAACACGGAGACACGGAGAACACGGAGAACACAGAGTTATTAGAGTGCTATGCAGTACGTTTTACCCCCCGAATGGATCTCAAAAATCTCTGTGTACTCCGTGGCCTCTGTGCCTCTGTGTTAAAAAGAACAAGGGACCTGAGTAGTTGCCTTTGAAATTATCAAAGGTAGCGAATGAAAATTTCAATCGCTACCTCTACCCTACCCATTTCTATGAGTTTTCAAACCTCTCCTTTTGCAATCAGGCGAAAGGAGATTTCTTTATCGTTCCAATTTTTATATTGAGTTTCGAAGCCTCACTGCGCAGTTGCTCTTCGTAATAATGCGCTATACTTCCTACGAAAGACACCTTTAGGTCAGGACGTTGGTATGGAAGGATGTTGCGAACGAAGAACGAACGGATGTTTTCCCTTACTATTCGCTCCACCTCATCATTGCCTATGTTACGCAACACAAACGGAGAAAGCGAAGCAAGCCATCTGTTTGGCGATGGCTGACGATAAACATGGTCTATCACACCATACATATCTACGCCATATTCTTCTTCAAAATCCTTACGCATAGTTTCAGGCAACACACCTTTGTAAAGAGCGTTGATAAACATACGCCCTAACACAGCGCCCGACCCTTCATCGCCAAGGATGAAGCCCAATGCAGGCGTCTGACCTACAATGCCCATGCCATCAAGGTCCTCACGCCATCCCCAATGGCAGGAACAAGCACCAGTGCCGAGTATGCAGGCGATGCCTTCTTCGTCTCCCAACAACGAAACCGCGGCACCAATAATATCGCTACCTACGACAACAGCCCCCTCTGCGTTCCTGAACACCTGCTCCAGACAGCGCTTCATCTTAGTCGAAGCAACCGGAGTGCATCCTGCTCCATAGAACTCCACCTCATTTGCCACCAGCAGTTGGCTACATTCACCAACCACACATTCTAACGCAGCCATCATATCCCCCTCATCCATGAGAGTCGGATTGATGCCAACTGATGTATGTCTTACACAGATATTCTGCTCGTTATCAATAAGCACCCAGTCAATTTTTGTACTGCCGCCATCTGCCAATAATTTCATTTTTCCTGATTATTATAGAAGTTACTGTTCCTTACTTATATTTTATTGTGCAAAATTACAAAAAGTTTTGTAGGGAGCAAGTGAATATAAGAAAAAATTACTACCTTTGCATAAAAATTAACATCAACCACATGACAATGAGATTACGCATATACATACTCTTGCTATTATTAGCATCAATCATACTTCCTGCCAACGCTGTTCTCAAGGAAAAGAATCTTCCACAGACACTGTCCATACTGCGCATAGAACTGGAGAAAGCTCATAACCAGATGGGCGAGCAGCAACAGCGCATGACGAAGGCAAGTGAGATGATGCGACAAAGACTGTTTGAGAACATGGATCGTGCCAATCGAAACTCTCTGATGCTTTATTCCCAGAAGCAGGAGTACGTGTTCGACCTTACATACGCATGCCATGAGGCAACCTCACAGTATCATGACTTCCACCAGAAGAGTCTTCCTTTCAAGCAGTGGATGGACAAGTCTTCCAACGAAGTGGCACGTTACGACTCGCTTATCCAGAGTCTTTCGACCATGCCTCTTGTCATGCTCGACGACAAAGCAAAGATAGACCGCAACGTATGTCTTACACTTGCCATCAACATTCGCCGCATATACGTCGAGAATACCCAGACACTCGAGGAGTTCAGGTATTACTACATGATGACGGAGAATCGTCTGAAGAACCTTAACGACTATGCTCTGAGCCGCTATAATGACATTCAGTCGAACATATTCGTCAACGGAGGCGATGACTACTTCACCATTGTCAAGAACATCGGACAGCATATACACGAAGTAACACATACCCTTCGGGACAAGTACACCATTGACCGCAACAGCCGTTCGCAATGGAACCCAAGCTACATTGCATTCCTCTTTATCGCCATTCTGATATGGAGCGCCATAGCCATCATACTCAATCAGATCATAATGCGACTGATTGTCACGAGAATGATGAAGCGAGGCGTGTTCAATGACAGCATCAAGGAGAAGTTCATGGCTAAGCGTGCCTGCATCATCATGACCTCAACGGTAATCACCTTTGCCGTTATTCTCAACATCATCAGGGTGGTAATGGATCAGAACTTTGTGCTTATGGCCTCAAATCTCCTCACGGAGTACGCATGGCTCATGAGCGTTATCCTCATCTCCATCCTCATCCGAGTGGAGAGCAAGCAGACGATGCGCACGTTCCTCATCTATCTTCCACTCCTGTTCATGGGATTCCTGGTCATCGTCTTCCGCATCGTTCTGATACCATCTGAATTGGTCAACCTCATCTTCCCACCAATTCTCCTGGCATGCATGATATGGCAGTGGCGCGTGATGCTTAAGTATCGCCAGGGCGTACACCGCACAGACAAGACCTATGCGCTCATTACGCTCCTCGTATTTATATCTGTTGTCATATCGTCTTGCATCGGTTACACGCTGCTTTCCGTACAGATACTCATCTGGTGGGTTATGCTCCTCACCTGCATTCTGTCCATTACCTGCATCAACGACTGGCATACTCAGAAGGCATTGAAGAAAGACATTGCTAACCAGCCTATTACAAAGGCATGGCACTACCATCTCTTCAAGAAGATTATCATCCCTATCGCCGCCGTTGCCTCGTTCATGTTCAGTGTCTATTGGGCAGCAGACGTGTTCAATCTCACAAGCATGACATGGGAAATCTACACCATCAAGATCATTGACTCGCAGAATTTCGTACTGTCACTTGAGGGTGTTTCGATGGCAGCAGCGTTATGGTTTGTGTTCAAATACCTCGACGATACGGCAAAAGCCTTTATCCGTTACCACTTCGACTGCACTGATCCGCAGAACGCAGCAAGCCGTTCTGTCATATACATTAATATTGTACAGATTCTGATTCTTGGCACATGGTTCCTCATAACGCTCGGTATCTTCCACGTGTCTAATAACTGGATCATCGTCATTTCGGGCGGTTTGTCAACGGGTATCGGTTTTGCTTCCAAGGACATCCTTGAGAATATCTACTACGGAGTGTCGCTCATGGCAGGCCGTATCAAGATAGGCGACCTCATTGTCTGCGACGGAACACGCGGCAAAGTGTCAAGCATATCGTACACATCGACCATGATTGAGGCCGTAGATGGTTCTATCATCGCCTTCCAGAACTCACAACTGTTCACCAAAAACTACAAAAACCTCACGCGCAACCATGGTTACGAGATGGCTATCAAGGAGGTTGGCGTTGCCTACGGCACAGACATCGCCATGGCTCGCCGACTGATAATCGAGGCTATCTCTGCCCTCAGCTGTGTGGAAACATCAGAGCATGGCGTGAGCGTTGTTGTCAAGGAACTCTCCGATAGCTGCGTTACGCTCAACGTTATCTGCTGGATTAACGCCATGACCTCTGCCATCGACAATGGTGTAATACTCGAAGAGATATATAACACCTTGAACAAGAACAACATAGAGATACCATTCCCACAGCACGATATACACGTTAAGGGGAATTAAGCCCCACCCCAACCCTACCGAGGGAGGGAGGATTTAGAAATAAAAAATAGCCCATTGGAAAGAATACTTTATACAATATTGCTTCTTATGCTCCCGTTGTCAGTCATCAAGGCAGACAACGGGACATTAACGTCAGACAGTATGCTGGTCAACAACCTTCGAAACGAAGGCATAAGCTTCTCTCATGACAACTCCGTCCACCTGCTTATGGACGGCAAACAGAAGTTCGACGACATGTTCGAAGCTATCCGGCAGGCACGCCATTCGGTTCATCTTGAGTATTTCAACTTCCGAAATGACTCCATCGCCTCCCTGCTTTTCGACATCCTTGCTGAGAAAGCAAGCCAGGGAGTAGAGGTCCGCGCACTGTACGATGCATTCGGAAACTTCTCAAACAACAAGCCCCTGAAGAAGCGACACATAAAGGACTTGCGCAATCGGGGCATACAAATCTACGAGTTCGACCCTCTTTCGTTCCCATGGTTGAACCATATCTTCGGCAGAGACCATCGCAAGATAGTGGTCATCGACGGCGAAATAGCCTACACAGGAGGCATGAACGTGGCTGACTACTACATTCATGGCACGCCAGCCGTAGGCGAATGGCGCGACATGCACTGCCGAATTGAGGGTTCCACCGTCAACGAACTGCAGGACATCTTCCTCCGTTCGTGGAAGCGTGTTACGGGCGAAGACATCAGCGGTGAGCAGTATTTCCAGGCTAAATCAAGCGGAGACATGATGTGTGGCATAGTGAATCGTGAGCCACACCGAACGCCAAAGGCTGTCCGACAGTTCTATCTCCACGCGCTAAACACTGCCCAGGACACCATTCGCATAGTCAATCCTTACTTTACACTAATCCCTTCGGTCCGCAAAGCCATAGTCAACGCCGTCAATCGTGGTGTGAATGTGCAGATCATGATAGCAGAACCGAGCGACATTCCGCTAACGCCTGACTGTGTGTTCTATAACGCCAACAAACTGCAGAAGAAGGGATGCGAGGTATGGGTGTATCAGCCTGGTTTCCACCATACTAAGATCATAATGGTCGATAACAACTTCTGCACCGTCGGTTCCACCAATCTTGATGCCCGAAGCCTACGCTGCGACTACGAAGAGAACGTGGCAATCATAGACAAGAGGGTAACGAAACAGTTGACGGACATGTTTGAAAGCGACAAGCAGAAGTCCTTCAAGCTGACGCAAGGTGTATATAAAAAGTGGCGCACTCCATGGCAACGCTTCCGCGGATGGTTTGCTCATCTCATCTCACCATTCCTATAATCCGCCTCGTTTCATAGCATTTCCCAATACAAAATGACTCCGATTTTCCCGCAAAGGAAAGTCGGAGTCATTTCGTTTATTATGGATTAGTTCACGCAATGAATGCTTTTCATCATGCAAAACGCTACGATTTATCATGCGAATGGTATTGATTCATATTGTAATTACTCAGTCTTTACATTGTAATTACTGAGTCTTTACACTGTAATTACTCAGTCTTTACATTGTGATTACTGAGTAATTACATCATAAACCAATGCTTTTCGGACGATGAAACGCTACGTTTCAGGGGATGAATAAATACTAAAAGCAACGCTATTTCTTGACAATCATCGCACGAATGGCGTTGAGCACTGCCATCATCATAACGCCAACATCAGCAAAAATGGCAAGCCACATGTCTGCAATGCCAAATGCACCCAAGAGAAGACATACACCCTTCACACCGAGAGCAAGCACAATGTTCTGCCAAACGATGCCGATGGTCCGGCGTGCGATACCGATAGCCACTGCCACCTTGCGCGGATCGTCGTCCGTCAATACCACGTCGGCAGCCTCAATGGCAGCGTCGCTGCCTATCGCTCCCATCGCAATACCTACGTCGGCACGTGTAAGCACAGGAGCATCGTTTATGCCGTCACCCACGAAAGCCAACGCTCCATCGTGCGACTCCATCAATGCCTCCACCTGACTGACTTTGTCTGCTGGTAGCAATTCGCTGCAAGTCTCATCCAATCCCAACTGATTTGCCACGTTATCAGCAACAGACCAACTGTCGCCGGTCAGCATAACGGTGTGCTTGACGCCAGCCTTTTTCATGTTGTCAATAGCCTCAGCAGAAGAAGGACGCACCACATCACCGAGTGCTATCTTGCCAATGTAGGTCCCTTCGCATGCCACATGGACTATCGTCTCCCCTACTCTTGGGGCAAGTCCCTCGTCAACTCTCCAGTTCTTCAAACCCTTCTGCTGATCCATCAGACGACTGTTGCCTACGCAGACGCATCGGCCGTCTATCGTGGCAATAACGCCATGGCCTGAAATCTCATTAACATCAGAAACTCGCTGACGGTCAATCGGTTGACCGTATGCAGCAACAAGACTTCTTGCTATAGGGTGCGACGAGGCAGATTCTGCCATGGCAGCAAGACCAATGATATCCTGTTTGCTGTATTCCGGTGCCGAAACATGGGTAGAAACGACCTCAAACACGCCCTTTGTCAGCGTGCCGGTCTTGTCCATTGCTACCGTTTTAACCTTCGCTAAAGTCTCAAGCACATCAGCGCCCTTTACCAATATGCCCTTCCTTCCTGCTCCACCGATGCCTGCAAAGAAGGTCAGCGGAATGCTGACAACCAGTGCACACGGGCAACTTATGACAAGGAAGGTCAGCGCACGGTATGCCCACACGCTCCATAATGGTTCAGCGTCCAGCAACATCAAGCGCACAAGGGGTGGCAACAGGGCAAGCAACAACGCGCTACAGCATACGAACGGCGTATAGACACGTGCAAAGCGAACGATGAAATTCTCGGTCTTCGACTTGTGCGAAGCACTGTCTTCCACCAGTTCCAGAATTCTTGCTGCCGTCGATTCGCAGCATTCCTTAGTGGTTTCCACACGTATCACTCCCGTCTCGTTTATGCATCCACTCATCACTTCGTCGCCTTCGTTAGCCTCACGTGGCAGCGATTCGCCAGTCAGTGCTGAGGTGTTGAGCGTAGTGTGTCCACCTATTATGATGCCATCGATAGGGATACGCTCGCCTGGTTGCACCACAATAACCTGCCCAACCTCAACCTCGTCAGGGTCAACGCGTTCGATGCTCCCGTCCTCCTGCTCCAGATTGGCATAGTCAGGGCACAGATTCATGAGTTCGGTGATGCTGTCTCGGCTTTTGCCTACCGCATAACTCTGGAAGAATTCGCCAACCTGATAGAACAGCATCACTGCTATTGCCTCCAGATAGTCCCCACTCTGCTCGCACACGGCAAGGGTGAACGCACCGAGAGTGGCAACGGTCATCAGCAGGTTTTCGTCGAACATGCGTCCGTTGCAGATACCCTTCCACGTCTTGCGGAGTATGTCGCTACCTATTATTATATAGCATACGAGGTAGTAAAGCAATCCCTTTGCCACGCCTCCGAGTGGCAAAACCGTAACGTCTGGCAGTAGTACGAGCATTGCCGTAAGTATGGTTGTCACGCCGATGCGTATCAACATTCGTTTCTGTTTGCGGTTCATAGCGTATTGAGTTCTACTGTTGTCTTGTTTATTTCGTTTCTTATCTCAGCCTCAGCTTGCATCATTTGGTAGATGCGTTCTGTCTCTGTATAGTATTCTGTTATAGATATTTGACCTGCTTTCACTGCTTTCATCAGCGTAGAAAGCGACTGTTCCATGACCGTCTGGTCGTAGGTCTTCAGCTGTTCCGTAAGGCTCGTCAGTTGTGTCTGCAATGTTGTCCGTCGCCATTCCACTCGCTTCTGCGCAGCATCGAGTTCCGATTCCTTCGCTTCCTGACGCAATCGTGCCGCCTTGATGTTCTTGCTATTAGAGAAAAGTGGCATAGACACTCCGACCAACACACCATTCAGGGCATACTCATGCAGCTCCGTGTTGCGGCGATAGCCTACGGACAGCTTCGGCAACCATGATTGTCGTGCCATCTTCAGCACCTGTCCGGACTCTGCAAGAGATGCTTCTGCCTGCAGAACATCCATGTTTCGGAGCATCGGGAGCGTCCCGACGCACTCATATCGGGATGGTAACGCAGGTTCTGTCGCCATTCCCATCTCCTTAAGTTTCAGCATGATGCGACGCTTTTCGCCTTCAGTCTTGGCAAGTTCTGTGTTTATCCCCATGCGGTCCAGCTTCGCTCTGTTTTCCTCCATGATAGTAGCTGTTCCTAAAGTCATGCGCCGATGGCATACCGATAGCAGCGAATCTGATGCCGCAAGCCTGACAGTCAGCAGGTCGGACTGTTCCTTTGCCGCCATGATGTCGCAGCAGAGCAGTGCCGCTTCGAGCAGTATGGCGCTTCGTGCAGAGTCATAATCGCGGTCGAGCATGGTCTGGCGCATGGCCTCATGCTGGCGTCTCGCACCGTATATCGTTGGGAAGTCAAACTCCTGAGACACAACGAGTTCACTTGATGCCATACCGTCTGCACCCTTCTGAAAGAAAGGAGTATATTCAATAGCAGTCTCGCCCAACGTGTTCTCTGCTTTCATCTCAGCCATAGTGGCAGCATGGTCCTTGCGCATTGACTGGAGTTGAGGGTTGTTTGCCTCTATCTGGCGAAGCACTTCCGTTACCCAGCCGTCCTGCGCTGATGCGTTAAGGGCAAAGAATAGGCTAATGACTATTGCGAGTGTTGATCTTTTCATAAATAATAGGTATAATGAATGCGTTAAGAAGTGTGGATGTCAGCAATCCACCCAGTATCACTTTTGCCATCGGACTCTGTATCTCGTTGCCCGGAAGGTCGCCTCTCAAGGCAAGCGGAATGAGTGCGAGGGCTGATGTAAGGGCTGTCATGATGATAGGATTCATGCGTTCCAGCGAACCTTTCATGATGCTTTCGCGCAAGCTCATGCCCTCATGCTGACGCAGATGGTTATACTGCGTGATGAGAAGCATACCGTTGCGGGTTGCTATTCCGAAGAGGGAGATGAAGCCGATGATAGCCGGAATGCTCAGTTCGCCTGTGGTAACGACCAGCGCAAAGACACCTCCTATGAGGGCAAGAGGCAGATTCAGCAGAATCACTGCGCTCTCCTTGGCGTTACGGAACTGTGCGTTCAGCAGCAGGAAGATGATGATGATGCTTATCAGAGAGGTTAAAAGAAGTATGCGACTGGCAGCCTGTTCACTCTCAAACTGACCGCCGTACTCTATGTGATAACCCTCTGGCAGTTCTATTTTCTCGTCTATGCGCTCGCGAATGTCATCAACCACGCTTCCAAGATCTCGCCCACTGCAGTTTGCACTTATCACAATCTTGCGCTTAACATTCTCACGATTGATGGTGTTCGGACCCATTGACGATGTCACTTCTGCCACATCGGTTATTGGAATCTTCCTTCCGTCCTTCGTGTCTATCACAAGGTTGCGAACCGACTCCATCGTGCTGCGACTCTGAGCGTTAGCCCTTACCACGAGATTAAAGCTTCTTCCACCGACGTTAACCAGCGAGACAGCTTCGCCAGCCATATTGGCAGCGACAAATTCATTGAACTCTGGCAGTGAGATTCCTTGGCGCATCAGCATCTCGCGGTTAGGAGTTATCTTCAGTTCCGGACGCTCTATCTGCTGCTCCACGTTCAGGTCGGCTATGCCGTCAACGTCTTCTATGCACTCTTTTATCTCGTTGCCTATGGTGAACATACGGTTCAGGTTGTCGCCAAAGAGTTTTATTGCGATGTTAGCCTGCGTGCCACTAAGCATGGCGTCTATGCGATGGCTAATAGGTTGGCCTATCTCTATGTTGGCACCGACTATCACCGACAGTTTTTTTCTTATCTCTGCCAGCACTTCATCATGACTGCGTCCATCCAGTTCAAACGGCGCTTCTATCTCCGAAACGTTAACACCCAGGGCGTGTTCGTCAAGTTCTGCACGGCCGGTTTTCCTTACTACGGTCTTTATTTCTGGCACAGACATAAGCAGTTTCTCTGCCTGTTGACCTATCTTGTCTGACTCTTCGAGGGACACACCTGGCAGTGTGCTTACGTTTATCGTAAACGATCCCTCGTTGAAGGAAGGCAGAAAGCTGTGGCCCAATGTAAAGAACAGACCTATGGCCACTACCAACATCGCCAGCGTTCCGCCCACAATGCCTCGCTTATGGTCCAGAACGACAAGCAGTAAGCGTTCATAATGCCGTTTCAGCCATACAACGATGCGTGAGTCTTCACGCTCCTTGCCGTCGGTTTTCGCACCAGCAAGCAGATAGCTGCAGAGCACTGGGGTGAGCGTAAGGGCAACGAGTGTAGAAGAAAACAGTGCTACGATGAACGCGACGCCGAGCGGAATGAGCATCTTTCCTTCCATGCCGTCCAGGAAAAACAATGGCAGGAAACTTGCCACGATGATGAGTGTGGAGTTGAGTATAGGCATTCTCACTTCGCGAGAAGCCTCGTATATTATGTTTCTCTTGTCTGTCCATGGTCCCGACTGTGCCTTTTCGTTATTCCCATTGGCACCTTTCAGCCTTCGCCATACGTTCTCCACATCGACGATTGCATCATCGACAAGCGAGCCAATAGCTATAGCCATGCCACCAAGGCTCATCGTGTTTATGCTCATGTTGAACCATTTCAGAACGAGTACGGTAATGAGCAGGCTGAGCGGCATTGTCACCAGTGAGATTACTGTTGTGCGGGCGTTGGCAAGAAACAATGCAAGCACTATGACCACAAACAGTGCTCCCTCAAGCAAAGAGGTGCTGACGTTGTCTATACTGCTCTCGATGAAGCGCGACTGTCGGAACGAATCGGTGCTGATTTTCACCTCCTTAGGCAGGTTCTGCTGTACTTCTGCCAATGCTTTTTCTATATTTTCCGTCAGCTGCATGGTGTTTGTGCCAGGCTGTTTGGTCACGGTAAGCAGCACGGCTGGTTTGCCTTTCTCTGATGCTGTGCCAAACTTTGGTTCCTGAGCACCGATGCGTACGTCTGCAATGTCTGAGAGTGAAACCGACGAGCCGTTCTCCGACTTCACGACTGAACGGCCTATTTTATCCACATCATCCGTTGAAACGATGCCTCGAACAATGTATTCGTTGCCGTATTGGTTCATCACACCGCCGTTGATGTTGCTGTTCATGTTGCGCGTTGCGTCAAGCAACTCCTGCAGAGTGATGCCGTAATGCTTCATCTTTCCTGGGTCGAAGAGTATCTGAAACTCCTTGACGTCACCGCCAAGCACCGATACCTGTGCTACGCCTCCTGTCGAGAGCAGGCGTGGACGGATAGTCCAGTCGGCGATGGTGCGTAGGTAAAGTCCCTCAGGTTCATTGATTTCAGCAGATTTTCCGTCCATCGTAACACCGATGATGAGCAGTTCGCCCAGTATCGACGACTGTGGACCGATAGTTGGTTTGCCTACATTGGCAGGCAGACTCTCGCCTATGGCGGCAAGTTTCTCTGAGACAATCTGTCGCGCGAGGTAAATGTCTGTGTCCCAATCAAATTCCACCCAGACAACGGAGAATCCCATTGTTGACGAAGAACGCACTCTTCGCACGCCGGTCGATCCGTTGACAGCAGTCTCTATCGGGAACGTAACCAGCTGCTCAACCTCCTCGGATGCCATGCCGTTAGCCTCTGTCATCACGACGACTGTTGGTGCATTGAGGTCTGGAAACACATCCACCTCGGCCTGTCTTGCCGTATATACCCCGCCTATGGCAAGCAGAACAGCTGCCATAACAATCATAAGGCGGTTACTAAGTGAGAAATGTATTATTCTGTCTAACATTGTTTCTTGTTTCTACAAGTTATTAGTTATCAGTTATGAGTTATTAGTTATTAGTTGTTTTTAGTTTTGATTTTAAGTTTTGATTTTACAATCACAACTCATAACTAATAACTAATAACTAATGACTGTGTCCAGGAATTGCCTTGCTGGCGGACGCAAGTTTCACGCTTATTGCTCCACGTGTCACCACATGTTCTCCGCCGTTCAGTCCACTCTTTATCTCTGTATATTCGCCATCGGTAGCGCCAAGCGTTACCTCTTGCTTTTTATAGCTGTCCTCGTCCTGCTTGATGTAAACGTAATAAACACCTTGCTCCTCGGTCAATGCGGATGTAGGCAGACTCAGGACGTTTGGTCTTTCGCCCGTAATAAGGAACACTTCTGCGTATGAACCAGGGACAATGCCGCCCTTGTTATCCAACTGGAAGGTAACAGGAACGTATGATGATGTGCTAACAGCCGACTTGCCTGATGACATCAGCGTGCCGTTCACCGTCTTCAGGTCTATCACTTCGCTGCTATACTGGGTGCGGAACTTGGCAGAGGTTATCTTGCTCAGTTCGGAATAATAACGCACTGGCACTTCTGCACGCAGGTAAAGATGCTGATTGCGAGTCACAACCATAAGTGGTGTTCCTACCTGAACGTAGTCGCCATCCTTCACCATGCACGTCTTTATGTACCCTGCCATAGGCGAAGCTACTGCTACGCCTTTGGCAGAAGTGCTGCGGCCGATGGCCTCGTATGCCAGACGTGCCGTCTCGTATTCTGTGCGAATGACGCTGAAGTCTCTCTCGCTGATTATCTTCTCGTCAACAAGGGGCTTCGCACGCTCGTATTCTCGCTTTGCTGCCAAATAGCTGATACGGGCACGCTGAGCCTGATCGCCATCCTGAAGGTTGTCTGACTTGATATGATAGACCGTTGCACCCTTGCTGATAGCCATGCCTTCGCTGATGTGCTGTGCATGGTTGACGATGCCACTTACAGTAGCTACTACCGTGCTCTCATCGCATGATGCAGCCATCAAACTACCGCTCACCTCTATGACATCATGGAAGGTGCTCCTCGCCACAGTAGTAACCTCAACGCCAGCAGCCTTTGCTGCTTCTGGTTCGAGTATGATTACGCCAGGCGCATGCTCGTGTTCGTGCTCTTCTGCGTGTACTTCCTCGCCTTCATGCTCATGCCCATGATTATGTGTGCCATGACACGCACAGAGCAAGCTGACGAACACACCTGCCCCTAAAATAGTTCTCCAATATTTGTTCATATATTATAATAGGTTGCTCGGTTATTAGGTTGTTAGGTTGTCAGGTTTGAGGTTGGAATAGTCCTAACATGGTAACCTAACAACCGAATAACTCAATAACCGAATAAAAGAATTGTTAACCAAGAACAGCGAAGTCTGGCTCTATCTTCTTACCGACTTTCACCATTTCCTCTAATACGCTATTAACATCAGCGCCATCTTCAAACTCCACTTTCATTTTCTGAGTAATGAAAGATATTGTAGCCGACTTAACGCCTTCTACCTTATTCACTGCTGTTTCCACAAGGTTTGCGCAATTAGCACAATCCACCTCAATCTTGAATGACTTCTTCATATTGCTAATACTGTTTTTAAGTTTATGGGTGCAAAATTACACAAAATTACTTGCAACCCAGTTGCAAAAACAAGTATTACTCAAAAAAAAGTAAAACAACCTTTTTTCTTTATTTGATTGGGGAACTGAAAAAAATCTACCGAAAAGGTGTGATATTGTCAGATATTATTTGTAACTTTGCATCGCTGATTGATATCTACACAGGAATGTAATATAACAATATGACCCAAGAAGAATTAAAAGCAAGAATCGCTCAGGGGGAGTCATCTACTTTGCAATTCAAACTGCAATGGAGCGATAACGAAAAGATAACAAAAGAATTGGTTGCCTTTGCCAATAGCAGAGGTGGGGCCATCGTGTTCGGCGTTGAGGACAAGACTAGACGCATAGAGGGTTTGACGTATGATGATGTGCAGACAATATCGTCAAAGGTGGGCAATATGGCTGAGAATAACATCATACCAGCTCTCTACATTCACTCACATCCGGAGGAGATAGACGGAAAGACTATTCTTGTTGTTGAGGTTCCATCGGGCACGAACAAACCTTACAAGACTCTGAAAGGTTGTGAGATATACGTAAAGCAGGGAGCAGACAAGCGACAGGTAAAGGATAATCGCGAACTTCTCCGTATGTTCTACGATTCTGGTCAGTATTATCCAGATAGAATGGGAGTGCCTGACACTTCGGTTGCTAGCCTCAGCGAATCACTTATTGACAGATTCTTCCTTAATCAGTTCAATAAGCGTAAGGAAGATTTCGGAGTGCCTGTGCAGAATCTCTATCAGAATCTATGTATTATCGACGAGAAAGGACAGGCCACGCTTGCTGGTATGCTCTTCTTTGGTGTGATGCCAACATGGAAATGCCCTGCATTTAAGATAAAGGCGGTATGTTTCGTTGGTAATGAACTATCTGGTACTCAATATAGGGATAGCGTAGATTTGGAGGGTACTATTCCAGAGATCTACGAACAGGCATTACGATTCTGCGAGGGTAATTTGAGACATTTACAAGATGGTCAATCGTTCAATTCCGAAGGACATCTTGAGGTATCACGCATCGCTCTTGAAGAACTGATTCAGAACTCGCTTGTACATAGAGAAATGCTCGGAACAGATGTGGTAAAGCTGCTTATCTTTGACAATCGTATCGTGATTGAAAGCCCTGGTTGCTTACCGGGAGATTTGACCATAGACAAGATAAAACTCGGTTGGGCAGAGATGCGCAATCCATTGACGGCTCAGTTGTGTGCCAAAACTATGCCATACCGAGGACTGGGCTCTGGCATCACTCGTGCGTTAAAGAGTGGAGAACGTATCGACCTTGTCAATGACATAGAGCGTGATAAGTTCGTCGCGACAATATGGAGAAATAATGTTGGTGTACCAAGTGATTCAACTGAAGATCGTGGTATATCAACTGATGGCAAAAGTATACCAACCAGTGAACAAATAACTAATGAAAGTATACCAACTAACACAGAAAGTATACCAACCAACACAGAAAGTATATCAACCAACACAGAAAGTATATCAACAACAGAGGAAAAAGTATACCAACTGATAAAAGCTGACCCTAAAACCACAAAGGAGGCAATGGCGAAAGTGCTTGGAATGTCAAAGCCAGGAATTAAAAAGAATATTGACAAACTTATTGCTGCCGGAAGGATTAAACGAATTGGTACCTTTGGCGGACATTGGGAAATACTTGACAAATAAAAAAATCAGAATAATATGAAACAAATACTATGATCCCTATTTCTCCTCTGCACCTTGGGCATTTCCGCTCAGGATGTCGTGGTGAAACGCGACAAGAAGGAGCGGATAACTTTCGTTGATAGTAAGCGTAAGGCAGAGCAAGATGCTGCTGCAAGAAAGCGTGCAGAAGCAAAGCGCCGTGAACAAGCAAGGCAAGAACAGCTTCTTCCACTCATACTGTAGCAAATACAAACAAAAAACATCAATAGGGAAAAATAGCAAAAAAGCAATCTCCTTTTTTTTATTTTTCCCTATTGACATTTGAACAATAAAATATTATAAAGTTATTTATTGAGCTATTGTATCAACTCACAACTAATAGCTTTTCTTTTCAAAGACAATTACTCTTTTACCGTCTCGCTGCACCACTTTCTTTATGTACCTATCCGTACCTTCACGCTTCTGTTCTGCTATATTGAGCGGAGCGATGCCACAAGCATCACCATCGCCTTCCACAACTGTTATGCTACGGATGCAGGCAACCTTATAAGGATCGAAGCGAACACGGCAGGCACCATTATACTCAAGAGTAAACGTCAGAGTCGTAAATGTGTTTGTAATATCCGAATCATCTATTATCATCTTTCCATCAGGTTTTATTATATATTGTGGCGAATCCTCTTCTGATAGTGCAACTGTCATATTATTATACCCTGATACCAATGATGCCACTTCTACGAAAACGGTTATCTTACCTGGCGACATCAGTCGTGGGGTAACAAGAAATCCGTCTCCCTTTACTCCTACCTGCACGCCATCTCCCGCATTACCAAACACTCTTAGTCCCATCCATCCTTTCGCAGAGGTGTAATCGTCAAGTTGTGAAGAAATGTTTGCTGTTGTTGCCACACGTGAGAAGTCTTCGGAGACAAGTATGGCAGAGTCGTCTGAGGGGGACATTGCAAAAACTGCCTTTGCCGCTAACAGAATAGCGACCAAGGCAGTTCGTCGTATGATATGCTGTAATTGCATGAATGCTCGTTAGTTATGAACAAGAGTTCCAATCTCCTCACCCTCAATAACTTTCTTCAGATTGCCAAGTATGTCCATGTTGAAGACATAGATAGGAAGGTTGTTCTGCATGCACATGGCTGTAGCAGTGATGTCCATTACCTTTAGTCCCTTAGCTATTACGTCCTGATAAGTAATATCATGGAACTTGGTTGCTGTTGGGTCTTTCTCTGGATCGGCAGTATAGATACCATCTACACGTGTACCCTTGAGCATCACGTCTGCTTCTATCTCGATGCCACGGAGTGATGAACCAGTGTCTGTTGTAAAATAAGGTGAACCTGTTCCTGCAGACATGATGACAACCTCGCCCTGCTCCATTGCGTCAATAGCCTTCCACTTTGAGTAGAACTCGCCTATTGGCTCCATGCGGATTGCAGTGAGGACACGGTTCTTCTGTCCTATAGCACCGAGGGCAGAAGAAAGAGCGAGTGAGTTGATGACTGTGGCACACATTCCCATCTGGTCGCCCTTGACACGGTCAAAGCCATTGCCTGCTCCTGAGAGTCCGCGGAAGATGTTACCTCCACCGATAACGATACCTATCTGAACTCCCATGTTTGCTATTTCCTTAATCTGCTGAGCATACTGATTCAGTCGCTCAACGTTTATTCCTTGTTTCTGTTCGCCTGCAAGGCTCTCTCCCGAAAGCTTCAGCAGTATTCTCTTGAATCTTGGCATTGTATAAGTATTTATTAAGAATTACAAAATTATGAATTATGCATTCAAATATCAACGTTCTTTCCTTCTATCAGGAACTTCACCTCCTTAAAGGCATAGGTTCTGAGCATTCCGTCATCATCCTTCAGCGTGAGCCTGCCCGTTGGATCAATAGTGACGAAACGTGCCATGAATTCTCCTTCCTTGTCATAGTACGGATAGTAGCCGTGACGACGATAGAGAGAATGGCAATAGTTGAGTTGTATCTCGTCATAACGTCCGTCGCTAATGAGCTGCAGGTAGTGCTCAAATTCCTCTATGATACTGTTCAGGAGTTCATCACGATCTATCTCACGATGAGTAATCTGATAGATGCTTATTGGATTCTTGGTAAGGTTCTCAAACGATCGTTGGTTGACATCAATTCCTACACCGATGATGCAATTTCGCACCATACCTGCTGATAATGAGCATTCTATGAGTATGCCACCGAGTTTATGGTTGTGCCAATATATGTCGTTAGGCCACTTTACTTCTATGTCTCCGATATACATGCGCAGTGCATCCTTGACAGCCAAGGCAATGGCCATGGACAGGGCAAACTGCTTGTTGGCTGGTACCTTGTCAGGATGGCATAGAATACTGAACAGAAGATTCTCACCAGGGTTGCTCTCCCAGGTGTTCTTGCCTTGTCCTTTGCCTGCCGACTGATACTCGGTAGTGACTATTGTCATTGACTCATTTTCGTCCTGAGGTGTATAGTTGCGTAGGTAAGCGTTAGTTGAGTCAATCTCCTGGAGGCGGATAATTTTTTTCTGTTTCATAGGATTAGTTTTTATGTGGATCAGAAGGTGATAGTACGGGTTCCGTCTGGCTCTTCGCTGATTGTAATGCGAAGTGCATCATCAGGAAGGAGTTCCTCAATGAGCTCAGGCCACTCCATGAGGCAGAGATTGCCACTATAGAAATAGTCTTCGTAGCCCATGTCATAGACTTCTTCAAGTTTCTTGATGCGATAGAAGTCGAAGTGGTAGATAGGACTGTCTGGCTCTATGCCCACAGCGTTCCCTGCTCCATCGCCTGCTGTGTATTCATTAACGATGGCAAAGGTAGGCGAGGTGATTACATCTTCTACGCCTAACTGCTCGCAGAGAGCCTTTATGAAGGTAGTCTTTCCGGCTCCCATCTCTCCGTAAAATGCTAACACTCTGGCGTCGCCTAATGCTGCGATGAACTGGCGCGCGGTGTCTGCTATGTTGTCAAGACTTGTTATCTTTAGGGTCATTGCTCTATTGGTTGTTTGTCATTTTTGCAAAGATACAAAAAATACATGATTCTGCAAGCGTACGCCTAATATTTTTTTATTTTTTTTAATATTATTATTTCTCAGCTCCCTCATTTTTTTTAACACAGAGACAGTATTAATTAATAATGAATAATTAATAATGAATAATGAACATCTATTCATACCCCCTGTCTGTTTAACACAGAGACACAGAGAACACGGAGTTTTTAGAGTTCTATGCAGCACGTGGTTCAGCAAGATTTTGTGTGGGTGATACAGCGTCTGTAGGACGCCATCTTTATAACCGGGGGGGCCGAACGTAGTGGCACCCTCGGACAAACAACTGACGACGGTACAGCGTCTGGATGACGCTACAGCAACCAGCATTAAGGTAGCGTCCTCCAGACGCATGCTCTCCATACACATTAATATCCGAGGGTGCCACTACGTTCGGCCCCCCCGGTTATTGAAATAGCGTCCTACAGACGCGTTAATAATCATATTCCACACACTCTCTTGTAGAACCTGTTTTTTTTCAACACAGAGACACGGAGTACACAGAGGGCACGGAGTTTTCAGAGTTCCATTCGGTTTATAACGTGCTGCATAGAACTCAAAAAAACTCCGTGCCCTCTGTGTTCTCCGTGTCTCTGTGTTAAAAATATATCAGTGTTATAAAAGATTACAAGTCAATCTTTGGAGCGTTCTTTGCTGCCTCGTCAGCCTTGAACTCAGCCTTTGTCTTGAAGCCGAAGATCATGGCAGGGATGCTGCTTGGGAACTGACGTACAGAGATGTTGTATGGCTTTACAGTAGCGTTGTATGACTTACGAACCTCATTGATGCGGTTCTCAGTGCCTTCTACCTGTGACTGAAGCTGAAGATAGCCCTCCATAGACTTAAGCTCAGGATACTGCTCGCTGACAGCCATGAGGCGTGAGAGAGAACCAGACAGCTGTGACTGTGCCTCCTGGAACTTAGCCATGCTCTCCTCGTCGAGCGAATCAACGTTGAGGGTGATAGAAGTAGCCTTAGAGCGTGCCTCGATAACCTCGGTGAGGATACCCTTCTCCATGTTAGCGGCACCCTTAACGATAGACACTGCCTGGTTGACGAGGTCCATACGGCGCTGATAAGCTGCCTCCACGTCTGCCCATACCTTCTTTACTTCCTCGTCCTTCTCGACAAGACCATTGTACGAGCTTATTGCCCACATGCCGATAATAGCGATAACGGCAATAAGAATAAGATTAGATTTCTTCATTGTTGTTTAATTTTTTTTTTGGTTATTATTGATTGATTAATTTTTTTTTTTTGATTATTCGATATTTCGATGAATCGATAATTCGATGTTTCGATGATTCGATTAGTCGATTAGTCGATGATTCAATGAATTGAAAAATTCAAAGAGCAAGACTAATCATAACTTTTAATTTTTAACTTTTAATTTTTAACTTAAAATCAGAATCTTCCTCCTGCACCGCCACCACTGAAGCGTCCGCCACCGAAGGTGCTATGGAACGATGGACCACTTGAATGATGACTGCTGTGATGACTGCCATGGTCATGATCACTGAAGTCTCTGCTTGAAGCCGCTGCCGCACCTGCTGCTGCCGCCGCACTTATTATCTCACCCCAAGCTCTGTCACCAGTACCATTGAAGGTTCCTATCATGTACTTGTCAGAATTAGAAAGGAACTTCTTCTCGTGGACATAGCCACAGTCAGGACATTCGTAGTAATCGACAACATCAACAGGAGCCTTTATACCATCTTGCAACTGATAGATGGCCGGCATGTTGTGCGCTTGTTCGTTCAGTTTGAATGTCATTCCGTCGATGCTTGCTAATGCATCAGCGTCATATCCGCCCTCTACAAGGCTCACAACGCGCTTTGTGCGGCCGTAGTTGAGTTTCTTACACTTAGGGCAAGTCTTTGCCTTACGGTTGTAATAATAGCCCAATGCGCCTAAACCAGCAAAAGGACCGAAGATCCAGAGCAAGATAGTGCCTAAGCCTACTCCGTCTTCGCTGTTGCTGTTTGAGTCAGGAGCAGCATTGAGTTCCACTTCGCCCTTACATACTCCGTCAATGGTTTTGACAGCAGCAAGAATACCTGCGCCCCATTTTCCTTCCTTGAAGTAAGGCACCATTAGTTTTCTTCCTATTATAGAGCAATCAGCATCCGTCAGATACTTCTCCATGCCGTCGCCAGTCACTATTCTATAGCCACGCTGAACAGTTGTCACTACAATGACGAAGCCAAGCGAAGCCTTACCGCCTACGCCATACTTTAGACCTACATCAGTACCGAATCGGTGTGGATCGTCAGGATCAGACTCCTTGATAGCGATGATAAGGCCTTGTACTCGCTGTGTCTCATGAAGTTTCCACAGTATCTGGTTGAGTGAATCTACTTCTGTGCTGGTAAGTATTCCGTCAGGGTTACATACAGCATTGAAGTCAAGTGAATCAATATACTGTGTGCTGACCGGCAGATTGTTTACTGTATATGGTTTAGCAAAGCCCATCAGGCTGGCAAACAGTAAAAGCAGTGTTGTGATGGTTTGTTTCATACTTGTGTGTAATAAAAAAGACCTATACTTTAAAATTTCTATAAACAGAAAATAACTCTTTAACTCCTTAACTCTTTAACTCCTTAACTCCTTAACTCTTTAACTCTTTAACTCTTTAACTTCGAGCAAAGCGAGACCTATTTCTTCACCATGCGATAAGCCTTCTCCAGATCGTCGCGAGTGAGCTGTGCGAGTTCTGTCTTTGTTGGGTTCGACTTGCTGCCGAGACGGTTGCTCTGGTTGGTGATGGCCTGTTCGAAGAGGTTACGAGCATAGCGGGCGTTACCAAAGTAGCGCGACTTCCCAGCTACGGCTTCCTTGAACATCTTCTGCAGATAAGCATCAGCATCAGGAGTAAGCACGTAGTTGTACTTGTCAACGCTCAGCTTGAAGATTTTATAGAGGTCGTTGGAACTGTAGTCAGGGAAGTCGATGAAGCGGGTGAAGCGTGATTCGAGACCCGGGTTTGCATCGATGAACTGCTTCATCTCGTTCTTATAACCAGCCACGATGACCACGAAGTCGTCGCGGTTGTCCTCCATGAACTTCAGCAGCGTAGAGACACACTCGTCCCCGTAGCCCTGCTTGCCGTCGGTAATGGCATAAGCCTCGTCGATGAAGAGCACGCCGCCCTTGG
The DNA here is from genome assembly GCA_045643065.1 of Prevotella sp. Lineage (GTDB taxonomy): Bacteria > Bacteroidota > Bacteroidia > Bacteroidales > Bacteroidaceae > Prevotella. The sequence continues at coordinate 58,885 of JAZUKC010000130.1, forward strand.
CAGCGTTGCAGACAGCCATGGTCTTCTGTGCCGTTTGTCCTACATATTCAGCAATGAGTCCGCCGCGGTCAGTCTCAACAAACTGTCCCTTGCTGACGATGCCCAGGTCCTTATAGATACGAGCCAGGATGCGGGCGATGGTAGTCTTACCAGTACCAGGATTGCCCGAGAAGACACAGTGGTAAGATATCTTTGCAGTCTTCATGCCCTGAGCCTCACGCTGCTTCTGCACCTTTACATAGTTGGCAAGTGAGCGTACCTCAGACTTTACCTGATCAAGACCGATGAGCTTATCGAGTTCTGCATAAGGATCGCCAACGATAGGTTGCTGAACGTTTACAGGATATTTCTCGTTGACGGTCTTGTCTATCGTCTGATCGACGTTCTTATCGTCAGTCTTTTTCTCGTCCTTTTCGTCCTTTTCAGACGTTGCAGAGTCGCTCTTTGAGGTTTCGTTCGACTCTGTATTGCTTTCGCTGCTCTCACTATCGTCGTTGCTTACACCGGCAAAGGTGAATATGGCAAGGAAGGCGAAAATACCGATGATGATTTTAGTATTTGTACTCATTATTGTTTTTTTAAATGAAAATTACGAAATATGGAAGGGTGTATGCCAACAGGTCGAGGACATCAAACGTGCCTGGCACCAGTCCTATAATCTGCAGCAGTTCGGAACATACGCCTACGGCAGGGATGACTGCTGCTGTAAGTATTCGGCGCTGACGTGATTCGTTACGCAGTGTGTAGCTTATGAGTAGCACATAGCTTAGCGTCCAAAGTGCATTAGGCAGGGCATAAAGTATGATGTCGTGCAGAAGACTTTCGTCATAGATGGAAGGCCATGCCTCTTGTGCCATGCTTCTGAGACGTGCCACTCCCCCACTCCATCCTATCCACTCCAGTACACGATGTCCCAAAAGACTCGTGCTGCGATAGAGGCAATAGATGGATATGCCGGTTAGCAGCGAGAATGCAGAAAGATAGACGCGTATGATTGGCATATTTTTGTTGTTTAGTTGGTTTATAAAACCTTTAACCCTTAACCTTTAACCCTTAACCTAAAACCTCTAACCTCTAACCTCTAACCTTTAACCTTTAACCTTTAACCTAAAACCTAATAACCTCTAACCTAAAACCTAATAACCTAAAGATTATTCTTATAATCTGGTGCATCGAACGGTACTTCCTGGCACTGCACATACATCGAAGGCGAATTGCTCACCTTGTAGTAGTTGCTGCCCTTCTGCTTTACCACGTCACATCCACGCCAGTGAGTATCGTAGCCGGAGCTATACACCTCCAGATGAAGCACATAACCCTTCAGCGACTGAGCACGTTCGTAGTTATGCACACGGCTGCTACGGACGCGGACGGTGTATGGTTTGGTAGGATTGAAACCATTCTTTGGTGTTGCACCGCCAAGGAATGTTGCCACGAGATGCTCACGACCGTAGGTATCGTTCTTGCGATACACCTCCTTGATGCGGCTAAGCACACTGTAGTGGTTTATGTCAACGTTGCAGAGCTTTATGCACTCCTCTCCCATCTTGGCATTGCGATGATACATCTCGAACGCCATAAGCTGGAGCACAACGGCACCTTCAGGACGTCCGCCAAGCTTCTGTTGTGCCTGACGGAATTCTGCTACTGTCTTTGGGAAACGAGAGAACGTAACGACAGCCTCTTCGCCTGCTTTCCATTTGTCAGGATTTATGCTTCCCTTGTAAGATACGGTCAGCGCCTGAGCTGATGCGAAGAGACAGAAGAACAGCGTCAATGCTGTGGTGATGATGCTACGTTTCATTAGTTTTTGCGGGTTATTGAATTAGTAGTTTGAGTGCTTTTTCAAAACACACTGCAAAGGTATGTATTTTCGTGGTTATATTTATGTACTATATGCGCATTTTTATGTACTACGTGCGCAAAATGGTTATTAACGCAGTAAATCCATAAAAAATATTACTCCTGCAAGCTTACGATCGATGCCTCTGGCAGAACCAATGCTGCTGTTGTTAGCATTGCGAATGGTTCCGTCGCTCTCTATCTTGCCGATGCGAGAGTTGCTTGAGTTGCGTACTGTGCCGTCGCTTTCTATCTTGCCGATGCGAGAATTGCTTGAGTTGCGCACAGTGCCGTCGCTTTCTATTTTGCCTACACGGCTATTGCTTGCATTGCGAATGGTTCCGTCGCTCTCAACCTTGCCGATGCGAGAGTTGTTAGCATTGCGAATAGTTCCGTCGCTTTCTACCTTACCGATGTTTTCGTTATGAGATCCGCGCAGAGTCTGTGCAGGTGCTGCCATGCAGAATGTCAGCAGGAATAATAAAGTTGTAATAATGCGTGTCATAATATATCCAAAATAATAATTTGTAAAATTTGTTGGTTATTTTAATTTCTTAGTTTCTTAATCCCCTTATACATACTGTATGCACCGATGATGATGAACGGAATGGACAGCAACTGTCCCATATTGAGGAACATACCTTCCTCAAAAGACTCCTGATTCTCCTTTGTCAACTCGATGAAGATACGGAAGGTGAAGATGTAGAAGAGACATAATCCGAAGTAGAAGCCTGTGCCTATCAGCTTGTTGCCATATCCAGCCTCTGCCTCTGCTTTCTTCGTAGCGGTAGAGAAGTCAGTTCTCACTTCGCCCTTAACGCTCTTCTGCACCATGGTCCGGCGATAGATGATCATCATGATGAAGATAAGCACAGCGTATGCTAAGGCCTCATAGAGCTGTCCCGGATGACGTGGCAGTTCATCTACACGATGGAAGATAAACGCCCATGGCACGTCGGTTGGCTTGCCGATGATCTCAGAGTTCATGAGGTTACCTAAACGGATGAAGCAGGCAGTGATAGGCGTAGCAATGGTGATGAAGTCAAAAAGCATCAGCAGAGGTATCTTCTTCACACGACTATAGAGGACAAGTGCCAGCATGAGTCCGATGGTTCCACCATGCGAAGCAAGTCCCTCGTATCCGATGAATGCCCAGTTGCCAGAAGACAATGAATCCCCTACCCCTTCGCCTAACAGTTTCACAGGAATGAACATCTCGAAGACGCCTTTTGCTGATGCCAGGAAGTAGTCAGGCTGATAGAAGATACAGTGTCCCAGACGTGCTCCGAGCAGTATGCCTATGAAGCAATACAGGAACAGTGGTTCAAACTTCTCATAAGCAATTTTCTGCTTGTCAAATAGTTTTTTGACGCAGAAGTATGCCAGCATAAGTCCGATGAGCCAGCACATAGAGTACCAGCGTATCTGCATTGGACCTAACTGAAATGCTATCAAGTCAGGATTCCAGGAGATGAATGCAAAGTTTTGTAACATTGTTGTTTAGTCTTCGAGTTTTATATTTTTTTCTTCTTTTATAAGATGATTGACATAAAGTATACCTATTAGACAACAAAGTGATAAAAAACTGTATAATATAATGAGTTCCATATTACTTTTTCTTTTTACTGTAGCCGTACTTGAATAATTTATAAGCTAAGAAAGTTAGCAGAGAAATGAAGATGAGTCCAACACTAAATAATAGTATTTTATTGATATTAAAATCAATAATTTCAGTTATAATTATACCTGCAAATACTAATTTTGATAGATCCAATATGTATTTAGCCATTTCTATGGCTATCTTTTTTCTGTTTTCTAACTCATTTTTTGTCATAATATTCTCCTATTTTCTCCCTCCCTCGGGAGGGCAGGGGTGGGGCTTTAAACGTTAAAGCGGAAGTGCATGATATCTCCGTCCTGCACGATGTATTCCTTACCCTCTACACCAAGCTTGCCAGCCTCCTTGATGGCTGCCTCTGACTTATAGTGGATATAGTCGTCGTACTTGATTACCTCTGCGCGGATAAAGCCCTTTTCGAAGTCTGTATGGATGACACCAGCACACTGTGGAGCCTTCCATCCCTTCTTGTATGTCCATGCCTTCACCTCCATTTCGCCAGCAGTGATGAACGTCTGAAGGTTGAGCAGGGCGTATGCTTTCTTGATAAGACGGTTGACGCCAGACTCCTCAAGGCCAAGCTCTTCGAGGAACATCTGCTTGTCTTCGTATGATTCGAATCCAGCAATATCCTCTTCGGTCTTTGCTGCAACGATCATCATCTCTGCACCTTCCTCCTTAGCCAGTTCCTCAACCTTCTTTGTCCACTCGTTGCCATCCTTGGCAGCTGTCTCATCTACGTTGCAGACGTAGAGCACAGGCTTGGTTGTGAGGAGGAAAAGATTGCGTGCCGACTCCTGTTCTTCCTTGCTGTCGAAGGTTACGGTACGTGCATTCTTGCCTTCAAGCAATGCTTCACGATAAGCCTCCATTACGGCAGCATCCACCTTGGCATCCTTATTGCCCGTCGATGCTATCTTCTGTGTCTTGGCAAGCTTGCTGTCGATGGTCTCAAGGTCCTTGAGTTGGAGTTCTGTATCTATGATTTCCTTATCGCGGATAGGGTCGATAGTACCATCCACATGGGTGATATTCTCGTCCTCAAAACAGCGAAGCACATGGATGATAGCATCAGTCTCGCGAATGTTGCCAAGGAACTTATTACCAAGACCTTCGCCCTTGCTTGCACCCTTTACAAGACCAGCGATATCAACTATCTCGCAAGTAGCCGGAACGATGCGTCCTGGGTGAACTATCTCAGCGAGTTTCGTAAGGCGTTCGTCAGGTACTGTGATGACGCCCACGTTTGGTTCTATTGTACAGAAAGGAAAGTTTGCTGCCTGAGCCTTAGCAGAAGACAGACAGTTGAAGAGTGTTGACTTACCTACATTAGGCAGTCCTACGATTCCACATTTTAATGCCATATTCTATATTTATTATTTTTATTTTCTGAATTATATAATCGATAGAGTAGGGTAGAAGTACCTGCATGGCGGCCGTGTTTTTTATCGGCAGTCATGTTTCTACACAGTTTTTTAATTTGCAAATGTAGTTATTTTCAAGAAAATATGCAAGTTTTTTACTACTTTTTGACAATTTTCCTATCACTCCTTAGGGAAAATCCCCTCAATGATAGGCAAAAACCTTTTTGACGTTCATAAAAAAGCATTAATTTTGCACTCAGAAAATAACAAGAATATCAAACCTATAAAACTTACAGGATTATGAAAAAGCTTACTTCAATATTCGCTCTTTTGCTCTCTATGATAGCATTAATGTCTCTCACTTCTTGCGAAGACCAGTCAATAGCTTACGACCTCGAGGGTACATGGAAAGGTGATATGTATATGATACGTGACGGACACTGTGCCACATACTCTGAGATTGAGTTCTATGGCGATCCGTTCCACTTCACTTCGGGCTCAGGAAAGTGGCTCGATGTATATAGCAACTACCCTGGCGATTACTTCTGCAGCCGCATGAAATGGAAGGTGTCTAATGGTGTTATATACATCTCATTATTAGACGATTGCGACATCAACGGCCGTCCTTTCGAGCTTACTATATACGACTACTATCTCGATGGCGATCGCTTCAAGGGATACATCGACTACGAGGGTGGTTCACGCCAGTTCAGCCTGTATCATACTTACTCTCCTCACTGGGAAGATTATGACTACGGATACTACGACGAATACTACTACTCAAAGGGTTCTCGCAGCTCTAACGATAGCGTTCCAAAGGTAAATCACACTCACGAGATGCGTCAGGATTGAGTTTAGTATAGTGTTTAGAGTATAGAGTATAGTGTGATTAGATTATAATGTGATTAAAGTATAGTGTTTAGAGTATAGAGTATAGTGAGATTAGTTTGGGTTCTACAAAAAAGACTCAAGAAATACTAATCACACTATACTCTAAACTTTATACTCTATACTAAAAATTACTTCACATATTTCTTGCCACCACGGATGTAGATGCCGTGCTGCGGAGTGCTGATACGGCGGCCATCGAGGCTGTAGATTGGCTCGTCAGAGTCGGTTTTGCTGACGCTGACTTTGTCTATACCAGTGACGGTGGTGTCGATGTTTACGGTTGCAGATTCATTCCAGTTTATTTTTGCCCACTCGTCTGGTGCTGTCTTATAATTTGCGAAGAAACACCATTTGATGCTCTCATCAAGGTTTTTGTAGGTGTATTCCACTGTCATCTTTGTGCCAGAAGGTATGTTTACTGGCACCTCTTTGACAGGATCTACATAGACGTTTACCATACCACCTCCGAGTTCTTCTGCTTTGAAGAAACCAATGCAACTGTTGTATGTATAGCCGCTATTGTTGGCGATGTCAACGGTGACGGTGCATGACGTTGTGTTGATGGTATATTCGTCATTATCAGCAATCGTGTGATCCTTCACCTTGAAGTTGCTAAACTCAAGTTCGCATATCTCCTCTGCAATGACCGTACATGATATCTTATCGCTCATCGGGAAATATTCATAAGCACTTATGTTGCTATTCCATTCTCGGAGTTCCATCCATATTTCTTTCTTGCCTGGGGTTTTGAAGGTTAAGTCTATGCTGAACGTCTCCTTCTCACCTGGGTTAAGGTTGACAGCAATGCTCGTAACTGGCTCATTGTCAACGACTACACAAATCTCGTTACTGTAGGTACTTCCCGTGTTCTCAACCGTAACGGTGAATGGGGTAGGGATGTTCGCGGTAGGGTTGCTCTCAATGCTCATGTCAGTGAATTTGAACGACGGAGTGGCTTTGGATACTTCAGACAGCACTTTGAATGTAGCTTGATTGTCTTTGATGGTCATTACCAGGGTGCCTACGTCTGGAAATTCACATATTTCCCACTCTGTTGCACCCTTCTGGTGACCAAGTCCTACGATGTAGTATGTGCCATCGCCGAGGTTTGCGCCCATTTCGCAGCTGATTTTTATGTCTTCAACATATTTTGATTCGCCTGCGAATGACGACGTTTCAGACGTTTCGACAAGTAAATCTGAATTGTCATACAGACCCCAGCATATCTCGTATTCTTGGTATTCTTCACCTCCGTTGAGGAATAACATTCCAAGATTGAACTTGAATGGCTCTGTCTCTGCTGTGCGGTTGACGATGTCAGGCTTGCTTGTCCAATAGAAAGTCGTTGGCACAATGATAGTTTCTTTATCAGGACTTTCCGTTCTGATGTTCACAATAGCGTCAACATCGGTGCTGTAACCACCGTTTGAACCGCCTATGCCCTGTTCGTCTGGGTCCAGATGGTTTATCTCGAAGTAGCTGTTGCTCAAGCCTCCCCAGCCCCAGTTGATGTGGTAGAGACCGTTGCCGTCATAGCCGTCGCACACGAATTCGTGGCCTTCCTCATAGTTTGAGCCGCCAAACATGACAACACGACCATCGCTCAGCTCGCGGTATATGCGTTTGTCCCAGCTTGCTTTGTCATAGTTTCTGCGGTAGATATTCGTACATTCACTCGTGATTCCGAAGTATTGTTTAAGTGCTTTGCATGCGTCTTGCGATGATGCTCCTGAGGCTAAGCCAGAGTATCCCATCTTGGCCGCCTGACCGCAGTAGCGCATCAGCTTGGCAACCTCTTGTGCCGAGGCGTCGTTGTCGTCTGAACTGTACTTGTCACGCAGTATGCTCCAATCGATTGTTGTGGCTTGAAGGTTATTGAGTGTGACGGTATTATTGTGGTAAGTCTTGGTATAACCACCTATGGCAGAGATGTTTGCGGGGCGAACAGCAGTCAGTGCCTGTGCCATTGCCGTAGCAACGCAGCCGGTTTTTGATAGTTTGTTTCGACCTCTGTCATTTGGACACATGTTGTTGTAAGGTGCGCCCTGATTCCATTCGCAGGTCAACAGTGGTGCGATGGCAGGGTGTGTAGGCACTGAAGCAGCCTTGGCTGAGCCCTTGAGTTGCTTGATTTCGTCGGCATACATCTGCAGCCACCAGCGCATATTCTCAGGCATGTCCTGTGGGTTGATGCTGCCTTCGGTGGAGTAACCGAGGATCTCTGGCACGCGTTCGTCGCCACTGACTATGACGAAGCCATTGTTCTCGCCGATGTTATACACGAAGAGTTCCTCGCCATCGGTACCGTTCAGCACCTCGCGCTGTGCTAATCGTTTGAGCGTAAGCGCTTTACCTTTCAATCCTTTACTCTTGTTTCCCTCAAGTTTCTGAGCGAAAGCCTGTGCTTTTTCCATAGCTTTCACTGCAGAAATCTTCTGTCCTGATGCGCTGATAACCACCAGCAGCATCACGATTAATGATACTACATTCTTCATTTTGTATTTGTTTTATTTATAATTTTCTGTGTGTTAGGGTAGGGCGATTAGTGCGCTTCAAGCCAATTATTGCCCCATCCGCTTTCGGCTATCAGAGGAACGTTGAGAGGGTAGGCCGACTGCATTTCCTGAAGTACAATCTGCTCCACACGATCTCTTTCTTCTGGGACGACAGCAAAGTTAAGTTCGTCATGAACCTGGAGGATCATCTTCGAACTGAGTTGCTCTTCCTTGAAGCGGCGATGGATGCGAATCATCGCCATTTTTATTATGTCGGCAGCCGTTCCTTGTATTGGAGCATTGATGGCATTGCGCTCGGCAAAACCACGAACGGTAGCGTTTCCGGAGTTGATGTCCGGCAGATAACGACGGCGATGGAGTAGGGTAGTGGCGTAGCCTGTCTCCGATGCGCGCTTCTTTGATAACTCCATGTATTCCTGCACTTTAGGGAACGTCTTGAAGAAACCATCCATCAGTGCTTTCGCCTCTTTTCTATCTATCAAAAGCGACTGGCTGAGTCCCCATGCAGAGATGCCGTAAATGAGTCCGAAGTTGGCACGTTTTGCCTTAGTTCGCTCGTCTCGCGTAACCTCTTCGATACTCTTTCCATACACCGTTGCGGCCGTAGAAGCATGCACATCGATGGCATCGCAGAACGCTTTTTGCATGGCTTCGTCACCCGACATGTGGGCAATGATTCTGAGCTCCACCTGACTGTAGTCGGCAGAGAAGAAGAGCATGTCTTTACCTCCTATGAAACACTTTCGAATCTCCTTACCATCGCTGTCGCGGATAGGAATATTCTGCAGATTCGGGTCGCTCGAACTTAGTCGTCCGGTGGCAGTAATGCACTGATTGAACGATGTATGTATGCGTCCTGTTCGTGGGTTAACGAGCTTAGGAAGAGCCTCGACGTAAGTGCCGACGAGTTTCTTAAGTCCGCGATAATCAAGTATTTGTGCAACTATTTCATGCTCGCCGCGAAGCGATTGCAGCACCTCTTCCGACGTGACAAACTGCCCTGTCTTTGTCTTCTTTGGCTTATCGATAATCTGCATCTGACCGAACAAGATGTCGCCCACTTGCCTTGGAGAATTGATATTGAACTTACGGCCGGCGAGTTCGTATATTCGTTGCTCGTGCTGGAGCATTCGTTCGTTGAAGAGACGGGACACTTCCTTTAATTCATCCGTATCGATTGCCACACCAGTCATCTCCATATCGGCAAGCACATCGACAAGAGGCATCTCGATGTCGGTGAACAAATTCCAGAGACCTGGCTGCTCATGAAGACGCGGTTCGAGTTTGTTCCACAACTTAAGAGTGACGTCGGCATCCTCGCAGGCATAGTCGCAGATTTTAGAAACCGGAACATCGGCCATGGTTTTTCCACGTGGAACAATATCGTCATAGTGTATTGTGTGATAACCGAGGATAGTTTCTGCCATGTAGTCTATGTTGTGTCGCAACTCCGGTTGGAGTAGGTAGTGAGCAATCATGGTGTCGAACTTTGTACCTTTCACTTCGATGCCATACTTCGACAGCACCTGAATGTCGTACTTCATGTTCTGACCTACCTTCGTGATCTGATCATTTTCGAAGAAAGGACGGAACACTTCACTCATTCCTTCAAATGCAACGAAAAATGCGTTCCCTTCCTTCGCACAGAAGCTCATGCCCACCAAATCAGCGTCAACAGGGCTCTTTGAGGTGGTCTCCGTGTCAAAACATACAATCTTATTTGTCAATAAAAAGTCACAAAGTTTCTTTCCTTCTTCCTGATTATCAATGAGTTTGTACTCATGCTCTACCTTTTCTAAGTCAAAATCCTTAGCGTCATTTTGCTCTTCCGACTGATTGTCCGCAAATAAGTCAAAGAAAGACAACTGATTTTTATCTTCTGTTTTGACTTTTTTACTTTTGTTTACATTTGCCTTTTTGCTTGCATTCGAGTCAGATCCTGAAGCATTCTGGTTGCCTCCTTGTGAGGAACTGATGGAGGTTCCTAAAATTTTGTTGGCAAGTTGACGGAATTCCAGTTCGTCGAAGAGTTGGGACAGTCGGTCGCGATCCGGCTCTTCAACTTTCATTTGGTTGAGAAGGGTAGGGTAGGCCGGAAGAGTTCCCGTCGTCATCGTCACCATTTCGCCAGTCGAACCATCCTTAACCTGCATGGTTGCCGAATCCGAATCGTCAGTCATAGGAATGTCAGTGGCGATGCGCGAGAGATACTTCGACATGACGATGTCGTCAACATGCTCCTGCACCTTCTTGCCTAACGCACCCTTGATGTCCATGCGATGAGTGATGATATCCTCACAAGTGCCCCAGTCATTGATGAGTTTCACGGCAGTCTTCTCACCGACACCCGGACAGCCTGGGAAATTATCGGCCGTATCACCCATGAGAGCGAGGAGGTCGATGACGAATTTTGCCGATGGAATCGCGTATTTTTCACATATTTCCTTCTCACCTAACACGTCGTAACCACCACGGAACCCCGGCTTGTACATGAACACATTAGGGCCAACAAGCTGCGCATAATCCTTGTCCGGAGTAAGCATAAACATCTGTTCGCCAGCGTTTGACGCCGCGATTGTGCCGATAATATCGTCCGCCTCGTAGCCATCGACCTGCAGAATAGGTATGTGCCAGGCACTGAGGATGTCCTTAATGATAGGAATAGAAAGGCGAATATCCTCCGGAGTCTCCTCACGTTGAGCCTTGTATGGTGGGAAAGCAACGTGGCGGAAGGTCTTACCGTGGTCGAAAGCCACAGCAATATGCGTTGGATTTTCCTTCGTCAAGACCTCATTAAGAGTGTTGACGAAACCCATTATAGCACTGGTATTCAGCCCTTTTGAGTTGATGCGAGGCGACTTAATCAGCGCATAGTAACTGCGATAGATAAGTGCGTAAGCATCAATGAGAAATATCTTATCCATATAATAAATTTAAAATTTTCGGTAAAATTACACAAAAAAGTTCTAAATACCGAATTTTTTAATTAATTTTGCACGAAAATTTCCATAATGGCACAAATACTTTCTAAAATCAAGGCACCGATAGAGGCGGAGATGTTGCAGTTTGACGACATCTTCAGGGGATCTTTGTCTAAGCCAGATGGACTACTTGGTGAGGTGCTACAGCATATCATGCAGCGCGGTGGCAAGCGTATGCGACCAATCCTTACGCTCTTGATTGCCAAGGCGTTAGCATCCAAAGGCCTGACGGACGAACTGCTTCAGAAGACACTTCATGCAGCTTGTTCGCTGGAACTCTTGCACACCGCCTCGCTCGTTCATGACGACGTAGTGGATGAAAGCGACCAGCGACGTGGGCAAAAGTCTGTAAATGCCTCATACACAAACCGTATTGCGATACTCGTTGGAGATTATATTTTATCGACATCCCTAAACGAAACCGCTCTGACAAGCGACTCTGCGATGACCATGGCGCTGTCACAGCTGGGCCAGACACTGTCCGAAGGCGAGGTGATTCAGATACAGAACATCTCCAACATGGACTTCTCCATCGACCGTTACTATGACATCATAAAGCGCAAGACAGCCGCTCTGTTCGAGGCTTGCTGCCATCTTGGCGGACTGGCAGTAGGAGCGAGCGAGGAGAAGATAGCGGCGGCACGCTTGTTCGGGCAGTATATAGGAATCATTTTCCAGATTCGCGACGACATTTTCGACTACTATGCTGACGCCGAAATAGGCAAACCGACCGGCAACGACATGCGCGAAGGCAAGTTGACACTGCCTGTTCTGCACGTACTGAACCATGTAGGGAATGACCGCGCCAAGGAACTTGCCGTGAAAGTGAAGAAACAAGAGGCTAACGATCAGGAAATCAACGAACTGATAGAGCTGACAAAGCAGCTTGGCGGCATAGAATATGCACGGAAAAAGATGGAAGATTTCTATCATCTTGCGATAGCGTTCGTCGATGAAAACAGCATGGAAGCGTCGCTGAAATCGGCACTTACGATGTATGCTGATTACGTTATCGGGCGTGATATTTAGGCGAAAATTGCAAACAAATATAACAAATTATCAATTTTATTTTTATTGAAAAATGAAGAAAATTCTTTTTTTCGCAGTAATGTTCTGCGTTGCATTGAGCACAGCAATGCTCGTTTCGTGTGGTGGTGATGACGATGAGGACGAGCCTACACCAGTTGCACCTAATATTTTCAAGAGTTCTATTACGATTCCACAGGATGTTCTTGATATCTATAAGGATATAAAGGTGACATATACATTCGCTGATGGTACTCAGGAGACAGAAGATGTAACCAATGTCAAGATTACAAAAGAGTGTAAGCTTAAGGAAGTTAGCGATGTTGTTGTTAGTTTCACAGGTACGCTTCGTTCGGATGTTGTAGAAGACGATAAGAGCTACAGCATGACCATAATTTATTCTGGAAGTCTTGACAATTATTCTTTGAATTCTATGTTTGGTACTACTAAACTTGGTAAGCTCCTTAAGGATAAATATCAGAACTTGGGTGACAATGCTGGTTTCAAGAAGCATACATACAGTTTCACTCAGCCAATAAACGAATAAAAATACATTAATTTATGAAGAAAATCTTATTTTTCGCAGTAATGTTCTGCGTTGCATTGAGCACAGCGATGCTCGTTTCGTGTGGTGGTGATGACGATGAAGATCAGCCAAAGGGCGACAATACTTTCAGATGTACCGTTCAGTTTTCAGACGATCTTTTGAATCTCTACAAAGACGTATCGGTAGTTTTCAAGTTTGAAGATGGCACCGAGATTTCAGGTGATGTAGCCGGCAAAATTGTTACTTTTGAGCGTAAGCTGACAAAAACCGAAGACGTTGTCGTGTTGATGGACGGCACGCTGCGCGAAGATGTGGTAGAGGACGCAAAATCTTATACCATTGTTGCTCAAATAGTAGGCAAATTAAACAACATAACATGTCAAAGAACGGGTGGTTTTACAACTACTATTGCAGGCACTGCACTCAAGGCTAAGGCCCAGAAGATGAGTGGTTTGCCAGGAATAAGGCAGAATACCTTGCCATTCACACACCCATCACCCGAAGAGTAAAAATGGAACACCGCACTGATCAGTATTGAACAGTGCGGTGTTTTGTATTGATTCGCAGTGCGATTCGTAGCTTTTTGGTGAGCGAATCAATAGGAATCGCAATGCGATTTGTAGCCTCGTTGTAAACTGCTCGTAATCAATAGATTGCGGGCTTTGTTTGTTTTAGGGGAAAATGGAACAATCGAGGGGGAGTTGTTTATTTAACACAGAGGCACAGAGGACACAGAGTACACGGAGTTTTTTAGAGTTCCATGCGGGAAAAAACATGCTGCATAGACCTCAAAAATCTCTGTGTACTCTGTGACCTCTGTGTCTCTGTGTTATTACAACTTATTAGAAGAACTTCACTTCCTTGCCTACGAGGTCAGAGAGAAGCATGTTGCCCAGACGCGATGTGCCCAGACGTAACCACTTGTTAGTAAGCCACTTCTCGCCGAGAACCTCCTTCACGATGGTGTAATAAGTAACAGCATCGCGGACACTGTTTATGCCACCGGCAGGCTTGAAACCAATCTGAATGCCCGTCTCGTCGTAATACTCCTTGATAGCCTGACACATCACGTAGGCAGCCTCAGGCGTAGCGCTCACCTTCTCCTTGCCAGTAGAAGTCTTGATGTAGTCAGCACCGCTGTACATAGACAGGATAGACGCAATCTTTATGTCCTTCATCGAAGGCAGACAGCCCGTCTCCAGGATGACCTTCATAGCCGCGTCGCCACATGCAGCCTTCAGTTCGGCAATGTCCTCGCAGAGGCCCTCAAGGTCGCCCGCTAAGTATTTGCCCACAGGCATCACGATATCAATCTCTGTAGCGCCATCTTTCACCGCCAGAGACGTCTCTATGGTCTTCACCTCTATACATGCCTGCGACGATGGGAAAGAGCCGCTCACGCAAGCAATTTCTACGCCTTCGACACGCAGAGTGTTGGCAACGGCGGCAGCAAAGCATGGATAGACGCAGATGGTGGCCACGTGTGGCAGCTCAGGATACTCGTCATCGAACTTGTTGACCTTGTCCGTGAACGCCATGACAGACGTGTCAGAGTCGGTGCATTTCAGCGTTGTCAACTCAATACTGCCCATGAGGAATCGCTTAACCTCAGGAGTCATGTTCTCTTCTAAGTGCTGGTCGAGTAGGGCATCAACAGCTGCCTTTACCTCCATGTCCTCGATTTCAAGATTGTACTTGCCGAGGGCTTCGTTGATTTTGGATGTTTGCATATTGTTTTTATGTTGGTTTTTATTTAGAATTCGTAGTAATAGTCGTGAAGGACTTGTATGAAATAATCGCGGGTGTTGTTGTGCAGGTCGGGGCCAACGATGGCCTCTATGCGCTTCTTGTAGTCGTCTGCAGCGTCAATCACGCCATCCTCCATGTAGTTGTCAGACACTTCCTGCAGCAATGCAGCCTGCTTCGCCGTGAGATTCTTTGCACGAGGATACATCGGAACGTAGCCCTCTGCCTTGGCATACGGCAGCAAATTGGCGCTGTCCGTGTCGTAAGTCTTTGTGCGAACAACCCATGTGCCAGCCACAAGATCGCCCAAACGCTGCTGACGCTTTGTGAAAAAGACACACAACTGGCCGATGCCCATGGCAAAAATGAGGTCGAACGGCAGCATCATCCAGCGCATAATAAACGCCGTAAGCTTAGGTCCGCCACCCTCTAATGTTACCACACGCAAACGCAACAAACGCTTTCCCACCGTCTGTCCGCCCATCATCGTCTCCGTGACGACAGGGTAGAGCAGTGGCAACATAAACATAATATAGTTGATATAATATAAATTCAGTTCGTCGAAGAATTCGAACAGGCCAATGCGGACTATTGCAAAATAGATTCCAGCAATGATCAGCAAGTCGATGGCCAATGCACCTATGCGAGCAGCTATGCTTGCCGAGTCCTGAGTAATTCTGACGTCCTGAGACGATAGTATATAAGGCATGATCCAAAAATTTTTGGCAAAAGTATAAAAAAAAAACGAAGAAACATTGTTTTTACAAGAAAAATTATTAATTTCGCAACCAAAATTAAGTTTCGCAGCTCAACAGAAGTCAAGAAGTCAGGTCCCCTTGTCTTTTAACACAGAGACACGGAGGACACGGAGGCCACAGAGATTTTCTGAGTTCCATTCGGGCAAGAACGTACTGCATAGCACTCTAATAACTCCGTACCCTCCGTGTTCTCCGTGTCTCTGTGTTAAAAAAAGAAGGTGCTGAGTAGATTTCTAACTTCTTGACTTCCTTAAAGAAAATAAAAACTAATGACCGAATCTCGATTTGTGGCACAGAACAAGGCAGCCTGGGATGAGTATGAAACAATGATAGAAGCATTGGAAATTCATGATCCCAGTGAGCTGGGCGAGGCATATCTCGCCCTGAGTACCGACCTTGCCTTTGCCCAAAGCCACTATCCAGATTCGCCCGTCTGCAACTATCTTAACGCCCTCACGCTGCAGTATCACCACGAACTCTATCGCCGCCATCCACAACGCTGGAAGGAACTATGGCGCTTCTTCTCGCACGATGTGGTGCTGACGTTCTACACCTGCAGACGTTATCTGCTGTTCACGACTATCATTTTGGTCCTCGGCTTCGTGCTCGGCACGCTGCAACAGGTGCTCGACGAGGACTTTTTCATTAGTTTCTTCGGTGCGGGATATTACCACGTGACCGTAGAAAACATCCGCTCAGGCAACCCGATGGGCATATACGGCATGGAGAACGAAGTGGAAATGTTCTTCCAGATATGGCTGAACAACATGAAGGTGTGCCTGATATTCTTCATCAACGGCCTGCTGTCACCCTTCTATGTTATCTTCAAGACCATGCAAACCGGCGTGATGATGGGCTGTTTCGATACCTTCTTCTATCAGTACGGTTGCCTTACCGATGCCGTTGTGGCAGCCAACGAGCATGGCGCACTGGAGATTCCAGCCTGCATAGTATGCTGTGCAGGAGGTCTGAGACTCGGTTTCGGATGGTTCTTCCCAGGCAAGCAAACCCGCCTACGTGCCCTTCGTGACAGCGCAATACAAGGACTCATGATGTTCCTCGCCATGTTGCCCGTGATAACCGTAGCCGCCTTCATCGAGAGCTTTATCACCCGACATCAGGAATGGCCAATGTCCGTACGCGTGGCGTTGGTTGTTATGGGTCTGTTGTTCATATCTTACTACTGCATTCTGCTGCCACGTAAACTGGCAAGAAAGGAGGGAAAAGCATGATTTCACCGATATACGCCCTGCGTCCACGTGGTGAGGTAGTGACCAGTGCATGCCAATGGCTGTGGCAGGAACGCCGCATAGTGTTCCACTTGATACTGCTGCCGATAATTATCACTTTAGTATTGCTGCTGCTGATACATCTGACCGGAGACAGCGAAATGCTGTATTTCATTGTAGGTCTTGTTGACGTGCTTCTGCTTCCTGTGCTGCCCAATATGCTGTTCCTCGTGGTGGAAAACCCCGATGAATACGGATACAATGCCCGCCACCCACGCTACATAGCGCTGGCAAAGAAGTGGCCCAGGATGTTCCTGGACGTAATAATTATTGTATTGGTGCAGTTTGTGCTGGGCATTTTAAGTGTCATCACCGTCTTAGGTCCGTTAGCAGTGAGTTTACTAAGTCCGCTGATGCTCGTGATTATTCAGCGTGAGAAGGGCGTTGGCTTGAGCTTCCTGTCGATGTCGGTGAAAATGGCGTTCGGATCGTTCATGAACTTCATAATATGCGTTATGGGTGTCTTCATCATCGGCGCTTCCCTGATAGGCACTCCGATACTGTTGTTGCAGGGATTGCGAGAGCTTATGAGCACCTATCTGAGCTCATTGCTCTATGATCGTGTGATGTCCATCCTCGGTCAGAACTTCTTCGAATCGGCAACTATTGTGATATTATTCCTGACTTTTGCCCTGGCCTACATAATTACAATGGTTATTGGCCACTTCTTCTACGGTCATTGCACCGAGAAGCGCAGCCATCCAGGACTGATTTTTCGAATGGAAAATAATGAATAATCGAATAATCGAATTATCGATATTTCGATGTCTCGATGAATCGTAACTCCGTAAATCCGCAAACAAATGCTCCCATACCTCTCAGACATACCAAACTACGATGATGAACTCCAGAGACTTAACTCGCTGGAGGGCTTCAACGTGTCCCAATATCTGGAGAAAATGTTGAATGCACTGTTTGACATCAATATGACGTCAATGCAGTGGATGATAGTGAAATGGGTGCTGTGGACATTGCTTGCAGTAGTGATTATATGGCTGATTTACAAGGAACTAATACTGCCAGAACTGCGCTACAGAAAAGCCGAGGTGGCGGATTATAGCCCACAGGTAGGCACAATGGGCACCGCCGCAGATGCCGACATACGCGGACATAACTTCAACGACGAACTAAACGCTGCTCTGGAAAAGGGCGACTATGCACTGGCCGTCAACCTGCAGTACCTCATGGCGCTGCACGGACTGGACAAACAGCGCACCATTCGATGGAAAGAATGGAAGACACCGATGATGTACGTTGAGGAAATAGAGCAAGGAAAGGACGAACTGCGTCGCCTGACACTGTCGTTCCTGTACATAAAATACGGTCATTATCCTGCCAATAAGGAAGTGTATGACGAAGCCCTCGCACTGTATAACTCACTCATAGACAAAGCGAAAGGAGGTCAGCCATGATAAAGAAGATATTGGTGGCAGCGCTGATACTCGTCGTTATGGGCTTCGTGGCAACATACGTGATGGACTCATACGTGAAGTACGACTGGTCGAAGAGGCAATATGGCGACGTGAACAGCACTGATCCTTTCGGCGCATACTATCTGAAGGAACACCTCGAAACAACATGGAAGGGTGGGGTAGAGACCGATACGGTGCTGACAGATGCCCTGCAAAAGCGCGAAGGCAAGCGATACAACTACATTGTCTATTCTACGGGCTATGAATATGAGGATTTCTTTGACGAAAGGCAGCTGTTGCTTAATGCTTTACAGCGTGGCGACAACGTGATTCTCGTTGGTGAGAACTGTGATTTGTTACAAATGTTCAATGTCAACAGCTACACGCAATTTAGCTTTGACATCAGTTATGTGTCAAAGCGTGGCGAACATTATGACCATAAAAAGCTGTTGCTGAACAAGAATCGCACAGGTTGCGAAGCTTGGTCTTTCCTTCTGGAGAAGACATACTCGGTATCAACATACACAGACGAAGACGAATTTGATAAAGACGTGGAACGCCTCGTCAGCCAGACACGAGAGGTGCTGACCGATACAGGTGGACAAACCTACGTGCTGCAGCGCAAATTGAAGAAGGGCAGCATGACGTTTGCCGGATACCAGGCACTGTTCTCGAACTATGCAATCAGCGATACCAGCACGTGTAAGCTGATGGACGATGTGCTGAACAAAGTTCTGAACAAGGAGAATCCAGTTGTGTTGGTTAGGCATGTTGCTCCTACTGAGACAGATAGCAGTAATAATGAAGGAGAGTTAGACCCAACATACCAAGTGCTTCTCAACCATAAGGGTTCTGCATTGGCTATTTACATACTGCTGGCAGCGCTTGTTCTGCTGCTCATTGTCAATGGACGCAGGCGCAGAGCGGCAGCCATAGATGAACCGATGGAGCATAACTCTACCATCAGTTTCATAAAGCATCTTGCCACGTTGTACGACCTTAACAGTGACTATACAGATCTGTTGAAGATAGAACAGCGCAACTTGCTGTACCGATTGAGAAAGGAATATCGCTTTGATTATACCACAAAGGACTTCAATAAACCATCGGACTATGCCGATCACATAGCAAGGAGTAAGCAGCTTGATGTCAACATGATACGCGAAGCACTGCTCCAGATGGAGAGTCTCACTGCTGCCGGTTCAGGTAATCTGCCACGCAAGGCTTACATTACCTGCCTGAAGAATATAGAAAAGGCAATGACTGAGACCAAGGTATAGTCATAACACGAAGATAATAAACCACACGATAGATATGGAATACAACTCACGATTGGACCTGACCGCCATTACTGGTCAGATGAACGAACTAAGACGTCAGGCACATAGCGTAGTAATCGGACAGAACGATATGCTGGAACTGATGCTCACTGCCGTCATTGCTGATGGACACGTGCTGCTGGAAGGTGTGCCGGGAGTAGCGAAGACGCTCATGGCTCGCACTCTGAGCCAGCTTATTGGTGCTGAATTCAAGCGCCTGCAGTTCACGCCAGACCTCATGCCGAGCGACGTTATAGGCACAAGCATACTCAATCAGAAGAGTGGCGACTTCACTTTCCGTAAGGGACCGGTATTCACCGAGTTGCTCCTCGTTGACGAGATAAACCGTGCGCCGGCAAAGACGCAGGCGTCGTTGTTTGAATGTATGCAGGAGCGTCAGGTTACTTTCGACGGTACAACATACAAACTGCCTGAGCTATACATGGTTATGGCTACGCAGAACCCTATTGACCAGGAGGGTACATACCGTCTGCCAGAGGCTCAGATGGACCGTTTCATGATGAAAATCGTGGTGGGCTATCCTTCGATGGACACTGAATTGCAGATGCTTAAGGAGTATTCTGCCGGCAATCAGCTCCATGATGTCAAGGGACTTACTCCGGTACTGACCGTGAACGATGTGATGGAGATGCGTAAGCTGTTGCCACAGGTGGTTGTAGATGACTCATTGATTCAGTATATCTGTAGCATCACAGCTGCAACACGCACCACGCCATACACTTGGATTGGTGCATCGCCACGTGCATCGATTGCTCTGCTTCAGTCTGCTAAGGCACATGCTCTGCTCTCAGGACGTGACTTCGTAACGCCAGATGATGTGCGTTTCCTTGCGCCTCATGTACTTGCACATCGTGTAACGCTGACTGCTGAAGCTGAACTTAACGGATTGACTGTCAATCAGTTGGTTAATCAGTTGCTGGATACAGTGAATACAAATATTTAATTTCCCTTGAGTAAAAGCAGTTGTAGTTAGATGTCTCTCTTTTTCAGAAACCAGTTCTTCATAGCTCTCTTCGTTCTTGCAGCCGTATCGGTTGTGGGAGTGTGGATTACGCCCTTGTATTATGTGGCCATAGCGGGAGTCATTGCTTTAGCGGTGGCAACACTTTTCGATGCTGTGATGCTTTGGTTCTGTAAGGTAAGTGGAGAGAGAATCATTGCTGAGAAGCTTGATCTTGGTGAGAACAACCGTGTGGGAATATCGATGAAGGTTGTGCGTGGTAACTTGCGAGGATGCTATGCACTGGACGAAATGCCACAGTTTCTGCGTTGTGAGGCAGAGAATCTGAAAATGAAGAAGGATGAAGATGGTGTTTATGTTGCTCAATATAACGTGTTCCCGCTACGTCGCGGTGCATTCGAACTGGGCAGATTGCTTGTCTTCGGAAGATTTATTGGTATTCTGGAACGCCGCTTTGTTATTGAGCAAAAAGGCAATAGGGTAGATGTTTATCCGGCATTCAGCAGACTGAGGGAGAAGGAACAGCAGGTGCGTTCTATGCAAGTAGAGGCTTATGGCACACATCGTCGCCAGACACCTGCTAACCAAACAGACTTCATGGATATACGTGAGTATGTGCCGGGCGATGACATTCGTACCATCAACTGGAAGGCTACAGCGCGTGCCGGAAGGACTATGGTGAACAATTATGAGGATGAACGTTCGCAGCATATCTACAATATTATTGATTGCGGCCGTTCTATGCACAGGACTTTCGGTGGATTAACTCTGCAGGATTATGCCATCAATGCGTCTCTTTTGCTGTCTTATACTGCCCTTCACAGTGAAGGCGATAACGTAGGTTTCTTCTCTTATGGACCAAAAGGTGTGGAATATCTTCCGTCACGCAGTGGAGATGTTCAGTTGAACAATATCATGAAGCATCTCTATGGCATGGAAACGGAGTATGGAGAGGGTGATTTGGAGGAGCTGACGCTGGTACTTGGACGCAAGGTTCAGCGCCGTAGCCTGGTCTGTCTTTATACAGATTATTCGTCTATGAAAGCCATGGATAGGCAAATTGACTTCTTAAAGCGCATCTCACGCCGTCATTGCCTCGTTGTGGTAATGTTTATCGACAAGGAGCTTGAAAACCTCTCAGAGGGCGTTTATGAGGCTTCTGAGGCTATTTCTGATACTAAATCAGTATCCGTTAGCGCAAAACCATCGTCATCTGACTACATAAAACGCAGTTTGGCGAAGGATTTCTCTCTCCAGAAGCAGTTTATTGTTGATCGTCTGCAGCAGAACGGCATACAGTGTGTACTGACCTATCCAGAGTCTTTAAGTATCAATGTTGTCCGTAAGTACATTGACCTAAAGGCAAAACGAGCATGGTAAGATAATTTTTTATAAGTACAATCTCCAGTCAACTATCCTCTAAAAACTGATGATTTGTAATATTTGTTTGCAATTTTCACAAAAAAAATGCCCCTCACCATATGGCAAGGAGCAAAAGCAAATCATAACTTTTAATTTTTAATTTTTATCTTTTAATTTCGACAGCAATCATTCCTTATTTTTGCTATCGATAATAATAGTTACAGGACCATCGTTTATCAGTTCCACCTTCATATCCGCTCCGAATACGCCACGCCCAACTTCCTTACCCAGGGAAGTGGTCAGTTTATTGCAAAAAAGCTCGTACAGCGGCTCAGAAATGTTCTGCTTGGCTGCTCTTAGCCATGATGGTCGATTGCCTTTCTTGGTGCTTGCAAATAGCGTAAATTGACTTATTACGAGTGCTTCGCCGTCGATATCCTTAACTGAAAGGTTCATAACGCCGTTCTGATCGTCGAAAATACGCATGCCTGATACCTTGCCCACAAGCCAGTCAACGTCTGTTTCTGAGTCGTTTTCCTCGACTCCTACGAGTATCATCAGGCCATTGCCTATAGCTGAACAGTGCTCAACGTATTGCTCGTCGTATTCATGACCTTCGGTATATACTTTTACTGAAGCTCGTTTAACTCTCTGAATTACCAGTCGCATAGTGTTCTTTTATTGTTTTTGCTTTTGATTTTCCTACTATTTTTTCTATTTCTTCAAGGCTTGCCTCACGCAGTCGCTTCACTGATTTGAAGTGTTTAAGGAGGGCATCTGCTGTCTTTTGTCCTATGCCTTGTATGTCGTCAAGGGCGCTGTGAAGGGCACTCTTTGAGCGTTTGTCGCGATGGAATGTTATTGCATAGCGGTGAACCTCATCCTGAAGCTGTGTGAGTACCTTGAAAAGCTCTGATTCTTGCTTTACTTGTACTGTGATAGGGTGGCGGTCTTGCAGTGGATCCGTGGGATCGTTGAGAGGGATGAATAGCAGTTCATTGGTACGGTGCTTGTCGTCTTTGGCAAGTCCGGCGATAGGAATACTCAGTCCTAACTGGTCTTCTACTATCTCTCTTACGCTCGACATTTGACCGATTCCACCGTCGCATACTATCAAATCGGGTAGGGCAGTGCCTTCTTCTTTCATTCTGCTGTAGCGTCTGAACACCACTTCTTGCATTGATGCATAGTCGTCAGGTCCTTCTACTGTCTTGATAATGTACTTACGGTAGTCCTTTTTTGATGGCTTCATCTTCTTGAATACAACACATCCTGCTACGGCATCTGAGCCTTGTATGTTCGAGTTATCAAAGGCTTCGATCTGCATTGGTAGTGAAGGCAACTGCAGAAGGTTCTGAAGCTGTTTCATTAGGCGTGTGGAACGTTGCTCCGGATTGAGTTTGTCTGATTGTTTCAGGCGGTCAACACGATACTGTTTGCAGTTCATCATAGAGAGGTCCAGCAGGTGTGCTTTATCGCCTCTCTGCGGAACGAAAAACTCTGCTCCTGGGCATCGCCATTCAAGCATTCGCTCCACGATGATTTCTTTTGCGGTGGAATGGAACCTTTCGCGTATTTCTGGTATG
The DNA here is from genome assembly GCA_045643065.1 of Prevotella sp. Taxonomy (GTDB): domain Bacteria; phylum Bacteroidota; class Bacteroidia; order Bacteroidales; family Bacteroidaceae; genus Prevotella. The sequence continues at coordinate 82,124 of JAZUKC010000130.1, forward strand.
GCGTCTTCCAGTATTTCGTCTGCGTTTTCGTTCAGTTGGCGTTTGTATTCGAAGGTGAAGGACTGGTTTATCTGACCGTTAGTGACGTGCAGAAAGTTGACATACGCATTGTTATTTGTCTCATCTGGGAGGCAGGTGAAGACGTCAACGTCGGTTATTGTGTGACTTACTACCTCGCTCTTTGAGCAGAATTGCTCGACCAGAAAGAACTGTTCTTTGAGTTTTTGTGCATCTTCGAATCGCATTTCTTCTGCTGCTTGCTGCATGTCGTTCCATATCATTTTCTGCAATTCTCGTGTGTTTCCTTTCAGAATCTCACGTGCTTGCTGTATCTGTTTCTGATATTCTTCGTACGATTGTTTGTCAATGCAGCAACCACCGCAGTTGCCTAAGTGGTATTCCAGGCATGGTTTATATTTCCCTTTGGTAATGCCTTCTTTAGTAATCAGTGTGCGGCAGGTGCGTGGATGATACAGTTTCTTGATGAATTCAAGTATAGTGTACATCGAACCAAGATGTGAAAACGGACCGAAATAACTGCCTGTTTTCTTATTTATCTGTCGTGTTGGGAAAATACGAGGGTAGGGTTCGTTTGTGATGCAGATGCTCGGGTAGGTCTTTCCGTCCTTTAGGAGGACATTGTATCGTGGGTTATACTTCTTGATAAGTGCGTTTTCAAGAAGCAATGCGTCCTCTTCTGTCTTTACAACGGTATAGGTTATATCTTCGATTTTAGAAACAAGAACCTTAGTCTTGAATCTATCTACTTCCTTATGAAAATAAGAAGAAACGCGGCGTTTCAGATTTTTTGCCTTACCTACATAGATTATCGTGCCCTCAGCATCGTAATACTGATAGCTACCAGGTTTCTCTGGCATATTCAAAACTATGTTCTTTAGGCGTGCTAAACGTGCCTCGTTTTCTTCTTTTTTCATATATAATGTTCCACGTGGAACGTGGTTTGTTTAGGCTTTCTAGATTTTCTAGACTTTCTAGGATCTCTAGAATCTCTAGTAATTCTAGTTCTCCTAGTTTATGTTAGTCTTCTACTTTTATTAGTGTAGTTATTTCGGTGTCTTCGTCAAAAACATCGCGACCATGCAGACCTTCTATCGTAAGTTCGATAATGAAGTTTATATATATCTTCTTTGGATTAAACTTCTTCACAAGGTCGTATGCTGCACGCATGCTACCACCTGTTGCAAGCAAATCGTCATGAATAAGAACGATGTCATCGGGAGTTATTGCATCCTTGTGTATGCAGATGGTGTCTGTGCCGTATTCTTTCTCGTACGACTGCTCTACGGTTTCACCGGGAAGTTTGTTAGGTTTACGACACATTACTACGCCTGAACCAAGTTCGCATGCTACAGCACTTGATAGGAGAAAGCCACGACTCTCTATTCCGACAATTTTAGTTATGCCTTTATCCTTATATAAATCTACGACTTCATCGCGCATTATTTGAATGCACTCTGCATTTGTAAATAATGTGCTGACATCTTGAAACTGAATACCAGGGATCGGAAAATCGGGAATTACTCGCAGATTTCTTAATAAAGTAGGATTGTTCATCGCTAAATGTTTTTTTTGTTATTGTTATTTGGTTTATTGCTTTTAAATCAGACTGTTACATGTTTATTGTTTCACGTGGAACATATATAGTTTCACGATTAAATCGGTGTTTTTTGATTATTATTGATGTTTTATCGTCCAAACAAAACAAGCAATACGTTTATGTCGCTTGGACTGACACCAGGGATGCGTGATGCCTGACCGAGAGTTTCCGGACGGCGAGCACTTAGTTTCTGGCGTGCTTCGGTAGAGAGACTCTGTTGTGAGTCGTAGTCAAAGTTAAGAGGAATGCGCATATTCTCAAGACGATTCATCTTGTCAGCGTATTCTCTTTCACGACGGATATAGCCGTCATACTTTATTATTATCTCCGTTGCGTCCGATACTTCCGACGAAATCTGACTGTCCAAGTTCAGTATTCCAGCGTTTCTTAATCCGTTAATTGTTACGCCAGGACGCGCAAGAAGTTCGTTGAGATGGGCAGAACCATGGAGTGGGGTAGAACCGATGGATTCAAGATATGGGTTCAGTACATCAGCTTTTATTGTCGTTGAGGTAAGTGACTGCTTTAGTTCCTCAATGGCAGCCTCTTTTTTCTTCCATACGTTGAAGCGTTCAGTAGAAGCAAGACCGATGGAATGGGACATAGGAGTCAATCGGCGGTCAGCATCGTCCTGTCGGAGAAGGATGCGATACTCAGCACGCGATGTGAACATTCGATAAGGTTCATCAACACCTTTCATAACAAGATCGTCGATGAGAACGCCAATATATGCCTCGTCACGCTTAAGCACGAAAGGCTTATATTCGCCTATGCTGCTATCATGTCCAGCCTTGAGTGCTGCGTTGATGCCTGCAATGAGTCCTTGTCCGGCAGCCTCCTCATATCCTGTTGTACCATTAACCTGTCCTGCAAAGAACAGTCCGTCGCAGAGTTTAGACTCAAGGCTGTGCTTGAGCTGAGTAGGATCGAAATAATCATACTCTATGGCATATCCTGGTCGGTAGATTCGGAGATTTTTGAATGCAGGGATCTCCTTTAGCGCTTCTATCTGAATGTCCATTGGCATGGAACTGGAGAAGCCGTTAAGGTACATCTCGTTGGTATCCGTTCCTTCTGGTTCGAGGAACAATGGATGTGAGTCGCGGTCAGGAAATGTCATAAGTTTCGTTTCTACTGAAGGACAGTAACGAGGTCCTGTGCTTTGAATCTGACCGTTGTATAGTGGAGAATCAGGTAGTCCACGAAGCAAAACTTCGTGACACTTGGCGTTAGTGTTGGTTGTCCAGCAAGGGAGTTGTTTCAATGAAGAATGAAGAGTGAAGAGTGAAGAATTTCTTGCCGCAGTTGTTTGTTCTGCATTGCATTCTTCATTTTTCTTTCTTAATTCTTCATTTAAGTACGAGAACCGTACGCCTTCCTCACCATCCTGTCGTTCCATGAGACTATAATCAACGCTACGGGCATCGATGCGTACTGGTGTGCCAGTCTTCATTCGTGCCGAACGGATGCCCAATGCATTGATACTCTCGGTGAGATGGAGCGAAGCAGGCTCTGCAATACGTCCACCCGGAACCATAGTTCGTCCGATATGCATTAAGCCGTTGAGGAATGTTCCGGCAGTAATGACAACGCAAGGAGCATAGATTTCTACGCCCCAGAGAGTCTTGCAGCCAATCACGCGTGGTTGGGCGACTGCTCTCAGTTCTTCACTCTGACCTTCCGTCAGAAGCTCCGTAACTTGATCCTGCCAGATGTCAAGATTGTCGGTTTCATCGAGCTGATGGCGCCATTCCCATATAAACTTACCACGGTCGCATTGAGCACGTGGGCTCCACATAGCAGGACCTTTCGAACGGTTCAGCATGCGTGACTGGATAGAAGTTCGGTCGGTGACGATGCCCATACGTCCGCCCAGAGCATCAATCTCTCGTACGATTTGACCTTTTGCAATGCCGCCAACGGCAGGGTTGCATGACATCTGTCCAATCTTGTTCATGTCCATGGTCACGAGACACGTGCGTGCTCCGAGTCCAGCGCTGGCACATGCTGCTTCGCATCCTGCGTGTCCGGCTCCGATTACTATGACATCGTATGTTAGTTTCATCTGGGTAATTTTTTTAATTGCAAACAAATATGACAAATGTTCTTTTATCGCACAAATGTTCTTTTGTTGCGAACAAATGACATACTAATGTTGACAATTATTGTTGCGTTTCTTTAGAATTTAGTGCAAAAGTAAGAAAATATTTTCAATTCCTTTAAAATAATTTTGATTAATCATTATATTTTATTAATTTTGCAGTGAATTTTCGCGGGCGTGCGTATTCAATGATTAATATAACCTTAATTCCCCTGACTTAGTATAGAAAAAAAATATCATTAAATAATTAATAATTTCTTAATCAATCAACAAAAACATTTATGTGGTTAATTAATTCTTCTATTGGTAGGAAGGTAGTGATGTCCGTTACAGGTCTCGCTCTTATCCTGTTCCTGACGTTCCACATGAGCATGAACGTAGTTGCACTCTTCTCAGAGGAAGGCTACAACATGATCTGTGAGTTCCTCGGTGCCAACTGGTATGCTGTAGTGGCAACACTCGGTCTGGCTGGTTTGGCAGTGCTTCACATTGTCGTAGCCTTTGTGCTTACGATGCAGAACCGCAAGGCACGTGGTAACAGCTCTTACGAGGTTACCGACCGTCCTTCAAAGGTAGAGTGGGCATCTCAGAACATGCTCGTTCTGGGTATCATCATTCTCCTTGGTCTCTGTATGCACCTCTATGACTTCTGGGCAAAGATGATGCTCGTTGAGCTCGCTGGTCTTGAAGGTCAGGCATACGCTACAGACGGTGCATTCTGGATTCGTCACTGCTTCTCTGACCCAATCCATGTAGTTATCTACCTTGCATGGCTTGCAGCAATCTGGTTCCACCTGACACACGGCATGTGGTCGGCAATGCAGACACTTGGTGTCAGCGGTAAGGTATGGTTCAACCGTTGGAAGTGCATCGGTCAGATCTACTCTACAGTTCTCATGCTCGGCTTTGCTGCCGTTGTAGTTTATTTCTTCATCTGTGCTTAAATCCATAGCACGTAAACAAAACTTTTAGAAGGAAAAAAGAAAATGGCTAAGACATTAAATTCACGCATACCAGAGGGACCAGTAGCACAGAAGTGGACCGAATTCAAGGCTCACCAGCGTCTGGTTAACCCAAAGAACAAACTGAAGCTCGACGTTATCGTCGTAGGTACAGGTCTTGCTGGTGCATCGGCAGCAGCATCACTTGGCGAGATGGGCTTCAACGTAATTAACCTTTGTATCCAGGACTCACCACGTCGTGCACACTCTATCGCTGCACAGGGTGGTATCAATGCAGCAAAGTGCTACCAGAACGACGGTGACTCAGTTTATCGTCTGTTCTACGATACAGTAAAGGGTGGCGACTACCGTGCTCGTGAGGCTAACGTATATCGTCTTGCAGAAGTATCAAACAACATCATCGACCAGTGTGTAGCACAGGGTGTTCCATTCGCTCGTGAGTACGGCGGCATGTTGGCTAACCGTTCATTCGGTGGCGCACAGGTATCACGTACATTCTACGCTAAGGGCCAGACAGGTCAGCAGCTGCTGCTCGGTGCTTACTCTTCACTCATGTGTCAGGTTAACACCGGCAAGGTGAAGCTCTACACACGCTATGAGATGGAGGACGTAGTAATCATCGACGGCCGTGCACGCGGTATCATCGCTAAGAACCTCGTAACAGGTAAGCTCGAGCGCTTCTCTGCTAACGCAGTAGTTATCGCTACTGGTGGTTACGGCAACGCATACTTCCTTTCAACAAACGCTATGGGCTGTAACTGTACAGCAGCTATCCAGTGCTACCGTAAGGGTGCAATGATGGCTAACCCATCATACGTTCAGATTCACCCAACATGTATCCCTGTACACGGCGACAAGCAGTCAAAGCTCACCCTTATGTCAGAGTCTCTGCGTAACGACGGCCGTATCTGGGTACCAAAGAACCTTGAGGACGCTAAGGCACTCCAGGCAGGCACAAAGCAGGGTTGGGACATTCCTGAGCAGGATCGTGACTACTACCTCGAGCGTCGCTATCCAGCATTCGGTAACCTCGTGCCACGTGACGTTGCTTCGCGTGCTGCTAAGGAGCGTTGCGACAAGGGCTTCGGCGTAAACAACACTGGTCTTGCTGTGTTCCTTGACTTCTCTGAGTCAATCCAGCGTCTCGGCATCAACGAGATTCGCCAGCGTTACGGCAACCTCTTCGATATGTATGAGGAGATTACAGACGTTAATCCAGGCGAGTTCGTACGTTCAGCAGACGGCTTCGACTACTACAAGCCAATGATGATCTTCCCTGCTATCCACTACACAATGGGTGGTATCTGGGTTGACTACGAGCTGCAGACAACAATCCCTGGCCTCTTCGCTATCGGTGAGTGTAACTTCTCTGACCACGGTGCTAACCGCCTCGGTGCATCAGCACTGATGCAGGGTCTTGCTGACGGTTACTTCGTACTCCCTTACACCATCCCGAACTACCGCGCTGACCAGGCTATGTGGCCACGTCTCTCTACCGATCTCCCAGAGTTCGAGGCAGCAGAGAAGGCTGTTGACGCAGAGATTGACCGCCTGATGGGCATCCAGGGTAAGCGTTCTGTTGACTCACTCCACAAGGAGCTCGGCCACATCATGTGGGAGCACGTCGGCATGGGTCGTACCAAGGAGGGCCTTGAGGAGGGTCTCAAGCTCCTGCAGGCTATCCGCAAGGAGTTCAACGAGTACCTCTACATCCCTGGCAGCAAGGAAGGCCTCAACGTCGAGCTCGACAAGGCTATCCACCTGCGCGACTTCATCCTCATGGGCGAGCTCGTAGCCTACCACGCCCTCCATCGTGAGGAGTCTTGCGGT
>JAZUKC010000131.1:0-15253 GCA_045643065.1 Prevotella sp.
AAAGATTGATGAGAATGACAATGGTGGCATAGTTCCTGCTGGCACTCCTGTTATCTTCCGTCTGCATGATGGTCTCGCAGGCAACTATACCCTTACCCTCACCGCAGCAAGCACTACCGTTTCTTGTAGGCTTGAAGAAGTATCTAATGCCGACGGTTTTCAGCTTGTAGGTACATACGAGACAATTCAACTTAACTTATATGACTACTACATCTCGAAGAATATGTTCTGGATGGCAGGTGATGTATGGGCAGAGGGTGTCAAGGTTGCTCCATTCCGTGCATACATCCATCCTACTTGGGCTATGGCCAAGCCACGTACACTCAGCATCAGGATTGCTGACGAAGAGAATACGGTAACGGGCTTGTTAAATGCCATCACCGAGTGCGATGCAGAGTATTATGACCTGAATGGCCGAAAGCTTAACAGCCTACAGAAGGGTGTGAACATCGTGAAAATGAGTGACGGTACTATAAAGAAGATAACTGTAAAATAAAGAAGCCTCTCCCCCTTCCCCTCCCCTGGGGGAGGGGGAAATAAAACAAGAAACGCAATGAAAAAGAAAGAATATAAGGTGCCATCAGCAAAGGTGGTGAATCTGAATAATGTTTGTATAATGTCTGGATCAGGAGAAGGTTCCCCTACAGATAACATTGGTAGAGGACCATGGTGGGAGACAGAACCAGATAAAGACAGTGACGGCTACATCTGGGTAGAGTCCAAAGGTCAGTTGATTTTTGACAGTTTTGAGGAATAATAATCACAACGAATTACACTCGTTAAGCGAAAGGTATTGATTCGGGTGCCGTTTCCTATTGATTCGGCTCCCGTTTTCTATTGATTCACCTTGTGATTCAATGCTTTTTGGACACCCATTCGTAACCTCTTGCTTTTCAGGAAGTTACCTCTTCCGCTCCAAGAGGGAATCTCTTGGCGCCTCACTCAATACCTTTTAGGACAAAAAATATCCAGCGAATTGCACTCCATGCACGAAAGATTATTCAAAAGATTCCGTGTCTTTCGTTGATGCGAAATAGGAGTTATGCTGCTTTGTGTAGTCTATCAGACGCTGGTAGATAGGGGTGCGTGAGAGTAGATGCGCGTTGCCGAACAAGAGAAGATGAAGCCTTGCTCTGGTCATCGCTACGTTCAGTTTCCTATCTATGAGTACGGAACCATCATAGAATGACGTAGATGTCAGAAAGTTTAGCTGATAGGCATGTTGCACGGTGAATCCATAGATGATAAAGTCACGCTGGCTACCCTGATACCTTTCCACTGTATCAATTGTGATGTCATGGAGAAAGCTGATGCCATAAGCGTCAATAGCATTGCGAACGGCAGATATCTGGTTGCGATAAGGCACGATGATTCCGATGGTTTTGTTGACATCGAAATATGCGGATGTCTGGTTGTAGATGTCAAGGACAGTGGCGGCAATGACTTCTGCCTCCATCATATTTACTTTATCAGAAGCCGACTGCTGTGGCGACGGAATGTCAATAAACGCAACACGATGATTTGCAAACCATTTTGCATGAGGCGACTCAACGGTAGGGTGGGCGAGAGCTATCGTCTGGTGAGGGAGAGGAACAACGCTGAGCTTACCGTTATAGAATTCCTGATTTGGAAATTCGGCAATGTCATGGTGCATACGCCCCTGATGCGTCAGCATATAGACGTAACGATTATCATAGTCGCCATTATCTTTCTGGAATCGCGCAAGCATACGTTCAAAGAATGATGTGCGGCAGTTATAGATGCCGATGCTATTAAGCAGAGGACAACTGACAGCCGACTCATCCTCCGTTTGCTGCACTACAGCAGGTAATTGCTTGTGGTCGCCGATGAGTACAGTACGCAGAATAGAGTCTGTTCCGTCATTATGACGTGCGGACAACAATCCGATGATGTGAGGCTCAAGAATCTGAGATGCTTCGTCGATGATAGCGAGAGAGAAATGCTTAATGTTCAAAAGCGAGACAGACGAGTTGAGGGAAGCAGTCGTGGCGCAGACTATACGCTGGCGAAGAAGCATGTCCCTGACTTCTGTCCCCTTACGGCACGCCTTTACTCTATGTGAGAGCAAATGATCTCTGTATGTTTTAGGGCAAGACAACTCCGAACCAATGCGTATGAAGTCATGTCCCTCTTCTACAAGTTTTGAGCATATTTCATCGACAGCCCTGTTTGTGTAAGAGAGAAGCAGAATACTGCTCTCAGGGCGAAGGAGTTCTTCGCTGAGAATATTGACAAGACCGAAGGAAGTCTTGCCAGTACCAGGAGGACCAATGATTATATACAAATCTTTTGCTTTTGCTGCATTAGAGACCAGAGAATTGAATACTCCGTAATTGCCATACACCTCAGCTCTATCGTCAATGTCAGGCATACGTTGAGAGAGAATCAGGTCGCGTCGCTTTTGAGTAGCAGAAAGGAAACTGTGCATAGAGCGGTAAAGCGAACTTTCTGAAGCCTCCATTAAGTCATGCTCTAAAGCCCAGAGGCAACCGTTCATGCTCTCGAGTATATGCTTACCACTCTGCGTGTTACGCAACTTTATTTCAATAGTTTCTGCATTCATTTGGCTGATGGTTGCGCGATGGACCATCTGACTGCAAGCGAACGGTGTCTTATCTTTGCGGTATGGGTAAAGAATGACAATGTCACCAACACGGAAGTTTGAGGAGTCAGCGTTGATATTGCCAAAACGAAGGATGATGCCAGTGACGTTGCTTCCGTCGCAAATGTAATCGGAAATGGTCAGTGAGTCGTAGATGCTACCAGCATTACGCTTATCGTCGAGAGTGTCGTTCCATACCGAGGCAAAACCAGAACACTCCTTGTTCTTGTTGCCCACCTTCGACAGCATCTGTTCTTTAGCGAGGAAATGCATGAAGCGGAGATAGTAAGAGCGCTCCAAAGGTGACGCCTGGCGGATAGGAAGAAGAGTCTCAGTGAGTTGAGGGAGAATGTAGTTATGCCATAGTTTACCATTGATATGCTTCTCATTGAGAATATCAGGTGTGAGAGTCTCAAGAATGTTCATGCCACTATCAGCATACCCTATCTCACTGTGTGCAATCAGGTTTCTCATCCTAATGGCACGAAGCATGATATCCGGAATCTGCGCCGTAGAGACAAGTCCTTTGGCATACTTAGAGTACATAAGTATGATGTGGCTTAACTGGTCAGAATGCCTGCTGAACTCAAACGCCATTAATGCACGATACAGCATAAGCTGAACGAGATGTTTCTCTTGCGGTGCCGGTACCTGCGGATCGTGACTGTAGGAAGGTGGCACATACGCTCCCTTACCAGATTTTTGCTCTATTATAACAGTTTTGTCCGGATTGTCGATCAAGAAGTCAAAACGTCCCTGTATTCCGAGTGTTGCGCTGAAGAAGGAAGGTTCTAAGAGAACGTCGTCGGAAGAGAACTGGCCAATAATGTCAGGCAGATGACTGTCAACAAAACGCTTGATGTTCTCCTTCTGTACCTTGGCATTCTCGTAGAAGGCCTTTGCCTTGTCTGCCTGAAACATTTCCTCGCATGTCACCAAAGCAAGAGCATTCTTGGAGAAGAACTCCATGAAACTATCAGCAAAGGAAATGCTACGCTTGTGTATGGTGTCGTCAAGATACTGTCCTGCGAGATTACCCAAGTGAATAGGAATACCGTTGGCAGCAGGACGCAGCTTGTTTATAAGACTTACCAAAGGCGACTCTGCATAAGTCTCAAAACAGTTGGCTATAGTCGTAACATTAATAAGGTAATCAGGTTCGTAGATGATTAGTTCTGGATAATGTATGTTATCCTTCATCCTGACTCTGACGAGATTGAGCTGACAGTTCTCAGAAAGAATATCAGAGAGGTAATTCCAACAGAACTTTCCTCCACGGGTCAATATTTCGTTGTCATTGCTGTAACAAACCTTTATCTCTTTTCCCGATTCGTCTGTTGCCCATACGAAAGCATCGTCCCACTGAGTGACAATGACACGAAGGACATTATGGTCGATGATGCCCCATGAATGAACGTCGTCAGTGGTAGGAAGTAATGCGGACAACGCAGAAGGTATTGTTTCTGAGAAAATGTGTGAGACGAGTATTGCCGTCGCCTTAACATCGTGGATGAGAGTGTCGTAAGAAAGTGTTACGCCCTCGTCGTTTGTCTGCAGAGAGAATAACCTTTTCCTCGTCCTGTGTATCAGCATTGCTTCGTTTTGCTGGATGGAATTCTGCTTTATGATGTAATCCACCTTTGCAAATGTGCCAACGAAGTTTATCGGGCAATCAGATATATACTGCTCGACAATGCGCCTGAAAGTTCTCCTGAGCAAAGAGTATTGCTGATCGAGAAGTGCGGTGCTGTCGCAGCAGCTGAGCAGTATGTCGAAGAATTCGATGGAAGAATAAGTTATATTTGGAATCTCGTTTTTTGTCATAAGTAGGTGTGCAAAATTAATGTGCAAAGTTAGTGTTTTTTTTCAATGTTCTGAATTTTTGTTTGCATTTTTTTTGTAGTATCACAAAAATTGCTTAACTTTGCACAAAATTTGGTTTGATTAACGACTTTAACTACAGAAACTCATGAAGAATTTCAAAATCATATCTGCTTTTGCGGTTGTTGTGCTGTTATTATCAGGATGTACAAGTATCAAGAACATGGAGTATTTCCAGGATATAGATAATGCTGATCTTTCCATGTCTCGACATCTGTATGATGAAAAGATAATGCCGAAGGACAAGTTGACTATCTATGTTAACACTACTGACCCAGAGGCAAGCCGTCCTTTCAATCTCTATCAGAACAGCAATGTCAACGGTGGTGGCGGTGCAAACTATACTCTTCCTTATCTTGTAGATAATGAAGGCACCATTAACTTCCCCGTGCTTGGCAAGCTTCATGTCCAGGGCATGACACGCAATGAGTGTCAGGACTTTATCGCTGCCAAACTTAAGAACTATCTCGCAGAGACAGAGACACCTATCGTTACTGTCAATTTCTCAAGTTTCCATATTACGGTTCTTGGTGAGGTCGGCAACGTAGGACGCATCTCCATTCCTGATGAGAAAGTCAATATCCTTGAAGCCCTTGCACTGGCAGGAGATATTACCCTCTATGGCAAGCGCGACAACGTGTTGCTGATTCGTGAGGATGAACATGGTGAGAAGGTGGCTCATCGCCTTGATATTACTAAGGCAGATGTGATGAACTCTCCTTATTTTTATTTACAGCAGAACGACATTGTCTATGTAGAACCAATGAAGGTTAAGGCACGTAACGCCCTTGTTAATGCAAACCTTGGTATATGGTTCACTGCCGTCAGCGTTGTTACTTCGTTGTCAACATTGGCAGCATTGATATTCAAGAAATAAAGATATTTATTGAGACGCAAGACACTTGTTGCCTTGTGTCTCTTTTGTAATATACCCCAATTAATATTAATAAGAAAATAAAGAAAATATGTGTGGAATAGTAGGATACATAGGTAATCAGCAGGCTTACCCTATTCTTATCAAAGGTTTACGCCGCCTTGAATACCGCGGTTATGATAGTGCCGGAGTGGCACTTATAAACGATGAGGGAGCGCTTAACGTGTATAAGGCAAAAGGAAAGGTTGACGATCTGGAGAACTTCAGTTCAGACAAAGATTGCACCGGTACTATAGGACTTGCTCATACCCGTTGGGCTACCCACGGCGAACCATCTCAGCGCAATGCTCACCCTCATTTCTCTCAGTCGCATAGATTTGCCATAATACATAATGGCATCATTGAGAACTATGCTGATCTGAAGCGTAACCTTCAGGAAAGAGGAAAGGTGTTCGTTTCCGACACCGACTCAGAGGTACTCATTCAGTTTGTTGAATATGTCATAGAGAAGAAAGGCTGTGACCTGCTTACGGCTGTTCAGGTGGCACTCCATCAGGTTATTGGTGCCTATGCCATCGCTATTCTTGACAAGACCAATCCTGATCAGATTATTGCTGCTCGCAAGCAGAGTCCGCTGGTTGTAGGTATCGGCAAGGATGAATTCTTCATTGCTTCTGATGCATCGCCAATCGTTGAATATACAGATAAGGTGGTGTATCTGGAGGATGGTAACATCGCAGTCATTCGCCGTAACAGAGACCTCGACGTGGTGTCTATCCTTAACCATCATCTGTCGCCAGAAGTTCAGACAGTTGACCTCAAGTTAGGCCAGATAGAGAAGGGTGGCTATGACCATTTCATGCTGAAGGAAATCTTCGAGCAGCCAGAATGCTTTGAGAACTGTATTCGTGGACATGTCTCAACCACAGACCTTGGCAATGTCTATCTCCGTGCTGTCCTTGACAATGCAGAACGCATAAAGGAAGCACGCCGCTTCGTTATCGTTGCATGTGGCACATCATGGCACGCCGGACTCATTGGCAAGCAGATTATTGAGGAATTGTGTCGCATACCAGTTGAAGTGGAATATGCATCTGAGTTCAGATACCGCAATCCTGTGATAAAGGCAGACGATGTAGTGGTGGCAATATCCCAGAGTGGTGAGACTGCCGACACGCTTGCTGCCGTCGAACTTGCTAAGAAGAAAGGCGCTTTCATCTATGGCGTTGTGAATGCCATTGGCTCAAGTATTGCTCGTGCAACACATGGAGGAACATACATACATGTAGGTCCAGAGATAGGTGTTGCATCGACTAAGGCATTCACAGGACAGGTGACTGTGCTTATCCTTATGGCACTGGCTATTGCCAAGCAGAAGAATACCATTGACAATGAAACCTTCTGCAAGATAACTTCCCAGCTTTGCAGCATCCCTGAGATGATGCAGGAAGTGCTGAATGCCAATGACCAGATAAAGGTTCTGAGCCGTTCGTTCACCTATGCTCGTAATTTCCTCTACCTCGGTCGTGGTTACAGTTACCCTGTTGCGCTCGAAGGTGCGCTGAAGTTGAAGGAAATCAGTTACATACATGCTGAGGGCTATCCTGCTGCAGAGATGAAGCATGGTCCTATTGCCCTTATCGACTCTGATATGCCAGTCGTTGTCGTTGCTACCCAGAATGCTCTTTATGAAAAAGTGCTTTCAAACATTCAGGAGATAAAGGCACGTAATGGTCGCGTCATTGCTCTTGTCACGAAAGGTGACGTAACTGTAAGCAAAATAGCTGATGAGGTCATTGAGCTGCCACCATGCCTTGAATGTCTCGAACCGCTTATCGCAACGATTCCTCTTCAGCTCCTTGCTTATCACATTGCTGTGTGCAAGGGTAAGAATGTGGACCAACCACGTAACTTGGCAAAGTCGGTAACGGTGGAGTAGGGCGGTTGGCCGGTTTATCGGGTATTCGGTTTATCGGTTACCTATTTGCCACAAACCTCTGAACTTGAAAATGAACGATGAACGCATGAACGCAATGAACGCTTTTGGTAAGGTTTAACGGTTAAGGTTTAAGGTTTAACGGTTTGAGGTTCAAGGTTTGAGGTTCAAGGTTTTAGGTTCAAGGTTTAAGGTTATTGCTCTTACAGAAACAAGTAAATTTTTAGGATAATATATATTTAAGTGATGAAGAATGTTACATTAGTCCTTCAGGACGGAACAAAGTTTCATGGTAAATCATTCGGTTACGAAATGCCAGTAGCTGGTGAGGTGGTTTTTAATACTGCCATGATGGGTTATCCAGAGTCACTCACTGACCCTTCTTATGCGGGCCAGTTGATGACGCTGACCTATCCATTGGTAGGCAATTATGGCGTGCCTGAATTCTCATTTCAGGAAAATGGCTTGCCTACATTTATGGAGAGCGATAAAATCTACGCTTCTGCCATTATCGTTTCTGACTATAGCGAGAAGTATTGTCATTGGAATGCCAAGGAGTCGCTTGCTGATTGGCTTAAGCGAGAGCATGTGCCAGGCATAACCGGCATTGACACTCGCGAACTGACGAAAGTGCTTCGCGAGCATGGTGTCATGATGGGTAAGATACTCTTCGATGATCAGCCAGACAATGTTCCTGAGGCATGTTATGAAGGTGTGAACTTTGTTGATGAAGTGTCATGTAAGGAAGTCATCACTTACGCTCCTAACCCTAATGGCGACGGTTTGACAAAGCAGACAAACCTTGAGAATAGCAAGTATGCTGATGGCAAGCGAGTAGTTCTTGTCGATTGTGGCGTGAAGGCTAATATTATAAGGTGTCTCATCAATCGTGGATGCGAAGTGGTTCGCGTGCCATGGAACTATGATTATACCGACATGGAGTTTGACGGACTCTTTATGGCTAATGGTCCTGGCGATCCTGATATGTGCGAAGACGCTGTAAACATTCTGCGTAAGTTCATGGACCAGCAGCTCAAGAATGTTGCAGACGGCAAGCCGGCAACACCAATCTGCGGCATCTGTATGGGCAACCAGTTGCTGGCAAAGGCAGCAGGAGCAAACATCTATAAGCTGAAGTACGGTCATCGTTCGCACAACCAGCCAGTCAGAATGGTAGGCACAGAGAAGTGCTTCGTTACTTCTCAGAACCACGGCTATGCCGTTGATGCCAAGACTCTCGGTGAGAATTGGGAAGAATTCTTTGTCAACATGAACGACGGGTCCAACGAAGGCATTCGCCATAAGACCATGCCTTGGTTCTCAAGTCAGTTCCATCCAGAGGCATGTTCTGGTCCTGTCGATACAGAGTTTATGTTCGACAAGTTCGTTGAGTTACTGTAGTTTTTTTTGAAACAATAGATAAGATAAGAATATAATGAAAGACGAAAATATCAAGAAAGTTCTTCTCCTTGGTTCCGGTGCACTGAAAATCGGTGAGGCTGGAGAGTTTGACTATTCTGGTTCGCAGGCACTTAAGGCTCTGCGCGAAGAAGGAGTGGAGACTATTCTCATCAATCCGAACATTGCTACCGTGCAGACATCTGAGGGTGTAGCCGATCAGGTATATTTCCTTCCTGTCCAGCCATACTTCGTAGAACGTGTCATCGAGAAGGAGCGTCCTGACGGAATCCTTCTTGCGTTTGGCGGACAGACAGCGCTCAACTGTGGCGTTGAGCTATATAAGTCTGGCGTACTTGACAAGTACAATGTGCGCGTCCTCGGTACTCCTGTTCAGGCTATCATCGACACAGAAGACCGTGAACTCTTCGTACAGAAACTTGACGAAATCAATGTTAACACCATAAAGAGCGAGGCTTGCAACACAATAGAACAGGCAAAGAAAGCAGCTGCAGCACTGGGATACCCTGTCATCATTCGTGCCGCATACGCCTTAGGTGGACTCGGTTCTGGCTTCTGCGACAACGAGCAGGAACTCACCACTCTTGCTGAGAAGGCATTCTCATTCTCGCCTCAGGTACTCGTAGAGAAGTCTCTGAAGGGCTGGAAGGAGATAGAGTATGAGGTTGTCCGCGACCGCTACGACAACTGTATCACCGTATGTAACATGGAGAACTTCGACCCACTTGGCATCCACACCGGCGAGTCCATCGTTATTGCCCCTTCACAGACACTCACCAACTCCGAGTACCATAAGCTTCGCGCCCTTGCCATAAAGATTATCCGCCACATCGGTATTGTCGGCGAATGTAACGTGCAGTATGCGTTCGACCCACAGTCAGAAGATTACAGAGTTATCGAAGTCAACGCCCGCCTCTCACGCTCCTCTGCCCTTGCTTCCAAGGCTACAGGCTATCCTTTGGCATTCGTAGCAGCCAAGCTTGGTATGGGATATGGACTCTTCGAACTGAAGAACTCCGTAACAAAGACCACATCAGCATTCTTCGAACCTGCTCTTGACTACGTCGTTTGTAAGATACCACGCTGGGACCTCTCCAAGTTCCGTGGCGTAAACAAGGAGTTGGGCTCTTCCATGAAGTCCGTTGGCGAGGTTATGGCTATCGGACGTAACTTTGAGGAAGCCATCCAGAAGGGTCTCCGCATGATAGGCCAGTCAATGCATGGCTTCGTTGGCAACAAAGAGCTGAAGGTAGAAGACATCAAGCAGGCTCTGCATGATCCTACCGACAAGCGAATCTTCGTCATCGCCAAGGCTATGCTCCAGAAGGTATATTCCGTTGACGAGATACACGACATCACAAAGATAGACAAGTGGTTCCTCGAGAAACTGCAGCACATCGTAGATATCTACAACAAACTCAGCGAGTGCACGTCAATCAATGTCCTCGACAAGGAACTGCTTCGCGAGGCAAAGGTCTATGGCTTCACCGACTTCCAGATAGCACGTGCCGTAGGACTCGAGAGCGAGATGGACAACATGCATAAGGCACAGCTTGCCGTACGCTCCCTCCGTAAGTCATACGGCATCCTCCCTGTGGTGAAACAGATAGACACCCTCGCTGCCGAATACCCAGCCCACACCAACTACCTCTATGTAACCTATGCCGGCGTGGCCCATGACATCAACTACGAGAACGACAAGCGCACCGTCATAGTCCTTGGCTCGGGTGCATACCGCATCGGTTCCTCGGTAGAGTTCGACTGGTGTGGCGTACAGGCTCTCAACACTATCCGTCAGAATGGCTATCGTTCGGTGATGATAAACTACAACCCTGAGACGGTATCTACCGACTACGACATGTGCGACCGACTCTATTTCGACGAACTTACCTTCGAGCGCGTCATGGACATCATCGATCTTGAGTGCCCTCATGGCGTGGTAGTGTCAACAGGCGGACAGATTCCTAACAACCTCGCCGTGAAACTTGACGCAGAAAGAGTGCCACTGCTCGGAACATCTGCCAAGGACATCGATAATTGCGAAGACCGCGCACAGTTCTCTTCCATGCTCAACCGCATCGGCGTAGATCAGCCAGAATGGTCTGCCCTGACAAGCATGGACGATATCAACGACTTCATCGAGCGCGTAGGATTCCCTGTCCTCGTCCGTCCGTCATACGTCCTCTCTGGCGCTGCCATGAATGTCTGCTCAAACCGCGACGAGCTGGAGCGATTCCTGCAGTTGGCTGCCAACGTCAGCGCAGAGCATCCTGTCGTCGTCAGCAAGTTCATTGAGCACGCCAAGGAGATAGACTTCGACGGCGTTGCCAAGGATGGCGAAATCATTGCTTACGCCATCTCTGAGCATGTCGAGTTTGCTGGCGTACACTCTGGCGACGCCACCCTGCAGTTCCCTCCGCAGAAACTCTACGTGGAGACTGTTCGTCGCATCAAGCGCATCACACGCCAGATAGCGAAGGAGCTGCACATCTCAGGACCATTCAACTGCCAGTACATGGCGAAGGACAACGACATCCTCGTCATCGAGACCAACCTACGCGCCTCACGCTCGTTCCCATTCGTCTCAAAGGTGCTGAAACTCAACCTCATCGACCTCGCTACGAAGGTGATGCTCGGTCTGCCTGTAGAGAAACCGAAGAAGAATCTCTTCGACCTTGACTACGTCGGCATCAAGTCGTCGCAGTTCTCTTTCAATCGCCTCCAGGGCTCTGACCCAGTGCTTGGCGTTGACATGGCATCGACAGGCGAGGTGGGATGCATCGGCGACGACACATCGTGCGCCCTGCTTAAGTCTATGCTCTCCGTTGGTCTGCGCGTTCCGAAGAAGACTATCCTTCTCTCTACCGGTGCAACAAAGCAGAAGGCAGAGATGCTCGATGCTGCGAACGAACTCATCCGCAACGGCTATGTGCTTTACGCCACTGGTGGCACACATAAGTTCCTGACGGAGAATGGCATTGAGAACATCGAGGTGTTCTGGCCGTCAGACGAAGGCAAGTACCCACAGGCTCTCGACATGCTTCACGAGAAGAAGATAGACATGGTGGTGAACATTCCGAAGAACCACACCGCCCGCGAACTTGACAATGGGTATAAGATTCGCCGCGCAGCCATTGATCTGAACATTCCTCTCATCACAAACTCACGCCTTGCCTCTGCATTCATCCATGCCTTCTGTTCGATGAGCATTGATGACATTGCTATCAAGTCATGGGCTGAGTATAAGTAACTTTCGCTTATTCGGTTGGTCGGTTATTCGTTTCTTCGGTTAACCGCCCAACCATCAAAATATAAGAAAAAAAATGACCTTAATATCTCCTTCATTATTAGCAGCAGATTTCCTTCATCTTTCCGATGATATCGAAATGATAAACAAGAGCGATGCAGACTGGTTGCATCTCGACATCATGGATGGTGTCTTTGTTCCTAACCTTTCCTTCGGTTTCTCTGTCCTCGAAGCAATAGCCAAGGTGCTGAAGAAACCTATGGATGTTCACTTCATGAATGTCAATCCGCAGGACTACATTGAGCGTACAGCCCGTCTCGGTGCCGCTTCCATGAACTTCCACATTGAGGTGGGAAAAGAAAATACAGGCCTTTACATTCGTCGCATACACGATGCAGGAATGAAGGCAGCTATCACGATTTCGCCAGATACCCCCGTCGAAGCAGTAAGACCATATCTGCCTGATGTTGAGATGGTTCTCGTCATGGGTGTGTATCCAGGTTTTGGAGGTCAGCGTTTCATCGAGGCTACCATTGACAGAGTCAAGGAGTTACGCAAGATGATAGACGAGACCAACAGCAACGTGCTGATAGAAGTAGATGGAGGAGTCCAGCAAGACACTGCGCCACGCCTCGTGGAAGCAGGCGCTGACGTCCTTGTCTCAGGCTCTTATGTGTTCAAGGCACAAGACCCTTACGAGACCATTAAGTCAATAAGAGAACTGTAAGTAACACATTAATAACCAAACCACCAAACCACTAAACCACTAAACCACTAAACCACAATCTATGAATATCAAGTCAAGACTTACTATCATGAACTTCCTGGAGTTTGCTGTCTGGGGAGCTTATCTTACATGTATGGGCAACTACCTGGGAAAGGCAGGTATGGGTGCCGAAATATCATGGTTCTATGCTATTCAGGGCATCGTGTCAATCTTCATGCCGGCTATTATTGGCGTCATAGCTGATAAGTGGGTTCAGTCACAGCGAATGCTTGGCATCTGCCATCTCATTGCCGGACTATCCATGATCATGCTCTTCTATTTAGGAAGCAGTTCCGACATGCCTGACAAGACACTCTTCATTGCTACCTATGCACTCAGTGTAGCCTTCTATATGCCTACACTTGCACTTTCCAATACCGTTGCCTTCACCATTCTGAAGAACAACGGCATGGATACCATCAAGGACTTCCCACCGATCAGAGTATTCGGCACTGTTGGCTTCATCGCAACCATGTGGTTTGTCAACTGCGCTACGCTCGACAACGGTTCCTTCTCTTTCACCCTCGAACAGAGCGACATGAAGTTCCAGTACACCTACATGCAATTCCTTGTGTCAGGCATACTTAGCATCCTGCTATTTATCTACACCTTCACGCTCCCACAGTGCAAGATAGAACCAAAGCCAGCCCAGTCGCTTGCAGAATCATTCGGTTTGGATGCTTTCCGACTTTTCAAGCAGAAGCGCATGGCGCTGTTCTTTGTATTCTCAGCACTCCTTGGCATGTCGCTGCAGGTTACCAATGGCTACGCAACACCATTCCTTACAAGCTTTAAGGGCATACCAGAGCTTGCCGACACATTCTGCGCTAACAATGCAACTATGCTCGTCTCGCTGTCTCAGGTAGCAGAGGCACTCTGCATTCTGCTCATCCCGTTCTTCCTGAAGCGCTTCGGCATCAAGGTTGTCATGATGATTGCCATGTTTGCATGGGTGCTCCGCTTCGGATTCTTCGGTTTAGGAAGTCCTGATTTCCCAGGTGTCATCCTGTTCATCTTGAGCTGTATCGTTTACGGAGTAGCCTTTGACTTCTTCAATGTGTCAGGTGGTTTGTTCGTCGATAACGAGTGCAACGAGAATGTCAGAGCATCTGCCCAGGGCTTGTTCATGCTTATGACCAACGGCATCGGTGCTACAATTGGCACACTTATTGCTGGAGAGATTATCAACCACTATTGCAGTTGGCAGGACGGATTCCTGCAGGGTGATTGGCAGACCTGCTGGTTCATCTTCTCAGGATTTGCGTTCGTAGTGTTTGTTCTCTTTACTCTATTATTCCGTACAAAAAAGTCCTAAATGCAGGATCAGGTAAAACTAAAACTATTGAGCATTGCCGAGATAATGGGCAATTCAGAGGTTGGCATAATCACTCTCGTCGATGAAGAGGAGAAGCATATTATGGCCATGGTATGTGATGTGCAGATGAAGCAAGAACTTCACCTGCGACTGTCTCGTAACAAGGTGTGCAACACCATGTTGCCGGAGATTCTCGTCAACGTGCTGAAGACTCAGGTAGGCTATAACTTTGAGATTGTCATCAATGACATCGTAGATGGAGAATACAGAGCTATGCTTGTAAACACCGATACCGGTCAGCCACTCTCCATGCGTGCCAGCGATGCTGTTCTCTTGCACCTCATCTCCAAGGCGCCTCTCTATGTCTCCACCACACTGTTCCGACGTCAGGCTATGCCATACATCCCTGGTTCCCCATCCATGGCGTTGCCTTTCAATGTCCTTACAGACAAGATGCTGCAAGAGGCCATGGACTATGCCGTTGAGCATGAGAACTACGAGATGGCATCGAAGTTCAGGGACGAACTGAAGAAACGCGGTAAACTATTACGTCCAGAAGTGTAGAAGAAACATGAAAGAAGCAAGATATTTCTATGTACCACAGGCATCTGCCACAGACGAACTGCCACAGGACGAGGCTACTCATGCCATACGTGTGCTGCGTCTGAAGGAAGGCGATGAGATATTCCTTATTGATGGCGAAGGAACGTTCCATCATGCCCGAATCTCTCTCGTTACCAACAAGAAGTGCATGTACAGCATCGTGCAGTCTTATCCTCAGCAGCGACACTGGAGAAACCGCATCCATCTCGCCATTGCTCCGACGAAGATGATGGAGCGCATGGAGTGGATGGCTGAAAAGATAACAGAGATAGGCTTTGACGAACTGTCATTCCTTAACTGTGCCTTTTCTGAGCGTACCAAGCTACGCGTTGACCGCATTGAGAAGACCATCATCTCTGCCGTAAAGCAGAGCCGTAAGGCTTTCATGCCGGTGGTCAATGACGTGCAGACAGCAAAGTCCTTCCTTTCCTCAGAACGCTCTGGACATAAATATATCTGCCATTGCTATGAAGAGATTCCCAAGACCAACTTGTTTGCTGAACTCAACGCTATAGAAGACGCAGAGGACATCACTGTCTTGGTGGGCCCCGAAGGCGATTTCAGCATAGAGGAGGTAAAGGCAGCCCTC
>JAZUKC010000132.1:0-23359 GCA_045643065.1 Prevotella sp.
AGGCTGACGATAGGAATGTTGAATGCGTCGCAGAAACGAACGAAACGAGCACCCTTACGTGAAGCGTTGCAGTCAAGCACACCTGCGTAAGCAGAAGGCTGGTTGGCAACGATACCTACTGACTGACCGTTGAAACGAGCAAAACCTACGATGATGTTCTTAGCGTACTTAGGCTGAACCTCGAAGAACTCGCCGTTGTCGGTGATAGCCGAGATAACCTTATACATATCGTATGCCTCGTTTGGATTGTCAGGGATAATCTCGTTGAGAATGTCGTCCATGCGGTCAACAGGGTCTGTGCACTCTACGCGTGGAGCCTCCTCCATGTTGTTAGAAGGGAGGTAGCTGAGGAGCTGCTTGATCATAGCGAGAGCCTCTTCCTCTGTCTTTGCTGTGAAGTGTGTAACACCAGACTTTGTAGAATGAACGCTTGCGCCACCGAGGTGCTCTGCGTCAACATTCTCGCCTGTTACAGACTTAACAACAGCAGGACCAGTGAGGAACATGTATGATGTGTTCTCCATCATAAGGGTGAAGTCGGTGAGGGCAGGAGAGTAAACGGCACCACCTGCACAAGGACCGAAGATACCAGAGAACTGAGGAACAACAACAGAAGCCTCGATGTTACGCTGGAAGATTTCTGCGTAACCAGCAAGAGCGTTGATACCCTCCTGGATACGAGCACCACCTGAGTCGTTGATACCGATACATGGTGCACCCATCTTCATAGCCATGTCCATAACCTTGCAGATCTTCTGTGCCATGGTCTCAGAGAGCGAACCACCATTAACGGTGAAGTCCTGAGCGAAGATGTAAACCAGACGACCGTCGATAGTACCAGAACCGGTAACAACGCCGTCGCCAAGGAACTGCTTCTTCTCCATGCCGAAGTTAACGCAACGATGGAGTTTGAACATGTCGTACTCCTCGAATGAACCTTCGTCAAGGAGCATCTCTATACGTTCGCGAGCTGTATATTTGCCACGTGCGTGCTGCTTCTCGATAGCTTTCTCACCACCACCGATGCGAGCCTGCTCACGCTTTTCAATCAGCTGCTTAATCTTTTCTAACTGTATTGACATTATTGTTATTAATTTACGAAATTACTAAATGATGTTTACTTGTTTGCTGGTTCGCAAAGCTCTGTGAGGATGCCTGCGGTTGTCTTTGGGTGAAGGAAACCAATCATCATCTGCTCAGCACCTGGACGTGGAGCCTTGTCAATGAGACGTACGCCCTTGCCCTCAGCCTCTACGAGAGCTTCCTGTACGCCGTCTTCAACAGCAAATGCAACATGGTGAACACCCTTGCCACCCTTCTCAAGCCACTTAGCGATAGCACTCTCAGGACTTGTTGGCTCAAGCAGTTCGAGCTTTACTTCGCCTACTTTCAAGAAAGCGGTCTTTACTTTCTGATCTGCTACTTCCTCAACAGCGTAGCACTTCAGACCCAATACGTTCTCAAAATAAGGGAGCACCTCTTCGATGCTCTGCACACCTATACCAAGGTGGTCAATGCGTGAAATGTTCATAATAAGGTTTTAGAAATAAATTTATATAGTTTATTATTGAGCGGTAAACGGGGCTCGAACCCGCGACTTTCGGCTTGGGAAGCCGACGCTCTACCAACTGAGCTATTACCGCACACGAAAAAAGTCCTTACGAATATCTGCACTGTGGGTACAACACTCGAAAGAACTTTTTATAACACGTTTATCAAAATATGGAGCCGATAACGAGACTCGAACTCGTGACCCACGCATTACGAATGCGTTGCTCTACCAACTGAGCCATATCGGCCTGTACCATAATGCGAATGCAAAGTTACTACTTTCTTTTGAAGTACGGCATAACATAGGTTAATAATTATAAATTGTTAACTTTTCTTGAGGTTTTAGGTTTTAGGTTTTAGGTTTCAGGTTTTAGGTTTTAGGTTTCAGGTTTTAGGTTTTAGGTTTTATAGTTAACGGACTGTCCGGATTGGCATTCCAACCTTCAACCTCCAACCTCCAACCTAAAACCTTAAAAATTAATACCTACGTTTAGCATGAATGAGGAGTTGTGGGTAGAGTCGAAGTTATCGTTTGAGATGTCTGAGAGACCATACTCATAGGCAAGTTCGGCATAGAGCATGCTGTAACTAATGCCACATCCTACCTTCAGTCCACCGTCAAATCTCTGGAAGTCATGTTTTCCATCACCAAAGACAGAATATGATATGCGGTCGTTGTAATCCTTGATCTTTCCGTTGACACCTCCTGCAAGATAGCCACCAACGAATGGCTGGATAGAGAAGTCGCGGTCAGGCATGATCATGTATTTGAATGTCAATGGCACCTCGATGTAGTCAAGGTTGAAGTTTGCGAGGTTGCCTTGCTTGCCACCCTTCTGTGTGTAGTAGATACCTGTCTCGAAGAAGAGTGGGGTGCGGTGTGACAATGCAAAACCAGTTGCGAGACCTACGTTAAGTCCTGTGCGTACGCTTCCTGCATCCTGCAACGGATCGTCAGAACTGACTGTAGAGAACGACGGACCTATTCTCAGACCTACGAAACTGTAAGGAGAGCAACTATAGCCACCTGTATAGAAATGCGAACGTCCACCTTGACTGTAGTTTAAGCGACCAGAGCGTGGGTCGTAGTGACGGCTGTAACGATAACTCTGTGCGTTGGCAGCGATACAGCATACGAGCATGATTGCTGCGAAAATAATCTTTTTTGCTTTCATAACTTATTCTTTTTAGGTAGTATTACTGTTTCTGGGTGCAAAGGTAGCAACATTATTGTCATAAAAAAAGGAGTTTTCCCTATTTGCTTTGGGAAAACTCCTATTAGTTATCAGTTATTAGTTATTAGTTATCAGTTGTTAGTTGATAACGTGGTGGTGAGACTTACTGGACAGTGGTCAGAACCGAATACCTCATTGTGGATGGCTGCTTCCTGCACTTTCGGCATAAGTCGTTCAGAGACAACAAAATAGTCAATACGCCAGCCAGCGTTCTTCTCACGTGCCTTGAAACGATATGACCACCAAGAATATGTTGGATCATCAGGATGCAGGGTACGGAACGTATCTACGAAACCATTGGCAAGTAGCGTACTGAACTTCTCGCGTTCCTCGTCTGTGAAACCTGCATTCTTGCGGTTTGTCTTAGGATTCTTCAGGTCTATCTCTTCGTGTGCTACGTTAAGGTCGCCACACACGATGACAGGGCGCTTCTTGTCCAACTCCATGAGATATGCACGGAAGTCATCTTCCCATTTCATGCGATAGTCAAGGCGCTTAAGTCCGTCCTGTGAGTTTGGCACATAGACGCATACAAGATAAAAGTCCTCATACTCAAGAGTTATCACGCGTCCCTCATGGTCATGCTCCTCAATGCCAATGCCGTAAGTTACAGACAGTGGGGTATGCTTCGCATAAATAGCTGTGCCAGAGTAACCTTTCTTCTCTGCATAGTTCCAGTATGACTGGTAACCTAAGAACTCAAGGTCGAGTTGTCCTGCCTGCATCTTTGTCTCCTGCAGACAGAAGAAGTCTGCGTCAAGCGCAAGGAACGACTTCTCAAAGTCCTTCCCTACGCATGCACGCAGTCCATTAACGTTCCAAGATACAAATTTCAGGGCCCCACCCTGACCCTCCCCAGTAGGGAGGGAATTATTATTCGTCATAATCATTCTAATTTAAATATTCCCCCTTCGGGGGCTAGGGGGCCTTACTCGTGTACGTAAAGATCCCAACCGAGGTATGTATCGATAGCTTCCTGAAGGATATCTACCACGTCAGTACGAACCATAGCAACATGATGCTCGAAGCCATTCTTGCAGATGAACTTCATAAGCTGCTGGAGGTTAGGAACCTGTGTTACAGCGATACAGCCGTCCATGCCGTAAGGGTCGTTTGTCATATCGCCCTTGCCCAGATATGCCTTGATGCAACCGAGAGTGTCGTCGGTAGAGATGCGGAAATATGTGAACTCACCCTCTGTACACTTGCCATAGACAGCACCGAAGGTGCGAACCTTGCCAAGAGTACGGCCGAGTACACCGAGAGGACCAAGCTTAATGTCGTTCTTAACGAATGACTTAGGGAAGTTGCCACAGTGAGTAACGACACACTTGTTGCGATCCTCTGCGAAGTTGTTGTTCCAGTCGGCAAGAGCAGGAGAAAGCTCAGAAGCAAGGTGGAGAGCATACATAGATACTGCACCAGCAAGGTCTGTCTCACAAGCACATGGTATGCCCTTCTCGCCGAGCATAGACATTGTTACACATGCAGCACAGCCGTAGTTCTGCTCGAGAGAGTCCCAGCACTGCAGAGCACAGCAGTCAACCTCGTTCTCCTCAATCCAGTTCTCTACAGCAAGTCCGAACTTAGCCTGTATCATCACCTTGTCGTCGTATGCCTCTGGAACGGTAGCATAGCCACGGATGGCAGCCATTGCCTCGATGAGCTTTGGATCGTCATCGCTAATGCGGTTGGCATTGTAGAGAATCTCAGAAAGGTCAACAGGTACAACTGTGATACCAGAAGCCTGAAGCAACTTCTCTGATGCGCGGCAAGTGTTGAAGCCAAGAGGACGAGTGCCAATCTGACCTACACGACAGTGTGTCAGCTTATAGACAACGCGGCAGATAGCAGCGAAGCGGTTTACGTCCTGCATCATCAGAGGCGAGTGGATAGAGTATGTGTGGAGAGTAGTGTCAGTGAATGGGATGCCATACTGATAGAGGTTGTTGCAGACAGAGATCTTTCCGCAGAAAGAGTCACGACGATGGTCGAGGTCAACCTTGTCGTTCTCATCGTCGCATGCCTGTACGAGTACTGGTACGTTGAGTTCTGCACGAGAGATAGCATTGATGATGCCAATCTCAAAGCCGAAGTTAGGGAGAGAGACGATGATACCGTTTATCTCCTCACGATATTTACGGAATAACTGTGCACACTTCTTGCCGTCCTCAAGAGTCTCCATAGCGCCTGCTGTCACAGTCTCGTCTTCGTCAAGAAGTACGAAGCCATAGCCTGCCTTAGTGAGTTCGTCGATGAGTGTCTTGCGTACGTCGATTGCAAGTTCGTAGTTGAAGTAGGCACGTGTGCCGATGATAAGACCAAAGGTCTCTTTTCCTGGTTTAGCTGCTTGATACATAAGACCCACCCCGGCCCTCCCGTTAGGGAGGGTGTCTTTATACTCCATAGGTGGACGTGGAGTTTTGTTAGGTTTATAATTAAGACCCACCCCGACCCTCCCGTTAGGGATGGAGTCTTTACTGGTGGATGTGGAATGTTGTTTTTTAACTCTTTAACTCTTTAACTTCGAGCGTTAGCGAGACCGCCTTCTTCCATCCTTCGTATGTTGGCTGCATTTCCTCTGCGGTGTGGAGTGGGGTAGTGGCTCCGAGTGCTTCCCATGATGCCTCTGCGTCAGCGAATGACTTCCATGCTCCAAGAGCGAAGCGGTTCATGACGAGAGCACCGAATGCTGATGCATCTTCTACCTCTGAACGTACTACTGGCACCTGCAGAAGGTCTGACTGCATCTGCATGAGGAACTTATTCTTTGTAGGACCACCGTCAACACGTATCTCACGGAGAGTGATGCCAGCCTTGTCGGTCATAGTGCGGATAAGGTCAGTAACCTGATAAGCTATTGACTCAAGTGCTGCACGTACTACGTGTGCTTTCTTTGAAGCGAGTGTCATGCCTGTTATTGCTGCCTTGGCATCTGTGTTCCACCATGGAGCACCGAGTCCTGAGAATGCAGGTACGAAATATACTCCGCCGTTGTCCTCAACGCTTGTTGCTATTGCTTCAACCTCCTGAGGACCGTTGATGAGTTCCAACTGATCGCGGAGCCAGTTGAGTGTTGCGCCTGTACAGTGGATGTTGCCTTCGAAGGCATAGAACGTCTTGCCGAGGGCAGAGAAGCCAATGGATGTGACAAGGCCATCTGGTGCTGGAGCATACTGCTCACCGATGTTTACCATGACGCTTGAGCCTGTACCGTAGGTAGCCTTGCCGTAACCCTCAAGGAAACACATCTGACCAGAGAGAGCACCGTGGCTGTCACCGAGGACGCCTGCTATTTGTAAAGAGTTAGAGGTATAGAGTATAGTGTTATTTCCAAAGAGCTGTTCCTTAACCTCTTCTGCTACTTCGCCATAAACTGCGTCGCATGGGAGTGGCTTTGGCATCATGCTACGAGGGATGGTGAGCATGTCGAGAAGTTCATCGTCCCAGTCAAGGGTGTGGACGTTGAACAGCATGGTGCGGCTGGCGTTGGTGTAGTCGGTTGCATGAACCTTACCACCTGTGAGCTTGTAGATAAGCCATGAGTCGATAGTGCCAAAGCATAGCTTGCCTGCCTCTGCCAAGTCGCGTGCACCCTCTACATTGTCGAGAATCCACTTAGCACCAGAACCTGCAAAGTATGGGTCGATAAGCAGTCCTGACTTCTCCTTAACCATTGGGCCATAGCCCTTTGCCTTAAGGTCCTCGCATATCTGCTGACCACGCATGCACTGCCATACGACAGCATTATATATAGGTGTACCTGTCTCGCGATTCCATACTACAACAGTCTCGCGCTGGTTGGTGATGGCGAAAGAGATAGCCCCACCCTGACTCTCCTGAGGGAGGGAAAGCAATGCTTCCTTGATTGCCTTGATGGTGTTCTGCCAGATTTCCTCTGCATCATGCTCCACCCATCCTGGCTGAGGATAGTATTGCTTGTGAGGCACGCCGACCTGCTTCAGCAGTTTGCAGTTATCATCGAACAGCAATGCCTTTGTTGCCGATGTTGATTGGTCTATTGCTATTATCATGTTTAGTATAAAGTTTAATGTATAGAGTATAGTACGGAAACTGTCTTTATGATTATCAAATGCGAATCACACTATACCCTATACTCTATACACTATACGAAAATTACTTCTTCACTGCGTTATAGATGCCATCAGCATCAAGTCCGTAGTGATGACGAATCTCCTTGTCTGTGCCGTGGATAGCGTTCTCGTCTGGAATACCAAGGATAGTCAGCTTTGTGCCTGGTACCTCCTCGCAGACAATCTCTGCTACCATACCGCCAAGACCACCATATCGTGAATGCTCCTCTACGGTAATGATTCTGCCAGTCTCCTTTGCTGCCTTTATGACAGCCTCACGATCGCATGGCTTTATGGCAAGGGACATGTCAATGACACGAACGTTGATGCCTTCTGCCTCAAGACGCTTTGCAGCCTCAAGAGCATGCCATACTGGTTCACCAACAGCAATTACGGTCAGGTCGTTGCCATCATGAATCTTTATTGCCTTACCAATCTCAAAGTCGGTCTTGTCTTCTGGATATACGTCTGGCACAGCAGCACGACCTACGCGGACGTATGCTGCCTGGTTATAATCAACGAGCTTGCCAACGAGCACCTTTGTCTGCTGTCCATCGGCAGGGAGGAATACTGACATGCCAGGGAATGTGCGGAGTGCTGCTATGTCATGGAGCGAATGGTGTGTTGCACCGAGTGCGCCGTAGGCAATGCCGCCTGATACACCAAGTATGGTTACAGGGTTCTCTGAGTAGGCAAGGTCAACCTTCACCTGCTCCAGTGAGCGTGCTACATAGAAGCAGGCTGGTCCACAGCAGAACACTTTCTTGCCGCTATGTGCAAGACCTGCCGAGATACCTACAGCATCCTGTTCTGCGATGCCACATTCTACAAACTGTTCTGGCAGTTCATTGGCAAAGTCGCCAAGTGTTACTGAGCCGCGAGCATCACTTGTCACGGCGATAATATCTTTATCAAGCTTACCGAGACGTAGTAATTCATCGGTAAATGCTTTTCTACATGCGTTCATAGTTCTAATGAATAATTAATAATGAATAGTGAATAATGATATTTAACACATTATTAATATTTAAGAAAGATCTGCTATGCGGGCTTCAATCTCGCTGATTGCCTGTGCATATTGTTCAGCATTAGGCATACCGTGGTGCCATTTAGCGATGTTCTCCATGTATGAGATGCCGTAGCCCTTTGTTGTGTGAGAGACGATGAGATGAGGCTTGCCGTTGCTGTAGTCAATGCTGTTGAATGCTTCAAGAATCTCGCCGCAGTTATCACCATTGATTTCCTTTACGTCCCATCCGAAGGCTGTCCAACGATCCTTTACTGAGTCAATCTTCATGACGTCCTCCGTGTCACCAGATATCTGGAGATGGTTACGGTCAATGATGGCTACCAGGTTGTCGAGCTTGTAGTTGCTACCAGCCATTGCTGCCTCGTAGATAGAACCCTCGCCCTGCTCGCCGTCGCCCATCATGACGTAAGTGCGCCATGGTTTCTTGTCCATCTTTGCTGCAATAGCCATGCCTACGCCGATAGGCAATCCATGACCGAGTGCACCTGAGTTTACCTCAATGCCAGGCACTTCGATGGTAGGGTGTCCAGAGAGTACAGAACCGAACTGTCCGAGTGTGTCGGTCAGTTCCTTCTTGATGAATCCCTTTGCTTCCAGCACAGAGTACAATGCTTCTACACAGTGTCCCTTTGAGAGTACGAAGCGGTCACGGTTCTCCATCTTAGGATCCTCTGGATTGACGTTCATCACTTCAAAATAAAGAGCCGTCATTATGTTCAGGCATGACAGGTCTCCACCGATGTGTCCAGCGCCGCCGTTATAGACTATCTCAACAAGGCGCTTACGGTTTTTCTCTGCCTGTAAGGTTAGTTCTTTTGCGTTCATATTTGGTTAGTTGTTTAGTTGTTTGTTTTGCTCTAATTCGCTGTTGTTGTTAACCGTTAACGGCTAACTAAATGGTGATTGAAGGCTTACTTGATGAGACTCATGAACTCCTGACGTGTCTTTAGATCCTTGAAGATGCCAGAGAATGCAGACGTTGTCGTTACTGAGTTCTGCTTCTCTACGCCACGCATCTGCATGCACATGTGGGCTGCCTCTATGACAACCATGACGCCCATAGGATGCAGCGTCTCCTGAATGACTTCCATGATCTGATGCGTCATTCTTTCCTGCACTTGCAGACGACGTGCGAATACCTCTACCACACGTGCTATCTTCGAGAGTCCTGTGATGGTGCCGTTAGGGATGTATGCCACGTGAGCCTTACCGTAGAACGGGAGCATGTGATGCTCACACATCGAGTAGAAGTTGATGTCCTTCACGATGACCATGTGGTTGTAGTCCTCATGGAACAACGCCTTCTCAAGTATGGCCTTAGGGTCCTGTGTGTAACCCTTTGTCAGGAACTGCATAGCCTTGGCAACACGCATAGGAGTCTTCTGTAGTCCTTCGCGTTCTACGTCCTCTCCCAGCAGTCCCAACACCTCTTTATAGTGTTCGGCCAGTTCTTCGAGTCCTGGCCTTAAATAAGTCTGTTCTTCTTCTGTCATTATATAATAATGTTCATATACAATATTAATATTGAACACTAATAGAACCCTTGACGAGGCATGCCTGTGAGAATCCCATTGCACGGATCTGCTTCAGCATTGCCTGCGCCTCAGACTGATTAGTGTAGTTGCCTGCTCTGCACTTCCAACTTGGCGAGTAGAAGTGGACATAGATAGGAAGATTAGGGAACTTCGCCTTGAGCTTAGCCGAAATCTCCTCACACTTCTGCCTGTCCTCACGTTTGTTTCCGCCAGAGTAAACCTGTATTCTGTAGCCAGTAGTCTTGTAGCTATGGCGCATTATTTTCTTTGATGTACTTACAGACACATTCTCTCCTTCTGCCGCAACAGTCGATTGCGATTTCAGCTTACGCTCCATTCTGCCCTTCTCGGCATTGTCCGAGGCACTCTTGTCCTCAGAGTCCAGCGTCGTAGAGTTGTCGGCAGTTTCCTTGTCTGTTGCTTTGTCAGGATTCTGTTCCTTTACTGTTGACTGTGCTGCTTTTGGTGTGTTTTTTCCTGCTTGGACAGTAGTATTTGTCGATACGTTGTTTACCAGTCGTTCTATCTCCGAACTCTGGTTAATAGTTACTTTGCCCTGCCCGTTCTGGGCATTGCGTAATTCGTCAGTAATAGTCTGAGCATTGGCGACTATTGCCACCAATGCCAGACATATTGTGAATAATGTTTTTCTAATCATAGACTTTCGTCTTTAGTTTAGTTTTGTTTGTGTCAACCGAGGGGCGACACCCCTTGATTGATTCGGTTTAGCCCCAAGCGTCGATGATACCCTTGAAGTCTGCAGCCTTGAGCGATGCACCACCGATGAGACCACCGTCGATGTCAGGCTTAGCGAAGAGCTCAGGAGCGTTAGAAGCCTTGCATGAGCCACCGTAGAGGATAGAAGTCTCAGCAGCAGCCTCTGCGCCGTAAACCTCAGCAACGCATGAGCGGATGTAAGCGTGGATTTCCTCAGCCTGGTCAGCAGTAGCAGTCTTGCCAGTACCGATAGCCCAGATTGGCTCGTAAGCGATGATGATGTTCTTCCACTGCTCAGCGTCGAGGTGGAATACCGATCCAGCGAGTTCTGCCTTTACAACCTCGTTCTGCTTGTTAGCCTCACGCTCTTCGAGAGACTCACCGATACAGAAGATAACCTTCAGACCGTTAGCGAGAGCGAGTTCTACCTTCTCCTTCAGGATCTCTGGAGTCTCGTTGTAGTACTCACGACGCTCAGAGTGACCGAGGATAACATATTCAGCACCTGTTGACTTAACCATCTCAGCAGAAACCTCACCTGTGTAAGCGCCAGAAGCCTTGTTAGCACAGTTCTCAGCAGAGAGCTGAATGCAGCTGCCCTTGATTACCTCAGCAACAGAAGCGAGGTGGATGAATGGAGTACCGATGATAACGTCACAGTTAGGGTTCTTAACTACCTCTGTGAGCTCCTTAGCGAGAGCGATGCCCTCCTGCAGGTTCTTGTTCATCTTCCAGTTACCTGCAACAATTTTTTTTGCCATTTTTTTGTTTTTTATGTTAATTATTGTCCTCCGGACGCATTGCCGGTGGGACTGTTATTTGTTTGTTGTTTGTTGTTTGTCGAGTTGCTCGAGTTGCTCGAGTGTCTCGATGCTGTTCGAGTTTCTCGATGCTTCTCGATTTCCTCGAGTTTCTCGAGTTTATGGAATCTCCTTGACATCTGGCAGACGGTTGTGACTCCACTTGCCAATGATGACACCATTCTTCAGGAGAATCAGACCTGGGTTGCTTCTTACTATCGTCTTCAGCGTTGTGCCGTCGGTCTGGCAGAACTCATATTCTGCACCCGTTATCTCTATCCAGTGGTTGATGTCCTTCTCGCCACTTGCCGTGAGACATAGGAACTTGAAGCCGTTGTCCATAGCATATTCGTATATCTCGTCGATGTCACCGAAGTTTGAGTCGTCTGCAAGACTTAGGGTAGGGGAGATGAGCAGGAAGGTGTAGCCCTTGTCAGAGAGCACCTGTTCGGTTATGTCATCGCCGTCCTGAGTCGTTATGCTGAAGTCATGGATAGGTGGCACGTAACCCTCCTTGATGACCTTCGTCTTGCTGTCTATGAACGTCCATGTAGAGTCAGGATAGTTGTCGAGTGTGAACTCCTGCTGCTTGCCGTCCTTCTCCAGGATGAACGTCGTCTCGTATTCTGGTTGCTCTGCACCCTCTGGCATCTTCATTCCCTCGGCAATGTTGGCACCTATGTGATACGGTCTGAAGTCCATGATAGGCAGGTCGTATAGACACCATGTGCTAAGTCCTAACAGGGCGATAACCGTAACGTGGATGAATATCCATTGCGCACCCTTTGAGAGGAATCGCTTTATGAGCGTTGGCTGCCATGCTATGAGTATGGCACAAGCCAGCAGCACGATGTTCTTCTCCAGCGTTGCCACGTTACTCAATACCAATGCGTCGCCAAAGCATCCGCAGTCCTGTACAGGGTCAGCTATCGCTATCCATACGGTGATGGCAGTCATTACGACCATGAACGCCACTGCTATCCTTGACGTCAGCCTGCGCTGAATGGCAACAAGGATGAATGCTCCCAGTGCAAACTCGAACGTGCTTATTCCGACCGATGCCAACAGTAGTATGCTGTCAGGGAACACCTCACCCATTGACAGCGCCTCAAGGTAGTCTGCCAGCTTATACTGCGTTCCTAACGGATCAACAGCCTTGACAAATCCCGACAGCATGAAGGTGATGCCGAGTACGAACCTTGCCAGGTTTACTGCTATTTGTTTAGCATTCGTTTTCCAGTCCTTCATTCTTTCTCTAATGCCAGTTTAATAACTCCGAAGGCAGCATAGTTGATGATGTCCATGTAGTTTGAGTCAATGCCCTCAGACACTGTTGTCTCGCCGCCATGGTTCTCTATTTCCTTCACTCGCTCAATCTTGGTAAGGATGAAGTCGGTATAGCTGCTAACCCTCATTCCGCGCCATGCCTCGTCGTAGTCATGGTTCTTCTTGAGCATCAGCGTCAGACACTCCTGTGCGAACTCATCATAGAGTGCCATAGCCTCGTCGTTGGTCATGTCTATCTCGTCCACGAACCCCTCGCGGAGCTGTATCAGTCCCACCAGTCCGTAGTTTATCAGAGCCATGAACTCCGGCAGTATTCCCTCGCCAACCTTCGACTCTTTCTTTATCTCCAGCGAGCGGATGCGCTTCGCCTTGATAAACAGCTGGTCGGTGAGTGAGGATGGTCTCAGCATACGCCACGATGGCTTATAGTCGTAGAGTTTCTTCTGGAAGATGTCACGGCACAATGCCATGGCTTCCTTGAATTGTTGCTCGGTTTTCAAGAGGTCTTTTGTCATTGTCATTATTGTTTACGAGTGCAAAGTTAATCAAAAAAACTGAATTTCCCAAACAATTAACCTTATTTTATATAGTTTTACTATCTTGTGGTCAACGAAAAACACGAATGACACGAATTTGTTTTGACAAATCTTAAATCCGTGAAATCCGTGTAATTCGATGATAAAACCTCAAGTCAACGAAAAACACGAATGACACGAACTTGTTTTGCTGAATCTTAAATCCGTGAAATTCGTGTGATTCGTTGATGAAACCTTAGGCCTTGACTACGTCGTTCTTAGCAGTCTCCTGGAAGGTAACGCCCTCAAGGAGAGCCTGTGTACGCTTGCCAGTGGCAGCATTCACTGTGAATGTCGGCTGGAAGTTGACGTGAGCACCTACGATGTTTGAGTTGACGGAGAACTCTCCGACCGAATCAGCACCAGTGCTCTGGAGGCCAATCTTGAAGATGCCGAGTCCGTCGAGCTTGACAGCATAAGACTCCTGGAGCTTGTCCGTCATCACCTCGACCAGTTCGTCGAGTACAGCACGGACGTCAGACTTCTTCATCGAGCAGTTGCGCTGGATGATTTCTGCGATACTCTGGGTGTTGAGTGTACCCACTGTGATAGCACGAGCAAACCACTTGTTGTTTGCCATGTCGGTGCGCTGGTCCTTGAATGTGCGCACAATCTTGTGAAGTTTGAAAAGTACAGACATTGTGTTTGTGTTTGAAAAAGTGAATAAATATGAGTGTTTGTGTTGTTGGAAAGTGTCAGGATTTCTCCCTAATTTCCACTTACAAAGGTACTACTTTTTTCTGACATACGCAAGTTTTTAACCAATTATTTTTCAGTGCATTTGTATAATAATTGTTAAAGCGTTGCTTGATGCTTCTCCTTTCTTAACACAGAGACACAGAGTCCACGGAGTACACAGAGTTTTTTGAGATCCGTTCGGGGGTAAAGCAAAGCGTCTGGGGGACGCTACCTTGGAACTGGTTGCTGTAGCGTCCTCCAGACGCAGATAGCGATATCAGTTTCTATCCGGCAGCGCCACTGCGTTCGGCGCAACCGGTTATTGTGATGGCGTCCTACAGACGCTGTGTCACCCACACAATATCTTGCTGATCCACGCAAATAAATCTCTGAGTAGGTGTGCAAAATCTTTCGACCTGTAAGCGTTGAAAACGTACGCCCTGAAGGGGCAACAAGTATATAGTACCGCTGCCATTCAAACCAAGTAAGCCCCTCACTCAATACGAATGAGAGGCTTAGTCAATAGAAGTAGCGCCCTCCCTTCCTCCCCGAGGGGAGGAGAATAACGCATTAATAATAATTTGTTATATAGAAGTGGTGCTGTCAGTCAATGGGAGACACCCCTTGATTTGTTCTTATGAGAAATTGTCACGATGACAATGCTTTGTAATGCATTGAACGTCATGGAGTTGAAGTTTACTTTTCTCGTATTTTTCTCAAGAGAGACTTCGTGATCCTGTACTGACGTGGCGAATGTCTGCCCTGCTTGCGAAGCAATTTCTGACGACAGAGATTGTCGAGCAGACGATAGGCAGTCTTGAGACTCTTGTTCCATGGGTTGCCAGTCACTACAGCAATGAAGTCCTTGCTTGAGAACGAGTGCTCGCCATACAGACCATGTACCACTCGCAAGGCATTGTCAAGCCAGTGCCAGTCGGTCATCTCCGGCTCCGTCTGCTGAGTGCTGTTCAGCTTCGACGTAGAGATGACCATAGCATGTCGGTAGAGGGTATATACGACGGACTGAGCAATCTCGAAATCAACATCTTGACACTGAATGGTTGTATTGAAGGTTGAAGGCTCAAAATCGAACGACATAAACTCCACGCGATGCTCATCCCAAAGGCGCAACATCGTCAGCACAGCAGCCATACGGATGTGCATGAAACCATGTCGCTTAGGTATGGCAGCAAACTTGATGTCGCACTCACGAACGAAGTCCTCATACACCTTCTTCCAGAATGCACAATGACTGTTCCACTGCTCATCGGTGAACAGAACGGTGAGACGAGGGAATTGACGCTGCCAACGCCATGCCTCAAAGGCATCCTGTGCTATCTCCATGGAGGCAACCTCATACTCCCTGACATCTGCTGGCGGACGCTGGTCGCGCCACTCATAGTCAGAATCGCCCTGCTGATGCAACACTCTGGTGAAGAAACCATCGCTCAGCGACTGGAACAGCTTGAAGTACTGGTCGTCAGTACCGCTAAGGCGTAGTGTTATCATCGGACGCTCAATGTCAACAGGTCTGCCGTCAATCTTGAAGAACTGACTGACAGGCTCGTTGAGCAACGCCTTGCAGAAGAGGTCGGCAAACTGTCCGTACTCCTTGCTCACGGCATCTACCAGCGAGTTGATCTCCGTAGATGACACGATAAGTCCATCCTGCTGATTTGCCTTCAGCGACAGCATCAGCTGACTCTTAGACGTAGTGGCAGGCATGTTCATGAGCTGCATCGAAGGTTCGTCGGCAGGCTTCATGGTCCAGTCAGGCTCTCGCTTCTCCTTCTTTGCCTTAGACAGTTCCATGTCCCACTGGCTGCATTCCTTCTCCCAGTCATCATGCCTCTTTCTGCTTTCCTCACGCAGACGCTGGTCGATGATGCTTGTGATACAGTCAGCAAACGTCAGCACACTCTTGTTTGTGCCAGCATCACTCTTCAGCACGTAGTTCAGGTTCAGGCTGTATAGCTTGCCGTTGTATGCCACCTGTACATGTCCGAAGATAGTGCTGTAGCCAGAGAGCAACGACATCAGCAGCACATCGACACTCTTGGCAGAATACTGGTCAAGGTGTTCTGTTACTGGATGCAATGCCTTACGCAGCATAGGCGTGATGAGGTCATACACTTTCTTGTCAAACTGTGGACAGAGCGATGCAATGTCCATTGGTTTCTTGTCGTCAGAGGCGTACCCCTGGACGTCGCTACCCACCATAGGGCTCACGACGGATTTGTTGTTGTCTTTAATCATAAATAGAGGTGTTGTTTTTGAGAAATAATTGAGAAAAATGCTGTGTAAACTGTTGGCAGCGATGCGCTTGTCCTGTTTTGTCAACATGACAATTTCTCATTGGCGAGATGAGAATTTGCGCTTGCCAAATGTACCACCACGATAACAAGAGCGGAAAATCTTGCGCACATCACTGCTCTCATAGTCGCTGAATCGCTCCACTGCCCAGTCCTCTGCCTCACTCTCCGGCACACCATACTCGCAGAGCAGATAGCCACACTTTGAGACGTAGCGATTGTACGAACCCGGAGCATACATGGTGTCACGGCTTACGAAGCGTTCTACCAGTTCGTACACATCCTTAGCATAACCCGAGTAGCTGGTCTTGTGGACCATCGAAGCCTGGCGATGCTGAAGGCGTAAGTGTGCAATCCACATAGCCAGATTGATGCGTGGCGTGTGTAGGTTGGCAAGGTTGGGAGCGATGTAGCACGTTGGATCGTAGGGTAGGAAACAAGTGCGGCAGATGTCCGACCCACTCTTGTCTGCCTCGATGCCATATACCCTCTTTATATAGGCAGAGACAGCGGCAAACACCTCAGCATGAGTCATGCCGTCGTGAGTGCCAATGTAGATCACCCACTTGACGCCGTTGCCGTTAGGAGAGGTGAACATCATCACGGTGTCGAAGTTTGGCTCGTTGAGCAATAGGCCACGAAGCTTGGCAACCATATCGGCATCGCTGAGACCGGAGAACTCAGGATTCTTTCGTATGTCCTTTGCGTCGAAGTCAAGCACCATGTAGCCAGTGATGCTCTTCACGTACTCTGCCTTTCTGCGTTCGCTGAAGCAGGCAAAGGTGGCATGCTGGAACTTCAGCAGCTTGTACGTGCTGTTCTCGTCATGGTCGGCAATCGTGCGTAGTTCCTCAGTCTCCTTGCCAGCAAATGCGTAGTCACGAATCTTCTCGTAGATGTCATGAATCATGCAGGCGCACAGCGGTTTAGTCTGAGGTACCACCACTTCTTTGTCGTTCTTGGTGAAGGAGTACCCAGGACCATAAAGTGCAATCTCGTCAGACAATGTTTTCAGTTCCTTGTCTGTAGGAACGTTCTTTCCTTTTTCCATGTTCTTTTTGTTAATTAATAGGTTAACTACTTAGGTCTCGTCTTTTTTTTAACACAGAGGCACAGAGGGCACA
Source organism: Prevotella sp. (assembly GCA_045643065.1). Taxonomy (GTDB): domain Bacteria; phylum Bacteroidota; class Bacteroidia; order Bacteroidales; family Bacteroidaceae; genus Prevotella. The sequence continues at coordinate 16,939 of JAZUKC010000132.1, forward strand.
GAGCCTCAGTGTTAAAACAAGGAGGATGCAGTGTAGTTACGATTCCCCTTGATTGAAATATCGCTGGCAAAGGTAGTGGTTTGTGCTGAGAATAACCACTGGTCTGAATGAAGAAAAAATAGGGTGGTGGTGGAGTGTTTTTCGGGTGGTTTGTGTTGTCGTTTGAACGTAAATTGTTATGAAATAGAGCAAGAAATGTGTGGTTTAGGTATAAAAAAAGCTCAACCACCTTTGCTGTGACGAAAGGTGGTTGAGTCTATGATGCGTATTTGTGCAGTAAATGATTCTGCACCAAATGATTAGCATTTACTGCTTTTTGCTTTTTCTGTCTATGACAATCTTGCGCTTAATGTTAAGTTTCTCCAGTATTTCGTTCGCTTTTTCCACATCACTAAGGTGGTAGGCCTCTATCAAGTCGAAATTTCCAGAAAGCAGTGTGTAAATTTTGTCTTTACTGAAGCCTGTTATTGCAGAATAAATCATGGCACGCTCGTTGGTGTTGAGGCCAGATGTGCCTAACCTTGACTCTAACTTCATGAGGAGCGCAACCGTAACCTTCTCTCCCAGTCCGAACGTGCGTACAGGCTTTTCTGGCTTCGGTTGTGTTTTCTTCTCCGTCTGTTCCTTCTGACGCTTTCGGTAGAGGAATGTGTCTTTCACTACGAAGTCCTGTATGTTACGCTCGTTGTAAAGGTACATGAAACATTCTATTACGTCGCTGTGGCCGTTGTTGTCAGTCACATAATTCCTGATATAATCAGTCTCTCTTTCGTGAATGACATCAACGCCTGTAATGTCCTTGTCTATTATTGTGCGTAATGGATAAAGCACGCAGTAAATCAAAGCGAACACTGTCCGCTTTGTCTCAAGCGTATGCAGTAAGTTGTTTTTCAGTTTTTCTATCTGGCCGCCGAACGACAAGGAATCCTTGTCAACAGCCATGCAGAACGCCATGATGTAGTTGATGATGTTCTTTGCTTTCTCTTCTACGCTGTCTCCGTCCCATCGCTCAGCAGCGAAGGGGTCATTGAAGGATACTTGCTTAACCCAGTCTTCTTCTTTGAAATAAGGGGCTGGATAGTAGTAATTCATCTTTACCTCCTCGTTCTCAGATTCAAGGAGTTTGACAACAAAGTCCCACAGCAGATGCATCAGGGGATCCGCCTTATCCTTCATCTCCCTGATAGATCTTTCCCGGAAGTAATCAGTACTGATGTACCCGATAATCTTTGTCTTTTCCATTATTAAAACTAAGGTATGCTGTCTGATAACTACTCATGTCCATTGCCTCTGTGTTAAAAAACAAAGTACTCGTTAAGGCTGCTGTGTGGTCTGCAAGTAACATTCGCGACATAGAGGCTCATACTCACCTGTCTCACCAAGCAATACCCTCTTCTCTCCTGCTACAATGCGATGACTAACGTATGCCAGCGAACCACAACGGACGCAGATGGCATGAACCTTGGTGACATCATCTGCTATAGCCATAAGCTCAGGCATCGGACCGAAAGGCTTACCCTTGAAGTCCATGTCGAGTCCGGCACAGATAATGCGTACACCCTTGTTTGCCAGTTCGTTGCACACCTCCACGATGCCAGGGTCAAAGAACTGCGCCTCGTCGATGCCCACTACGTCAATGTCGCTTGAGAGAAGCAGAATGGACGCCGACGACTCCACAGGCGTGGAAGGAATAGACGTATGGTCATGACTCACCACGTCAGCCTCAGAATAGCGCGTGTCTATTGCTGGCTTGAATATCTCTACCTTTTGCTTGGCAAACTTTGCCCTCTTCAGTCGTCTAATCAGCTCCTCTGTCTTTCCTGAGAACATAGAACCACAGACAACCTCAATGCGTCCTTGGCGACGCATTTCTCCTTGATTGTTGTATGACATGTTTTGTTATTTTTGAACGCAAAATTACAAAGAATATTTAAAAATACAAAAAGCAAATGCATTTTTCGTGTATTTTTTTTGTTTATATCGGATTATTAAAGTATTTTTGCGCTTGATTATGGGAATATTGTATCTTATACCTACTCCGGTGGGCAATATGGAGGACATCACCCTAAGGGCTCTAAGGCTTCTGAAGGAAGCAGATGTAATCCTTGCAGAGGATACCCGAACATCGGGCGTCCTGCTTAAGCATTATGACATACACAAGCCTCTGATGGCGCATCATAAGTTTAATGAGCACAACACCTCCTCGGGCGTTGTTGAGCGTCTGAAGGCAGGACAGACCATCTGTCTCGTTACTGATGCCGGCACACCAGGTATCTCCGACCCTGGATTCTATCTCGTTCGTGAGGCAGTGGCTGCTGGCATAGAGGTGCAGACGCTCCCTGGCGCTACGGCTTTCGTGCCAGCACTCGTCAGTTCCGGACTTCCTTGCGACAAGTTCTGCTTCGAGGGATTCCTGCCTCAGAAGAAAGGAAGGCAGACACGTCTGGAACAACTGAAGGAAGAACAGAGGACTATGATCTTCTACGAATCGCCACATCGTTTGGTGAAAACTCTGCAGCAGTTTGCTGAATACTACGGCCCAGAACGCAATGTCAGCGTCTGCCGTGAGATAAGCAAAATCCATGAGGAGTCTGTTCGTGGCACTCTCAGCGAGGTGGCAGAGCATTTCGTTGCCACTCCTCCTAAAGGTGAGATAGTCATCGTGCTTGCAGGATGTCAGCCACCTAAGAAAGAGAAGAAATCGCGACAGCGTAATGACGATGAAGAGTAACTTTCCTTTACCTTATATAATAAATAGATAATAACAAAATCCAAAAACAGATATTATGAAAAAGATTATCCTCTTTGCACTCAGTCTCGTATGCTTGGCTGCTTGCGAAAACAAGAAACAGGATGTAGCAGTACAAGACAATGAAGTTGCAGACTCTCTGAAGCGCATCATTGGTCAGAAAGAGAATGAGATTAACGACATGCTGTCAACACTCAATGAGATTCAGGACGGCTTCCGCCAGATCTCTGCTGCCGAGAACAGAGTTACACTTGCCAAGGATGGCGAAGCAACGAACAAGGCTGCACAGATCAGAAACGACATGGCGTTCATTGCCCAGACCATGAAGCATAACCGCGAACTCATTGCCAAGTTGCAGAAGCAGGCAAGAGAGGGCAGTGTGGCAGCAGAACAGCTTAAGGCTACTATCGAAGGTCTGACTGCTCAGCTCGAGCAGAAGGGACAGGAACTGGAGGTTCTTCGTGCCGAACTCTCTGCCAAGGACGTTATCATTCAGGAGCTTGACGAGACAGTCACCACACTCAATGAGAACGTTGCACAGCTGAAGACCGATGCTGAGGAAAAAGCCACAACCATCTCTAACCAGGACAAGCAGATACACACAGCGTGGTATGTCTTTGGCACTAAGGAAGAGCTGAAGAAGAACCGTGTGCTGGAAAAGGGCAAGGTGCTGCAGGCTAATTTCAACAAGAACTACTTCACGAAGATTGACGTACGTGTGAACAAGGAGATAAAGCTTTACTCTAAATCGGTAAAGATTCTCACTGCTCATCCAACCTCAAGTTACACTCTTGAGCCAGATGCCACAAAGCAGTACGTCCTCCGTATCTCTAACCCAGACCTCTTCTGGTCAGCAAGCAAGTACCTGGTCATTCAGGTTAAGTAATTCTTGAGCTTAGAGCTTAGAGCTTAGAGTTTAGGGCTTAGAGCTTAGAGCAGTTTACTCTAAATGCTTAACTCTCAACCAACTTGAGCATGCGAACGTAGAAAAAAGGTAATCATAACTTTTAATTTTTAACTTTTAATTTTTAACTTAACAACCTTGTTTAAGCACGAAATAACATTTGACCGCTTTATCCGATGGGTGGTAGTTGCATTCATTGTAGTAGGCGTATTCCTAACCGTCAACTACCTGAGTGCCGTCCTCCTGCCATTTTTCGTGGCATGGTTCCTTGCCTATCTCCTTTTCCCTATAGTCACCGGCATAGAACGATATCTTCATATCCGTACCAGAGCCGTTGCCATTATCATCACACTCATCAGCGTATGCCTTATCCTGACTGCCGTCGTATGGCTCATCATACCACCTATGATAGACCAGTTTCAGAAGTTAGGAACCATAGCCACCGGCTACATACACCAGAAGGCAAACATATCGAGCATACCAGAGGCTCTGAACGACCTGATGGTGACCTATAAGGCAGAGATAAACACATTCTTCCACTCCAAGGACTTTACCGATGCCATTAAGGCTTCTGCCCCAGGAGTAGTGAAGTTTGTGACTGAGACATTCAGCGTAATCAACAGTATCATAGCATCTTGTATCACTCTGCTCTATCTGTTTTTTATACTCCTTGACTACGAAAAACTGTCAGACGGATGGGTAAAGATATTCCCAGCAGAAGACCGTCCATTCTGGAACTCCCTGAAGAACGATGTTGCTACGGCACTGAATAACTACATCCGTGGACAAGGACTCGTTGCTCTCATCATGGGCATACTGTTCTGCATCGGCTTCACCATCATCGGTTTCCCTATGGCCATAGGTCTCGGCATACTGATAGGCATCATGGACCTTGTGCCATACCTCCATACCTTTGCACTCATACCAACGGCATTCCTTGCCTTGCTGAAGGCTGCCGACACTGGCCAGAACTTCTGGGTGATATTTGCTATGGCAGTAGCTGTATTTATCATTGTCCAGATCATCATCGACTTCTACGTTACTCCGAAGGTAATGGGTAAGGCGATGGGTATGAACCCTGCCATCCTGCTTCTCTCCCTTTCTATTTGGGGAGCCCTGCTCGGTTTCATAGGTCTCATCATAGCCCTTCCATTAACTACCATCATCATGGCCTATTGGCAACGCTATGTGACGAAGGATGAATGATTGGTTTAGGTTTTAGGTTAGAGGTTAGGGGTTATAGGTTAGAGTCTTTTTTTTGTGTTAATAATAATGCGTAGTGCGTAAGTGCTACGCTTTTTTGTTACTGTATGTATAGAATTATAAACTTTTATGAAACAAGTTGCAAGAAAATTTGTGTATATGAAAAAAAAATGCTATATTTGCAAAAAGTTTTTGAATAATACCTAATTAAATATAAAATCTAATTTAATAACTATGCCTTCAACAATGATTTCGTTATTTGCTTCGGCTTTAGCGAGTAGCAGTATGAGCATCGGCTTTGCTGCTCTTTTGGCGTTTCTGCCTATTCTTCTTGCTCTTGTTCTCATGGCAGGCTTCCGTTGGCCTTCAACTAAGGCTATGCCATTGTCTTTCCTCGTAACTGCGGTTATTGCGCTGTTTGCTTGGCAACTTCCTTTCATGCGCGTGGTAGCTCTTACACTCGCAGGTTTCTGGGATGCTTTCGGAATCCTCATCATCGTGTTTGGTGCATTGCTCATCTACTACACTCTTCAAGCAAGCGGTGCCATGGAGACCATTCAGGCAGGTATGCAGAAGATTAGTCCTGACCGTCGTATTCAGGCTATCATCATCGGCTTCATGTTCTCTGCATTCATCGAAGGTGCAGCAGGCTTCGGAACACCGGCAGCTCTCGCAGCTCCATTGCTCCTCGGTCTTGGTTTCCCTCCATTGTGTGCAGCTGTTATCTGCCTCTGTTTCAACTCAATACCTGTAACCTTCGGTGCCGTAGGTACTCCTACAATCAAGGGCTTCGGTTCTCTTGTGGTACAGGCTATCCAGGCTCTTAACGACATGAACATCGCTGGTGTTGACGCTTCAATGGTTTACAAGCACATCGGTGAATATGTCACTCTCTGCCACCTCCCAATGCTCTTCGTTCTTCCAATCTTCATGATGGGCTTCATGACTCGTTTCTATGGAAAGAACAAGTCTTGGAAGGAAGGTTTCGCAATCTGGAAGTACTGCCTTCTCGCATCTATCTGCTTCGGTATTCCTTTCTACGCATTGGCATGGCTCGCTGGTCCAGAGATTCCATCTATGATGGGTGGTATCATCGGTCTTGGCGTTCTCGTTTGGCTTACAAAGAAGGGCGTTTTCGTGCCAAAGGACGTTTGGACTTTCGGCGAAGCAGAGACTTGGGATCCAGATTGGTCTGGCGAAATCAAGGCTTCTGACGTTAAGGAGTTCAAGCAGCACATGAGTCAGGTTAAGGCTTGGATGCCATACATCCTCTGCGGTCTTATCCTCGTTGTTACTCGCGTTCCTGCTTTCGGCCTCAAGCCTATCATCAACGACCCAATGTTCAGCCTCGGCTTCACTAACATTCTCGGTGAGGAAGGTGTGAACTCAGCAATTGCTATCCTCAATCTCCCTGGTACCATCCCATTCATTCTCGTTGCCATCATCACTATCTTCTATCATGGCATGATGAAGGACGACGAAATCGGAAAGAACAAGGTTAAGACAGCTTGGGGCACAGCCATCGGTAAGATGAAGAACCCAACAATCGCTATGCTCGCTGCCGT
>JAZUKC010000133.1:0-3479 GCA_045643065.1 Prevotella sp.
CCCCCATCCTCCAGCAGCAATGCCTACGTTCCCAAGCGCACATCCCCACTCCCCTCCTGGGATTCACAGCTCTATTTTCAGAGCTTGTTCTATCACGGGAGCCATATCATAATAACGGTAGTCAGCTAGTCGGCCACCAAAGACAACGTTGGGTTCCTTCTCCGCCAACTTACGGTATTCTTCTGCAAGGGCATTGTTTCTTTCATCGTTTACAGGATAATAAGGCTCCATGCCTTCCTTGTACTCGGTTGAGTACTCCTCACTAACAACCGTCTTGGGGCAATCATAGACCTCCTGCCCGAACATCTCAAAGTGCTTGTGCTCGATGACACGTGTGTAAGGCTCATCATGGCTTGTATAGTTCACCACGGCATTGCCCTGATAGTTTGGCGTGTCCTCTATGCGAGTCTTGAAGCTAACCGTACGCCAGTCGAGTTTGCCTAACTTGAAGTCAAAATACTCATCTATGGCTCCAGTGAAGACTAATTTATCGGCAACGTCCTGCCAGTGGTCTTTTAAGCGCGATTTGCCGTGAACCACTCGCAATTCTTCCGTGAGATCTATGCCATCCTGGAAGAAGTCGCAATCGGTGATACACTCAACACCTTCAAGAAGGCCTTCAATAAGTTTGTTGTAACCACCAATAGGAATTCCCTGGTACTTGTCATTGAAATAGTTATTATCGAAGATCATGCGAACGGGCAGACGCTTGATGATGAATGCCGGCAGTTCCTTGCAGTCACGTCCCCATTGCTTCTCAGTGTATTCCTTAATGAGTTTATGGAAGATGTCCTTACCGACAAGACACATAGCCTGCTCTTCGAGGTTTGAAGGTTCACGACCATTCAAGGCTGCAACGGCCTCGGCCTTCTGCTCACCGATCCTTGCCTGTGCCTCTGCCGGAGTATGCACATCCGGCCACATGCGGTTGAAGGTATTCATGTTGAAAGGTAGGTTGTAGAGTTCTCCTTTGTAGTTAGCCACTGGGCTGTTTGTATAGCGGTTGAATTCCACTATGGAATTGACAAAGTCCCACACCTCCTTGTTTGACGTATGGAATATGTGCGCCCCATATTTATGGACATTTATCCCTTCTATTCTATCGCAATATATATTTCCTCCCGTATGGGGACGTTTGTCTATCACAAGACACTTTTTTCCCTCCTTATGTGCACGATAGGCATAAACCGCTCCAAAGAGTCCCGAACCCACTATTAAACAATCGTATTTCATTAAATTAGAGGATGTTTAATCTTGAATAATAAAATTCTTAAGCGACTTATACTCCTTTCCGCATACAAACATCATCCCCTCAATGTTCCCATGCACAAAGGCAACCAGATGTTTAGGATGCATCTTCATGATGGAGTATGGTATTCTGGTGAGGAATCCCATAAGGAAACGCCAGAAGTAGGCCAATGAGCAAAGGAGTTTCTCACCGAAACCATTCCCCTTCAAGGCATAACATGTGCGATGCCAAGTGAGATAGTAGGACATGGCCCTAAACTTTATCTTCCGATAGGGTTTTGCGTGCACATTGTTTGTACCGGCATCAAGATGCAGAATACCTGTGTCGTATGCCGTCAGCACCTTCATGCCGTTCCTGTGGAATTTATAAGCCATCACCTGGTCTTCACCGAATGTACCTGCTGGGAACTGATCTATCCAAAGTTCATCCTCATAATGAATCTTTCGGAACGCTTCCGTCTTACAGAAACAGGCCGTCCCTGGGAAACTTTGCGTCAGATAAATGCCACCTTTCCTGGGGTTGGAATTGAACGAGAACGTACCATTGCGCATAATCTTTATCGCCCATTCATCATCCCCTCTTGCCACAACGCCATTAGCAGCATAGTAACCCAGTTTCTGCACAATACTCAGATTCTGGTTATTGAACGTCTCAGGAGCGATACAATCAGCCTGTCGCTTTGTCATTTCATCATAAAGCTTCTCTACAGCATCATCAGGGAAATAAATATCATCATCCAGAATCAACAGATACTCCGTATCCACTCCCTGCAAGGATGCTGCACGCTGATGAACCAGACCCTTATGGACAGGCACATATTCCTCTATGCCAATCTGGAAATCAGGTCGCTTATACCCCTCTGCCAGAAACACAAAGATATGCTTCGGCTTTACGGTTTGATTATGCAACGACTCTATTTCCTTACGATATTTATCGCCACCGGTACCTAATGTGCGTATTGCTACGCTATATTCAAATTTTGCCATATTCTATAATAATTCTCGCCAATTCAAAAGAACTTACGTTTCCAATAATGATACAATGCATATCCTGCTGGCAGGCACATCGCCACCAGCCCCTTGTAAGGACACTTCAACATCTCCACAGCACTCCTGTTGTCAAACTTACTGTAAACGATGTACAGCAACGTCTGCTTGATTCGCATTTTCAGGTTGAAATGGTGCGACATAGTCTCAAGCGAACCTTCAACACCTCCTTTCGGACAGAGGAAACGCAACTTGCGTCCCTGGTGTGTCAGTCCTCCCTCCAGATAATCACAAATATAGATAATCTTATTGACAAAAAGCATATCCCTTTCCTTTGCCAGACGGATCCAGACCATACCCTCGCTCATGAACAGCTCACCAGGATAGACATTGAAGGGATGCTTCCGGAGACACTCCGTTACCCACACCTCTGCATTGTCTGCAGAACTGCCATGATTGTACTTCACGTCTATAAAGTTGCCAATGAAGCGATCCTTAGGAAACACGGATTCCTTACGACTAATCAGCTTATCGTCATGATAGGCACCACGAAGAAAAGACATTCCGCACAGGTCCTTATCCTTTACGGTTTCCCATTCCGCCAATATCGTTTCTACAGCTTCAGGCACAATAGCATCATCGCTATCCACGATAAAGAACAGTTCACCCCTTGCCAACTCTGCCCCCATATTGATGGCCGTATGCTTACCACCATTAGGCTTCTGGTAGAATCTGACACAAAGCTTCTGCTCTGCAGCGATTTCCGCTACAATATCCTTCGTGTTATCCGAAGAACCGTCATCCACTATCAGCCATTCAAAGTCCTTTTTGGTCTGATTGCAAAGGCTGACATACACATCCCGCAATAAATGCGCACGATTATATGTAGGTGTAAATATTGTAATCATCATAAACTCTTCTCAAAAAGCAATAATATTCTACACATTAAAAAAACTAAACAAAAATTGTGTCAATTTATGAGAGATTGCACTTAAAATAACGGTAGCAATGACTAATAACGCAATATACAAGAAGAAATTATATTGAGGAGTATAAGAAATCGCAACCAAAACGATTCCATGGCATAGATAATTCTCATAACTTACCCCAGTTCGGGATAAGGAAGGTCTTTGCTTTAAGATAGTTTAACGAATATAACTATCTGAATATTTGGTAAATAGCGGTATTTTTAGTAACTTTGTAATATCCACAAAACAAGGAAACTAAAGAATACCGCTATGATT
>JAZUKC010000134.1:0-4706 GCA_045643065.1 Prevotella sp.
ACCTGACTTCTCTGCACCTATTCCGGTGTATGTGAGACTGTTGGCTAATATCAATGCTACTAATGAGAGTTACGGTCATGCTGAGTCTAATTCGGTGAAACTTCCTAATGTATTGGCTTACATTCCAGATGCAAATGCTGAGGTTCCTGAGACTATGTTTATGACTGGTAGCTTCCCTGCTGGTGGTGGTGATTGGAGTATTTGGGTTAAATTCAACCCTGTTTACGACAAGCCTGGTTTCTTCTATACTATGGTATATATTCCTGCTGGTGGCGAATTCAAGATCAATCCGGAAAGCAAGTGGGGTGGTAAAGAGAAAGGTTTCAACCAAGTTAACGAAATCAATGACCTCGCTAATGCTGGGGTCGGTCCTGCTGGTGACGACAGCAACTGCAACTTCAAGATTGCAAACGGTGGCTGGTACACAATCTTTGTAAGAACAGAGATAGATAAGGGTGAAGTTGTGTATAAATTCTTTATGCAGGAACCTAATGTCTATATCTTTGGTAATGCTAACGGCGGTACTTGGGATTACAGCGATGACTGGAAGTTCGAAGTTCCGGCAGATGAAAATGGATTCTTCGTTTCTCCTGCTCTTACTGCAAGTGGCGAAGTACGTATAGCACTTCAACTGCAGGGCATCGACTGGTGGAGAACAGAACTTACTCTGAAGGACGGTGCAACTATCTACTACCGTAATGAGAATATCGCAGACAACTGGGAGAAGGATAAAGGACCGGAATACTCAATCCCTGGCGACCCGGGTAAGAAGGTATATCTGAACTTTACTACTAATACTGGTAAGTGCGAATAATGTCTAATGCACATAAAGATTAAAAATTATGAAAAAGATATTTAATTTGACTTTGATGCTGATAGCAATGATTGCTTTTTCAGCATGTACAGAGGACTTTAAGGATTGGGCAAATCCTCAGAGCAATGCTCAGGGAGACCCAATAAATAAGGTCGCAGGAGTCGTTAAGGCTCTACAGTCAGAGATAAACTATGCAACGGCTTCCGACAAGTTCGATTTCATTGAATTTGTTGCTGCTGATGTTCCGGAAGGTGCTACCATAAAGTTTACAAATGTCGTTATCAATGTAGAGGAAACTGAGACAAACATTCCTTTTGAGACTCTTGACAATACTCTCATCGTGACTAAGGAAGACCTCAACACTGCTGTACGTGATGCTTATCACAGCATGTCAGACAACTTGAAAGAGTTGAAGATAAAGGTCTATGGCGATGTGCTGACGGGTGGTACTGCTCTCATTGCAGAGATGGAATCCAATGAACTCACTGTTAAATATACTCCGAAGGCTCTGCCTGCCGAGGCTCAGGAAACTGAGTTCTACTATGTTGGTGGTGTTAACGGATGGAATCTGAGCCCTACTAACGAACAGAAACTCGAAGACAATGGTGACGGTACTTATTCCATCATCCTTGAAGTTCCTAACGCTGAATACTTCAAGTTTGCTCCGAAGAGTGCCATTATGGCAAGCGACTGGGATCATGTAATGGGTAACAGTAAGTCTGATGGCTGTACGGATAACTTCGGTTATTTCGCTATCAATGCTGGTGCTATGCAGGTAGAAGAGGCTGGTTCTTATAAGTTTACTGTTGACCGCATCAACTGGACTTATTCCGTAACTCCTTGCATTGACGTTCTTTGGTTTGCCGGTGATGGTAATGGTTGGACATTCTCTCAACTGGCAAAGCAGTCTGCAGGTGTTTATTCTGGTTTCTACTACATCAATAACAGTGGTTTCAAGTTCCCTACGGAGAACAACTGGGATGCTCCTCAGTATGGTGCTGGTGCTGCCGACTATCAGATTGCACTTGGCGGTGGCAATATCTCTCTCCCTGGAGGTGTTGAAGAAGGTATGTATGAGATTATCGTAGATAAGAACACAAATACTTATTCTCTCGGTACTCACATAACAGCCGTTTCTCTCATCGGTACCGTGAAGGGTAACTGGGATACTGACGTTGACCTTACTTGGGACAACACTGCAAAAGCTTGGATGGGTAAGGCAGAACTTGATGCAGGTGAATTCAAGATTCGTGCAAACCACGACTGGACACTCTCATGGGGTGGCGACGATCCTTCGGCTTTGACATCAAAGAATGGTGCAAACCTCACATTGGATAAGGCTGGCGAATACACAATCGTCTTCACTCCTAATGCTGATGGTTTCGGAGTTATAAAACTCATGCAGTTCGTAGAGTATATCTATATGCCGGGTAATCCTCAGGGATGGTCTCCAGCAACTGCTCCTGCTCTCTGGTCACCGGGCTTTGACGGTGTATATAACGGATTCGGTTATATGGACGGAGACTTCAAGTTCACTCAGGTTCGCGAATGGGGTGCAGAGTATAACTACACTCATTTCACTACTTACAGCGACGGACTTGGTGCAGGTGAAGGAACGAACATCAACCAGAGGAATCCTGCATATTACTTCATTACTGCAGACGTGCCTAATGCTGCTCTCACTGCAGTGCCTGTTACATTCGGTCTTGTTGGACCTGCCACACCTGCTGAATGGGATGCATCAAAGTATGTTGTAATGGATTATGACAAGACAAATGATGTCTGGTCTATAACAACAGAACTGAAGGTCGGTGAGTTCAAGTTCACTACAAACGGTTCTTGGGATATCAACCTCGGTGGAAGTGCAGATGACCTTTCTCTCAATGGAAGCAATCTGAACATAACAGAGGCAGGTACTTACGAAATCGTTCTTCATGCATCACGCACGACGACAAACAAGATTTATGCTACTATTACAAAGAAATAATAATGAAAAAGCATAGAATTATCATTACATTGGTTGCAGCATTGACTGCAACCAATGTTTTTAGTAATGTAATGTTACAGGGTTTCTACTGGGATTCTTTCGTTGACACCCAGTGGAGTAATCTTGAAAAACAAGCCGATGAACTCTCGCAGTATTTTTCTCTCATCTGGGTACCGCAGAGTGGCAACTGCAACAGCGATTACAATCAGATGGGATATACGCCGGTATATTATTTCTATCATGACAGTTCTTTCGGAACAGAGAAGCAACTGCGTTCCATGATAAACGCCTTCAAGGCTAAAGGTACCGGTATCATTGCCGATGTTGTTATCAATCATCGTAACAATCTCGGTGTCGGCGGGTCATGGGTTGACTATCCCGCAGAGACATATAACGGCAGTACATACACAATGTATTCTACCGATATATGCAGTAATGATGATAAGGGAAAGACACTCACATGGGCAAAATCCAATGGATACAGTCTCAGCAACAATGCAGATACAGGTGAGGACTGGGACGGCTGCCGTGACCTCGACCATCATAGCAGCAATGTGAACAGTGTCCTGAAGGTATATCTCTCATACCTTCTCAACGATTTGGGGTATCATGGTTTCCGTTATGATATGGTAAAGGGGTATTCCGCATCGTTTACTAAAGAATATAACAATGCCGTTTCTCCAAAGTTCTCTGTAGGAGAATACTGGGACGGCACTTCAAAGATAAAAAACTGGATAAAGGGTACTGACTATACGTCGTCTGCTTTCGACTTCCAGTTCCGTTACCGTGTGCGTGATGCTGCCAACGGTAACAACTGGTCGAAACTGTCTGCCTCCTCTGAAGGTACAGATGGCAAGCCGATGATTTATGACGAGGATTTTAAATCATACGCTGTAACATTCGTGGAAAATCATGATACCGAATACCGCAGCAGTACTGCACAGCAAGACCCTCTGAAAAAGGATACTCTTGCTGCCAATGCCTTCCTTCTTGTCATGCCTGGCACTCCTTGTGTATTCCTCAAACATTGGCAGGACTATAAGCAGGACATAAAGGCAATGATTGATGCACGCCATACGGCAGGGATAACGGCAACGAGCAAACATTCGCAGATTACCACGCAACCTTATTTCTATGCCGTTCAGGTCAACGGCGATAAGGGAAAAATGATTGCTGTCATCGGACCGGGTGTGAATGCCTACAAACCGTCGGCAACGGATTTTACTGAGATACTCTCCGGATACCATTATAAATACTATCTGTCGAACACGACGAATACTGCATGGATAGACAAGGCGTCAGGAGATTATGAAAAGGCGTTTACCGTAAACCTCAAAGCCGTTACAGACAATAATTCCGCAAAACTCGTCTATCAACTCGATGACGGAGATTGGGCTGACGCACCTTCTACGCTCACCATCACGCAGAACTGCACTTTGCGTCTTGCCCTATCCATAGACGGAGGGCGCACAGGCATCGTGGAACGCCGATACACCATCACTCCATTCCAGCCGCATACTGCCACTGTCTATGTGCGTAATGAGAATACGTGGAATACGACAAATTTCTATCTGTGGGATAAGAATGGCACGCAACTCAATGGCAACTGGCCGGGAAAGGCTGTCACGGCAACCAAGGAGGTGGGCGACTACACATGGCTCTGTCAGACGGTGAACATAACGTCGAAAGACTATTGTGTGAATGCTGTCTTCAGTACTGGTAGTGGTACACCTCAGACGGTGGACGTGGTCAACATCACGGAAGACAGTTATTATGTTATCAAAACCTCACAGACAGGGACGAAATACAAGGTTGAGAAAGTGGATGCACCGACAGGAATAAAAGTAATTGAAAATGGACAATTGACAATTGACAATGGTCCTGTCTATAACCTGCAAGGACAGA
>JAZUKC010000135.1:0-52349 GCA_045643065.1 Prevotella sp.
AACAACCCTACACGACTCCACCTCGGTAAGGAGTTATTATTACTTATCCTTCTCCTCTGCCCTATCTTTTGTATGTCCCAAGAGAAGATTAAAACTGACAGTACTATGATAGTACGTATCAGCGAAATAGAGGTTTATCCCAAATACCTCACGGAGTATCTGGAGTTTGCCCATAATGTTGGCGCTACATCAGTAAAGGAAGAGCCAGGCGTAATCTGCATCTATCCCATGCAGCAGCTCCGCAACGATTGCCAGATTCGCATCCTCGAAATCTTTGCTTCGCAAGAAGCCTATCAGCACCACATCAAAACCAAGCATTTCCAGACCTACAAGCAGGGAACGCTCCACATGGTGAAAAGCCTTGATCTCGTGGATATGCGTCAGATGGCACCTGAGTGTCTGCCGCTAATCTTTAATAAGGTGAGAGAATAGATAATAAATAATCGTACATCATTGAAAATGGCGTTTCAAATAGCCTCTTTCAAGCCATAAAAATGGAACAAATGAGGTTGAAACGCCATTTTTAAGCAAAATAACACAACTGATAGTTGTAATTCCAGAAATAATCATTACCTTTGCACTACGATTAAAACAATCAAATTATGAAATTTGACAATATTCTCGACAATAACACCCTCTGGGCAGTTCGATATGATGGTGCGGAGACAATGCACTTCAACAACTATTCAGCCAATGGAATGACCCTGAATGGCTCGTTGATTTCTTCTTGGAGAACATGTCTGACTTGGAATCATAATGTTAACACGCTATTTAAAAAACTTACTTTAGGATTATGAACAAGATAGATTTCGATGAGATGCCTGCTTCGTTCACCCTTTGTACACGCAAGGATTGTGAACGACATGGTACGTGCCTGCACTGGTTGGCCTATGACCAACATCCAGTAATGGAGAGGGCACATTTCTACGACGCACGATGGTTTGACCAAAACGGTGGTACGGAGGCATGCACACATTATGCTGACAGCACTCCAATAGAATATGCGGCGGGCTTTGAACATATTTTTGACGAAATGCCAAAGGTAAAAGCTGATATGCTGCGTAAGAGTTTACTTAGCTACTATGGCGATTTTACTTACTATCGTTATCGACGTGGGGAGTACCTTATGTCACCAAACGTACAGGAACACATCATAGCGACAGCAAAGGAACTGGGTATAACAACTCCCATACAATTCCGCAGAAAAGAATGCCGAATCTGCTGGGAAGATTAAGAAACAGGTAGAGTATTTTCTCTCTTTGGATAGCTATCAACGTAGTGTTTGGTACTTAACAGTGTTGTGTTTCATACTTAACAGCGTTGTGTTTCATACTTAACAGTGTTGTGTTTCGTACTTAACAGCGTTGTAGATCGAATGGAAAATGGAGAATGGAGAATAGAAAATAAGAAACCAAACATATTGAATGACTACGCAGAAAGATTCTCCAAAGGGAATGAAGTTATCTAAATCGCAAAGCCACAAAAGCAAGAAATCAAAATGGAGCAACCTATATTGAACAGCCACAACAAGGAGGAACATCGCCCTTCACATACCGCAGAGCATCTTCTAAACCAAACGATGGTAAGGATGTTCGGTTGTGAACGTTCTAATAATGCGCATATTGAGCGTAAGAAATCCAAGATCAATTACAATCTCGCCGAATGCCCTACAGTAGAGCAAATTGCTGAGATTGAGAAAAAGATGAACGAACTTATACAAAGGGACTTGCCTGTAACGTATGAGTATGTCACTCGTGACAATGTACCCCAAAGTGTGAAGCTTGACAAACTGCCGGATGATGCCAGCGAAACGCTGCGCCTTGTACGCATAGGTGACTACGACATCTGCCCTTGCATTGGTCAGCATGTTGAATCGACCAAGGAAATCGGCACGTTCAGGATTACAAGCACAAGTTTCAAAGAAGGCTCTTTCCGTATAGTATTTAAGGTATGACAATTCGCAAATCTAAACTCGAAGACATTCCACGTATGTTGGAGATTTTTGCCATTGCACGCAGGTTTATGGTAGAGACAGGCAATCCGAACCAATGGGCAGATAGTTATCCTTCTGTTCAGCAACTGACTGACGACATCAATAGCGGAGACAGCTACGTCTGTCTGTATTATGAGAAGATGGTTGCTACGTTTGTTCTTCGTGGCGGCAATGACCCGACATACGACAAGATTTATGACGGCGCATGGCAGAACGCAAACCCTTACGCTACAATTCATCGCATAGCCAGCAGCGGTGAAGTGAAGGGCATCTTCCGTGTAGCAATGGAGTATGCTTCACAGCATTATGATACCATTCGTATAGATACGCATCGGGACAATAAGGTGATGCAGAATGCTATTGCCAAGGCTGGTTTCAAGTATTGCGGCATCATACATTGCTGGAATGGGGATGAGCGACTTGCGTATCAATATGGGTGAGGGGTAAGGGTTAAAGGTTAAAGGTTAAAGGTTAAAGGTTAAGGGTTAAAGGTTAAAGGTTAAAGGTTAAGGGTTAAAGGTTAACGGACGGTGGCTTTTAGAGGTTATCAACCAAACAACTAAACAACTAAACAACTAAACAACTAAACAACCAAACAATAAATTATGCAGTTCAAAGATAAAGTAGTGATAGTAACTGGTGGGGCGCAGGGCATCGGAAGATGCGTTGCTGATGAGTTCCGGAAAGAAGGTGCTCATGTATGCATCATTGATAAGGTCCCCCTCTTATCCCCCGAGGGGGAAGATGATTACTTTCAAGGCGATTTGTCCATCAAGGAAGTCATCGAGGAATTCGCCCATTGGGTTATCGACAAGTATAGTCACGTGGATTACATCGTCAACAATGCTCTGCCATTGATGCGAGGCATCAACGAATGTAGCTACGAAGAATTCCAATATGCACTTAGCGTAGGTGTTACGGCTCCGTTCTACCTCGTAAAATGTCTGAAGGACAATCTCGCAGAAGGTGCATCTATCGTGAACATATCGTCTTCACGCGACCGAATGAGTATGCCTCAGACGGAGAGTTACACAGCGGCAAAGGGTGGCATAGCAGCACTTACGCATGCTCTCGCAGTAAGTCTTGCTGGCAAAGCACGTGTCAACTCTATTTCGCCGGGATGGATTGATACTGACTATACAGAGTATGAAGGTCCTGATGCCACACAGCAACCAGTAGGACGTGTTGGCAATCCTCTCGACATCGCCAGCATGGTACTGTTCCTCTGCTCAGACAAAGCAGGTTTCATTACTGGTGAGAACATCTGTATTGACGGAGGCATGACAAAGCAGATGATCTACCACGCAGAACATGGGTGGACGCTGAACAAATAGGAGGTGAATAGTGAACGACATTCGCAAAATAGTAGAAACGGACACTCGCATCACGGAGTTCCAGCGTAAGGTCTATCTTGCCTTACTCGATGTGCCTCGTGGTACTACTATCTCATATAAAGAATTAGGGCAAAGAATCGGATGCAAAAGCGCTCAGGCAATAGGTCAGGCCTTGAAGCGCAACCCTTTTGCGCCAGATGTTCCTTGCCACAGAGTCATCGCTTCTGATGGTTCCATTGGTGGATTCCACGGACAGCGCGACGGGGAAATGATAGAAAAGAAACGAAGACTTCTTAAAAATGAAGAATGAGGTCGAATGTAAAATGGAGAATGGAGAATTTGCTATCGCTGTTGGTTCCAAATGGCATTCTCCATTTTCCATTCTCCATTTAAAAAAGTTCTTAACTCATTAGTTTTTTAATTGAAGAAATCTTTATGCGCTGACGCACACGCTTCCTTGGTGCTTCTGGCGCTGGAGTTTCTACAGGTTTAGGTGCTTCAACAACCTTTGGCTCTGATTTAGGTGCTGCCTTCGCCTCAACCTTTGCAGGCTTGCTTTCTGCTTTTGCAGGTTTGCTTTCTGCCTTAGCAGGAGCAGCCTTCTTAGCTTCAAGTTCCTTCTGTCGCAGAGCCTTTGCAGCAGCTTTTCTTGCTACTGCCTCCCTATGAGCACGTTCCTGCTCTTCGAGATTTCTCTGCTTGCGCTCAGCCTTTGCGCGGAGACGCTCTTGTCTCTCCGCCTCACGCTTAGCTTCTGCTTCTTCCCGTTTCTGACGCTTCATCTCCAGATAAACCTCTTCAGGTTCTTCGTAGTCAGAAGTACGGCAATCCACGATGTTGTAATCTGCAACAAAGCACTTGTCATACTCAAGGGAATAGAGCAACAAGTACTTGCCATGTCCCTTTGTTCCCTTTACAAGGTATTCCTTACCATTCTCCAACTTGACAACATTTCCACGATGCCAGTTAATTTCATTAAATTCCTGCAGTGTCATATTTTTACGTTTTAATCTTTTAATTTCTTAATCTCTTAATCTCTTAATTTCTCACAAATCCTCTTGATGTGTTGCTTCATAACATGATAGGCAGGATGCGGCATGTCACCATGATTGAAACCCTGCATCTCATAGAGCGTCACATCAGGATGACCAACAAGTTTCAGCATTCGCCAAAAGTACGCCTGCTCCTCATAGCGGCCGTAGAGTTCAAGTTCGCGATCGCCAGATATGACGATGATTGGTGCAGCATCCTTACGCACGAAAGTAAGCGGAGCATACTGGTCGATAGTTGCCTGCAGAGGTCCTATGCCATGCTGTTTGCGAATGTTGTAATGAGTAATGACCTGTCCGCTGAACGGGAAAAGTCCTGCAATGGAGTCAGCATCAATGCCATACTTCTGCAGATAGTGTTTGTCCAGACCTATCATGTCAAGCATGTAGCCGCCAGCAGAATGTCCCGCAACAAAAATCTTCTTCTTGCTTCCGTTGTACTTCTCGGCATTAGCAAAAGCCCATGCCACAGCAGCTGCAGCATCGTCGAGCACCTCGTCTATCGTTGCCTTTGGCAATAGTCGGTAGTTCGCAGCAATGACGCAGTAGCCGGCATCAAGCAGTTCTGTGTGGATATACTTATTGCCGCCTTCTATGCCGCCACCATGAAACCAGACAACGACGGGCACATCTTTCTTGTCGGTAGGGTAATAGACATCAAGCTTGCAGCGTTCCTTTGCATATTCATTTTCTACCTGAGCGTATGGAATATCATTCACTCTGTTATACTGAGCAAAGGAAAGAAGCACACTCGCAGAGAGTGTTAAGATAAGCAGTAGTGTTCTCATAAGATATTTATTTATAGACGATTCCCTTTGGGGGATAATGTTTTTATTTTCGCAAAGTTACAAACTTTTTTGAAGAATAAAGTACATTTTTCTCTATTATGCTTTTTTTTAAGTTTTTTTGTGTTTAGTGGAGCATAGGATGTTATTACGCAATAGGATAAGAATATGATTTTGCAAGGCTTGTTTTTCTATTATTGTAGTCGAAAAATTGTAATTATCAAATATTCTTTGTAATTTTGCAATCTCAATAGAAATGACGCAGAAATAATACAACAAGCAAATGAAAGATATTCAAAAGAACGATCTTATAGATTTTGGCCCTGTACGAGATACAACCAAAGACATCATAAAGGTAGTTGGCGTAGGTGGTGGTGGATGCAATGCCGTTGCCAACATGTACCGCGAAGGCATGGATTCGGTAAGGTTTGCCGTGTGCAACACCGATAGCAAGAGCCTTTCAGCAAGTCCTGTGCCTACAAAGATTCTTCTCGGAAAATCAGGACTTGGTGCTGGAGCTGACCCAGACAAGGGGCGCCAAGAGGCAGAGGAGAACATCGATGACATTAAGCGCTTGTTTGACGATAACACCCAGATGGTATTCGTAACGGCTGCCATGGGTGGTGGTACAGGAACAGGTGCTGGTCCTCTTGTGGCAAAGGTAGCACGCGACATGGGTAAACTGACAATCGGCATCGTTACCATACCATTCTACTTTGAGCGACGTCCCAAGATCATCAAGGCGCTGAAAGGTTTGGACAACATGCGTACAAACGTTGATGCGCTGCTTATCATCAACAACGAGCAGATAAGCAAAGTTTATAGTGACTCGCATATCCCGGTCGATGAGGCGTTGAAGCTTGCCGATCAGGTAATGAGCAATGCCGTACGAAGCATATCAGAACTGATTACCCTCACAGGAAAGATACAGACGGACTTCTCTGACGTGAAAACAACGATGAAGAACGGAGGTGGCGCTATCATGGCTATAGGCAGGGCATCGGGAGAACACCGAGTGCGCAATGCTGTGCTTGATGCCCTAAACTCTCCCCTACTCTATGGTTCGGACATCAACAAGGCAACACGTATTCTCTTCAACATCTACACTAGTAGCAAGAATCTGCTCTATGTGGATGAACTGCAGGAGATAGATGACTTCATGGACGAACTTGACCCTGACATTGACGTTATTTGGGGTATGGCGACAGACGAAAGTCTTGACGAAGATGCTAAGATAACTATCCTTGCCACAGGATTCGACAATACCATATCTGGAGAAGCTAAGAAAGCGGAGTCAAAGGAGGATTTCTACGAGATAATAGACAAACTTTACGGAAGAAAGAAGCAAAAGGAGGAACAACCTGTCGCTGACCCTCCCTTTACTATCGTTGTCCCAGAATCGCCTGAAATGGCAGAAAAAGACAGCGATGCGGTTGATGGTTTCACTTCCGTAGGTAGTGACATCGATACTGAGGAGGAACAATTGACAGACAACAACGATATTCCTGAGGATGAGGAAGATAGCGTGGAAACGGTTGAGGTTCAAGAGGAAACAAAATACGAAGATCCTTCTAAAACATTCCTCAACAGAGTGAAACAACGCATACTTCAGGGACTTAGAGAAATGACAAAACCAGAAGAGTAAAAAAGTTAGGAATTAGGAGCGAGGAATCCCTTAATTCCTAATCCATAGTCCCTAATTCCTAACTCCTAATTCCAAGATAATAATGATTTCCGAATCAGACATTCAGCGTCTTAAATCCATCGTCAGCGAACTAAAGACAGCAGAGAGGTACCACGAGCTTCTGGACATCATCGGCATACCAACCTTGCAACAACTTAACATAGAAGCAGCAAAGTCAAATCTAAGTCCACTCGTCATAACGAACGACTACAGATTCCTCCTTACTGCCTACAAGAAAGAAGTTCTTCTGCCTCCCATTCATAAGGCTCTATACATTCTGTTCCTAAACCACCCTGAAGGCATTGAGTTCAAGAAACTCATTGACTACAGGGAAGAACTACTCAGCATCTACCGCAAGATAGGAAGCAGAAACGATGAGAAAGTTATACAAAGTAGCATCGACAGACTTGTCAATCCACTTGACAACTCTGTCAACGAGAAGTGTGCCCGCATAAAGGCAACATTTGCGATGTGCATGAACAAGTACGAACTCAGTTACTACATAATCTCAGGACACGTCCTACGCCATATTGAAGGTTCGTCGAAGGTATGGTACGAACGACGCAAAACCGTTCTCCTACCAAGGGAACTTGTTTCAATAAATGAAGAATGAGGTCGAATGGAAAATTACCACGGAAATGTTTCCGGATCATTGTTCACATTGCTACGAAGGTTTTTGTTTAGAGCAGATATTGCCTCCATGTCATCATTAGAAAGTTCAAATGTTGCCAATTCAAGATTCTCCTTGAAATGATTCGGTTTGCAACGAGGAATGGTGATAAGCCCACGCTGCATAATCCACCGGAGAACAATCTGCGATGATGTCTTGTCATACTTCTCAGCAAGCTGACGCAGCAACGGAAGACCAACAATGTCAATGTCTCCCTGTCCAAAAGGTCCCCATGCCTGTACCTGAATTCCGAGCTCGCGATTGATGGCAATATTCTCTTCCTGAGTCATCAACGGATGCACCTCTATCTGGTTGATGACTGGGCGAACTTTTGCATGTTCAAGCAAATCATCAAGATGATGCTTATTGAAATTGCTTACTCCAAGTGATCGCACCTTACCTTCAAGCACAAATTCCTCCATAACTTGCCATGTATCTCTCACACAATCTTTTACAGGCCAATGGATAAGCAAAAGGTCAAGGTAATTCGTCTGGAGTTTCTTGAGACTTTCTTCAATGGAATAGCGAACAGCATCTTTGCCTTCACGCATAATGTTCGTAGCAACTTTCGTCGTAATGAAAAGTTCCTCACGTCCTATGCCGCTTTCTATAATACCACGTCCTACTTCCTCTTCATTATCATATCCTTGAGCAGTATCTATGTGTCTGAAGCCAGCTTCTATTGCCAATCTGACATTAGTAGCAGCTTCATCGCCTTTCAGTGTCCAGGTGCCTACACCTATCTGCGGTATCGCTGCACCATTATTAAGCTCTATAGTTTTCATAATGCAGAATCCTAATCCTTAATTATTTAATAACCAACAGGATTATTCATGATAGGCAACTGCTTGTCTGACAGGTTGAGAAGTTTACGGATGCCATCCTTGTCATGTGTAGCACGAGGCACAGTAACAAGTCCTACCGACTGACAATAAATATTGATGTTCTCTGACACGTTTCCTGCATCCACACATCCCATCATCAATGCCTGCTGATTGTCACTACCGAACAACTCAAAGTCAATAACCATAAGCAATGTTACAGGTGCATCCATCACAAAGTCCTGGCTGAACCCACCGCCACCATTGCTTGCCATAAGCTTACGATGGTCGCCGTCCGCCTTCTTTACGAGCATATTTGCCGTAGCATCATACTCATAAACAGCATTCTTTGTAAAAGCATAAAGACGAATTTCTTTTCTGTTCATAGCAGTTGGAGCAGTGCGATGCTCAGCATCACGACTCACACCGCATGCTGCCCAGCAAAGATTGCTGAGTTCTTGATTTGTAAGCTCTTTTGCTGTGTTAAAGTTACGTACCGAGTGACGTGTCTGCAAAGCTTCAACTACACTCATCGACTGTTGCTTCATGTCTGGCTCAGGAAGTTTGATGTCCTGAGCAAATGCTGTGGTTGCACCAGCAAGGAGTGCAACATTTAATAATAACGACTTCATAATTTTTCTTTGTTTTATTTTCGTAAGACTCCACCATTATGGAATAATTATTTGACGTAAAATTCAGATTAACGTTTAATGCTTACTGTCAACGTTATCCTTTAACTGTTCACTTTTTGGGGGAAAATTTGGTAGTTTCAATAAATATCACTACCTTTGCAACATTCAAAACAGTAATTCGAAATTCATAATCAACATAGAACTATGAAAAGAACTATCATTCTATTTCTTGCTCTTGCCGCTTTTGCTACAAACTACGCACAAGGCATTTCGAAAAAGTTCACATTACAGAACTCCACCGATGGCAAGTCAGACATTACAATCTATCTTCCCACTACCCCATGTGCCGACGGAAAAGCTGTGTTATGCTGTCCAGGAGGAGGTTACTCCATGCTTGCTTCTGGCCATGAAGGCCACGAATGGGCTGAGTATTTCACATCACAAGGCATTGCGTACGCCGTACTGAAATACCGTATGCCAGAAGGCGACAAGCGCATTCCACTCTCAGATGCCTACAATGCGATGAAGACACTGCGTGACAGTGCTGACGTTTGGAGTATAAATCCGCGTGCCATTGGTATAATGGGCTTCTCTGCTGGCGGTCATCTTGCTTCAGCTGTGTCCACCCATGCACCTCTCGACGTGCGTCCAAACTTCTCGATCCTTTTCTATCCTGTAATCTCAATGGATAAGAAATTGACTCACCGTTGGTCATGTGAGAACTTCCTTGGCAAAGATCATGAAAACGCTGATTCCATAAAGCACTGGAGTAGCGACAAGGCGGTTCGTAGCCATCTTGTACCACCGGCAGTAGTAATAACAGCCAGCGACGATCGCCTCGTTGCCCCTGTAACAAATGCCATTGCCTATTATACTGCCATGCGAAATGCCGGTAACGACTGTTCGCTTTTTGTCTATCCATCAGGCGACCATGGATTCGGATTCCGTACCAACTATGAGCATCACGAACAGATGACACACGATCTCACCTACTGGCTCAACTCGCTCCATCTGCCTTCTGCGAATGCAAAGAAGATTGCATGTGTTGGCAATTCCATTACTGATGGTCACGGCATTGACATGCGTACAAAATACGGGTATCCTGCTCTCCTTCAGAACATGCTCGGCGAAGGTTACGAGGTAAAGAATCTTGGCCTTAGCTCACGCACCATGATGAATCGTGCTGACCATCCTTACATGAAAGAGCGTGCATGGCAAGATTGTCTTGACTGGCAACCAGACGTTGTCGTAATCAAACTGGGCACCAATGATTCAAAAGAACATCATAAAGCATTGATAAAGACCGATTTTGCAAAGGACATGCAAGAAATGATTGATTCTCTAAAAGCACTTCCAAGCAAGCCAAGAATCATCCTTTGTACACCAATTCCTGCATACAAGTCTTCGTGGACAATCTCAGAGGAAACCATCACTTCCGACATTATTCCTATTATCACCAAGTTGGCAAAGCGCAATAAATGCGAAGTCGTTGATCTTCACACATTGTTCCAAAATGATGGTTCTCAGGTAATGGACGATGGCATTCACCCTAACGAGAAAGGTGTAGAGCAAATGGCGAAAATAATCAAGGAGGCATTATTAGGCGTAGAAGGCAAGTGACTCCGATAATAAAAGTTGAAACGCTACGAATTACAAAATGATCCGTAGCGTTTTATCTTTTACCGTAAGGCGCATAGGCTTAGCATGAAGGCGATCTGTTTTTAGAATGAATCCATTCCGTCCCAAATAGCCATATCCTCACGTACATAACCAATCTTGCCGTCGATGCGTATCTTGTACCATCCGTTTACCTTACCAAGACACATGTATGTGTCAGGAATATCACCCGTATCTGGAATTTTCGCTACTACCGGCTGATTAGTAGAAGGTCCTTTACGAACATTTATGTTGCCTGTACGATCTGGATGACGATAGATAATACCCTGTCCATTAACAGCAGAGAAGGTAACAATCTTATGACCTTTTGAAGGTACGATACCTGTATCCTGTACTTCATAAACATAGTTGCTACCACTTGTGCGAATGTATCGACCTATTACATCGCCATCATTTGACACAACCATTTTCATACTCTGTGCACTTGCAGTGAGTGAACCTACTGCTAAAGCAGCAATCAACAAAATCTTTTTCATATTATTATAAATTAGGAGTTTCAAACTATTGGCAAAAGTACAAAAATTTCCTGAAATATCATGTAACTACTTTCTGTTTTTTAAGAAAACGGACAAAATAGCATACGCCAAACAAAAAAACAAGCAAACGACTTAACAACGATGAAGACAGAACTGGAACTTATAAATATTTGCGTGCTGAATGCTGGTTATGCAAAATCGACAAAAAGATGGAGTGGCAAGGGATTATCTTCACCCTTTGTCAGGCTTTACTATATTAAGGCGGGAAGCGCTGAACTTGATGTGCCTGACGCTAAACTTATGATGAAACCAGGATTCATGTACATCGTTCCGAGTTTTATGCCCCATAGTATAACTTGTGAGGCAGGATTGGAGTTCTACTACCTATTTGTATATGAGCGATACGGAATGCAGACGGATTTGTTTGATATCTATAGTTTTCCATACGAGGTGGAGGCAAACAATGCTATCGACCTTTTGTTTGAAAACTACTGCAACTACTATCCAGAGTTGAACCTGCCATACGAAACTGCTGACGATTTCTACTCACACCCGTCTTATCAGGAGTATGTAGTTCGCTACGCCAATATGGATAGGTTCGAGAAGATGCAACTGCAAGGGTTTGTCTGGATTGTTGGTTCGTTCTTCATGAAGCACGCCCACAAACGGTTGGACGAAATGGACGAGCGTGTGCTAAAAGTAATGGCTTACGTGAAGGATAACATAAGAAAAGAGATAACAACCGACTCACTGGCAGAGTTAGCATGCATTACTAAATCGCATCTCGGACGTCTGTTTCGCGAGACGCTCGGTTGCTCCCTTGTCCAGTTCATCTTGCGCACAAGAATACAGTATGCACAGCGTCTGCTGATGACTACAAAGCAGAACGTAAACATGATAGCCAACGAAGTAGGATTCAATGACGTTTCATACTTCATACGTCTATTCAAGCAGAAGATTGGTTTCACTCCACAGGAATACAGAGACAAGCTTAAGTAGCACTTTTTAATACGACAATATAACAAAGTGCGCAAATATCAATAGATTTTGCGTATTACATAGGAGATTTTATACATATTCGGCCATTTAGATGTAACTTTGCAGAAAAATTTTGAGAAATTAAGATATTAACAACAAAGTTACAATAATGATTAAGGAATTTGACAACATCGCCATAATGGCGGGTGAAAGGCAGGTTAGCTACAAGCAGTTGCTTGACTACATCAATCTCTACGCACAGCAGACACCGAAAGACACAGCAGAGACACGCACAGCCGATGCTATAGGGAAAACCATCATCTTCAGTGAGAATCGTGTAGGATGGATTTTCGCATTCTTTTCTGTATGGCAGAATAGAGGCATTGCCGTTCCTGTCGATGCTTCATCGATGGTTGACGATCTCGTTTATATTATGCGCGATTGCAAACCTTCTTACATTTGGACATCAAGGGAGAAATTGCCTATTGTTAACGAAGCAATAAGCATTGTTGGTCAGGACATCAAGGTTCTGATAATAAATGACTACGAGGAGGCAGAATGTTTCCCTCGTGGCGAAAAGACAGAGATAGAGAAGGACAACATCTTCGTACCAGAGAACCACACTCCTGCTCTCATCATCTACACCTCTGGCACAACAGGTTCACCAAAGGGTGTTGTGCTGTCTTATGCAAACCTTTATGCTAACATGTATAGCGTAACGTATCACGTACCAATCTTCCGTCCTGATCGCAGAACTTTGATACTCTTACCGTTGCACCATATTCTCCCTCTTGTCGGCACGGTAGTCCTGCCTATCCTTGGAGGTGGCGGCGTTGCCATCTGTCCAAGCATGTCAGGACCTGACATTATGGAGACTTTGGCTAAGGGTAAGATTGCCATTTTCGTGGGTGTTCCACGTCTTTGGCAGACACTCTACAACGGTATAAAGAAGAAGATTGATGAGCGTGCCATTACGCGTATGTTATTCAATATATGTGCAAAGGTGAACAACCCTGCATTGTCTCGCAAAGTGTTCGGCGCTGTACACAAGAAACTTGGCGGACATTTAGCTTATTGCGTTAGTGGTGGTGCTGCTCTTGATACAGAGATTGGCGAAGGTTTGCGTACGTTAGGCATCACTATGCTCGAAGGTTACGGCATGAGCGAGACGGCTCCTATCATCTCGTTCACACGCCCTGGCGACGTTATTCCAGGATGCGTTGGTTTGCCAATGCCGTCAGAGGAAGTTAAGATTGTAGATGGCGAAATCTGCGTAAAAGGTCCAAACGTGATGTTGGGTTATTACAATCGTCCGGAGGAGACGGCGCAGGTGATTGACAAAGATGGCTTTGTGCATACGGGCGACCTTGGATTCATCGACGATCTTGGACGCATTCACATAACAGGTCGTTCTAAGGAGATTATCGTGCTTTCTAATGGCAAGAATGTTCAACCTAACGAGATTGAATATAAAATAGAGAAGTACGACGACAAGGTCAAGGAAGTAGCTGTGACACAGGACGGTGACTTGCTATGTGCCATCATCGTGCCTCAGGACGAATGGGCAAAGAACCTTACGGATGCAGAAATGGAAGAGATACTGAAACGCCAGGTAATAGAACCTTATAACCGAGGTGTAGTCAACTACAAGAAGATAAAGAGCATCATCGTCTATCATGGTGCTTTGCCTCGAACGAAACTCGAAAAGCTCCAGCGCTTCAAGCTCAAGGACATTATTAACGGGCAGACAATTGCAGCTCCTGCAAAAGAGGAGAATGTACAGGAGCAGGCGATGACCAAAGAGTATGCCATCCTCAAGCAGTTCATTGAGAACGAGAAGAAGATGACCATCAAGCCAACGGACAATCTTGAAACCGACCTGGCTTTTGACTCTCTTGACTGCGTGAGTCTTCAGGGCTTCGTTGAACAGACTTTTGGCATCGTCATCAAAGCAGATGAATTCATCAAGTTTGAGAACGTTCAGGCAATAGCCGACCACATAGCTGTGCGTAAGACACGTTCAGAAATGGAAGAAACCAACTGGCATTCTATCCTCGCAGGAGATTCGTCTAACCTGGAATTGCCTACCGGCTCACTTGTCACTACGTCTGAAAGCATATTCAGATTATTCCTAAAGGTTCATAACCATCTGGAAATAAAAGGAAAAGAGAACATTCCTGCGGATGGCAACTTCATCATTGCGCCAAACCATCAGACTTTCCTTGACGGACAGATATGTGTGGCAGGTCTTGACAACAAGGCACTCCGTGACACTTATTATTATGCCACCGAAGAGCATGTACGTGGTGCTGTGGTTGTGTATTTTGCCAATCGCCTCAACATTGTTCGTATGGAACGCCGCAATCTGAAGAATTCAATCTTGAAACTCGGAGAAGTGTTGAAGAAAGGCAAGAACCTCGTCATCTTCCCAGAAGGACGTCGTACAGAAGACGGCAATATTGGTGTCTTCAAGAAAACGTTTGCCATACTTAGTAAGGAACTTCAGGTGCCTATTCTTCCTGTACGCATTACGGGTGGATACGAAGCCATGCCTCGTGGCAAGAAATTCCCTAACACTCATAAGATCGTTGTGGAGTATCTGAAACCAGTAATGCCAGAGCAGAATGAAAGCTATGAGCAGATTTCAGATAAGGTTAAGTCGGCAATATTGGGAGATTAAGATATTAAGAGATTAAGAAATTAAGAGATTAAGAAAGTGTTTCTTAGCGGAAGCGTGTGGTGGGTTGATTTTTTCGTCTCATAGCACTCACACGACTATTCGATAGCGCTCAAACGAACGTTCGCTTGCACTCAAATGAACATTTGCTTGCACTCAAACGAACGTTCGTTTGCACTCAAACAACGCTAATAACATAGGAATCGATCGCTGAACAAATACAAATGGCACGATTAAAACTTAGTTATTACACGCTTATAAATAATGTATAGGACATTATTCCTTAAGTATTGGGAGTTGCCAATGGTATCTGACAGCACAAACACGAATCACTATTACGGCTAAGGCACATCCTAACTGTGCGCTGATAGTAGGAAAACCCAGTAGAAGCGACCATGTGAAGATAAGCCCACCTACTGCACATGCAAGAGCATAGATGTCACGACGGAAGATGAGGGGAACCTCGTTAATGAAGATATCACGTATGACTCCACCTGCTGCTCCCGTCATCATGCCCATTATGTTGGCTGTCCAGAAAGGGAAACCAGCATCAAGAGTTTTCTGAAAACCGACCACCGTAAACAAGGCAAGGCCGATAGTGTCAAACGTGAACATGGTCTTTGAGATTCGCTGGATGAACTTGTGGAATGGGATATAAACAATTATAGCCAATGCCGTTATGGCAAGGTAAATCCACTGAGTCATCCAGAAAGGACTTTGTCCAAGCATTATGTCACGCAAAGTGCCACCTCCGCAAGCCGTAGCCATGCCGACAATGAATGCTCCGAAGAGGTCAAAATTCTTTTGGCTTGCGAGTCTTATACCACTTATCGCAAACGCGAAAGTACCTATGTAATCAATTAAATTTACGAACGAGATTTCAATCATTTATTCTTCATCTATTGTTTTGAGAATGCAAAATTACAAATAATTTTTCAAAAAGATTTGGCAAACCCAATTTTTCTTACTAAATTTGCATCGCTTTTGGCGCAAAGGACAGTAACAGGGGTGGCAGTTAAACCGATTATCCGTAAAAACGATTAACCGAACAACCGAACAACTTAAAAACCTTTATCCAATGACAGACATTCCAAAATTCTTTCAAGAAGAATCCTCAAACCATTGGACACACCTCGTCGGTGTTATCTTTGCACTATCATGCATCTGGACAGTATGGCCAGCAGCATCGCTCGGATGGCAATGGACGATGGGCGTCCTGTTCTTCATCGTCGGCATGTTCCTTATGTTCCTCTCCTCAACCATCTACCATTGGTTGCCTGAGGGCAAGGCAAGAAACATTCTGCGCAAATGCGACCATATCAGCATCTACGTCATGATAGCATGTTCCTACACCCCCATCTGCATCGCTGTCGTTGGCGGATGGCTCGGATGGACAATCTTCGGCATCATGTGGGCAATAGTCGCTGGCGGCACGGTGTACAAGATTCTTGCCATAGACAAGTATCCACGTCTCTCGCTCGCACTTTACCTGCTGATGGGTTGGAGTGTTGTCTTCGTTGCAAAACCTGTGTTCGAAAACCTATCGGTTGCATCTATGATGCTGATTCTGACAGAAGGCATTATGTACACCGTTGGCACTTATTTCTTTGCTAAGGACACAAAGAAGCATTATCATGCCGTATGGCATGTGTTTGTGTTACTTGGAGCAATAGCTCACTGGACAGCAATCCTACTGGTAATATTCGACCGATTATAAATTTTATGCGGTTTCTCGGTTAACCGAATAACCCAAAACCCAAAACCCAAAACCTCAAACCTAAAACCCCAAAACCCAAGAAAACAATAATGACAAGAGAAGAAACAGTACTGAAATACTTAACAGATCACAACATACCGTTCAGCTGCTACAACCATCCTGAAGGCAAGACGATAGAAGAAGCCAAGCGATGGTGGCATGACGATGGTTCGGTGCATTGCAAGAACATCTTCCTTCGCAATCATAAAGGCAACCAGCACTATCTCGTTTCTTTCCATTGTGACCACAACCTGGACATCCACGACCTTGAACAACGACTCAAGGCGGCTCTAATGGCACAAGGAAAGAACTCACCAGGTAAACTCTCTTTTGCTTCTGCTGAACGTATGGAGCGCTACTTAGGACTTGAACCTGGCAGCGTTTCTCCTTTCGGACTTATCAACGACCATGACAACCACGTCATCTTCTTCATCGATGAGAACATCCGTAACGCAGAATCCCTGTCGTTCCATCCCAACGATTGCCGAGGTACTGTTGTAATAAGTAAAGATGACTTCATGAACTATCTTAACACCGTAGGCAACGCCTATGAGTTTTTACCTCTATATTAATGTGTTTTAGTGGTTTGGTTAAATGCTAAGCGTTAATAACCAAACAACTAAACAACTAAACAACCATTAAACCTACATTGAAGAATACGAAATACATACTGATGTTATTGCTTTGTAACATATTCTGTTACAAAGCATTATCACAAACATTAGATTCTACTATCTTCGTGCGCGATTACGCTATCAACGAAGAATCAGTAGGGCAATTGTCTCTACAGATTGATAACGTCTCATTCTTTAAGGACAACGAATGGGAAGGGAATGTAGTCGAAGGCTATACTCTGCCAGGATTGTGGGTACAACCAAAAGTTAGCTATACGGCTATACCAGAACTGCAACTGGAGGCAGGTCTTCATGCGCTAATATTCTCTGGCACAACAAAATATCCTAACACCATCTATCAGGACATAGCGGAATGGAAAGGTGACCAATACACTTCCGGCACTCACTTGCTTCCATTCTTCAGGGCAAACATCAAGTTAGGAAATCTCCATTTTGTCTTGGGCAACATCTATGGTGGAAGTAATCATAGGCTTTCCGATGCTTTGTTTTCATCAGAACTGAACCTTATCTCCGACCCGGAAACAGGACTTCAGATGCTTTTCGACAGCCGTCGTCTGCATTTCGACGTGTGGGCAAACTGGCAATCGTTTATCTTCAAAGGAGACAACCATAGAGAATCTTTTGTTTTCGGCACATCGGCACAATACAAACTCACGAACGAACTTACATCTACGCTTGGCATCCTTGCTCATCACCGAGGAGGAGAAATTAACACAGGGATGGAAAGTCACGTAAACACGGTGACGAATGGTGTCATAGGTCTTCGCTACACTCAGCCTACCCAACTCTCCTGGATGCGCTCATGGAGCCTTGGCGCTGACCTCTTAGGCTATTATCAGCAAGTAGGGCAAATGTGGCCAATAGATAAAGGTTGGGCTTTGTATGCAGAAGGACGAGTGTCTTTCCCTTATGGATTGAACGCGAAGGTTGGCTATCAGATGAACCGCGACTTCATATCTATTCTTTCTTACCCTTACTACGGATGTCTTTCATTATACAAGGAAACACCAGGAGCTACATTCAAGAATCCACAACTCATCAACGCACAGGTTGACTGGACACGTCCTTTGAGCAAGAACTACGCTGTTGGCATTCGCGCTGAGATGTTCCAATACATTCCAAACAAGATAACGGACACCAATGGAATGAGTTTACCAGAGAAGTCAACAACTAGTTTCTCCTTCGGCATATTCCTTAAGGCAAACCCGTTTTTCTTACTTCATACGAAAAAATAAACTAATATAACTTTCGCTCTGTTCTGGCTGTAGGCCACATATTACTTATTTGCCCTAAGTCCGCAGGCGTTACACACGGTTCTTCGCAGAGCTCAGGCGCAAAGCGGATCCTCACAGTACTGCCTTACAGGCAGAACGAAATTACTAAAGTTGCATAGCATCACACTATCACCCTACGCTTCTGATAGTTAGATCTAAACTCAGTAGGGGTGCATCCCTTGCGCTTGCGGAAAACACGATTGAAATTGCTGATATTATTGAATCCGCAATGGTAGCAGATTTCCACAACAGCCATAGTGCTGTCGGCAAGCAGACGAGTCGCATGACCAAGACGAACATCGATTATGTAATCAGAAATGTTGCGGCTGGTTCTCAGTTTGAAGAATCGGCTAAATGCCGTTGGCGTCATGTTTGCTATGTCAGCAAGCGTCTGAAGCCTTATCTCCTCCCTGAAGTTCTTGTCAATATAATCCTTCACTTTCTGCACACGGCGAGAATCTACAGCCACCTTCGCATGCGAGAAAGCACCCGAAGACAAAACCCTGTAGTCGGAACTCATAGACAACTTATAAATAAGGTCAATGAATTTCATCACACTATAGAAACCTGGTTTCATCTTTGAGAGTTCCTCAATATCGTTATAGACATGCATGATGGTCTTCAACGAGAAACACACACCCATCTCAGCATTTTTCAGCAAGTTAGCAAGCGGAAGCATTGGTGTCTTGGCAAGGAATGATTCTGAGAAGAAATCACGTGAAAAGTGAATAGTAATCTCATGTATGCCGTCCGACGTACACTCGCCTTGTTCCCATGTATGTTCCAGATTCTTGCCCATGAGGACAAGGTCGTAATCGCCCGTCAGTTCTATGCTGTCGCCAACGATTCTGCGATTACCTCTGCAGTTCTCAACGAAGTTCAGTTCGAACTCCTGATGTCTATGCATAGGATAGGTATGCATTTTCTTGTATCTCTCTCGCAGTATGTAGCTGTCTTTCTCTGTCAGCTGAGTTATTTCACTAATAATGTCTGCCATAGTAATAATTTTGTGGTTTGGTGGTTTGGTGGTTTAGTGATTTGGTAAAATGCTTAACGATAATCATCAAACAACCAAACAACTAAACCACCAAATAACCTAAAGATTAACGTACATTAATTATGATGTTTGAGGTTTTGCAACCATCAGCAGAACACTCTACGACCACTTTACCAGGAACGTCTGATGACTGAATCAGCACCTGAGCATAGCCATTGAATGCAGGGATGGAGAACTCCTTACAGTTCAGCTCTGCAGGGTGATCCTCGCCCTTGAAAGCAGGGTCGCCATTTCCCGCACCGAGTATTCTTGCATCACCTACAACTTTGAATGTCAACATGTTGCAGGCAGTAGGCACTATTCTGCGCTTCTTATCTGCCAAACTGATATTTACAACAGCCACATCACGTCCGTCAGCATCGATAATGCTTCTGTCCGTCTCCATTATGATGTTCTGTGCCTCACCGGTTGTCTGTATGATGGTTTCCTTCACCTTCTTGCCATTCTTGTAACCTATGGCACGAAGCGAACCAGGAGCATACACAGCGTCCCACGTCAGATGACCATCCTTTGGCATCTGCTTCTTTCCAACCGACTTGCCATTGACGAACAGCTCCACTTCGTCGCAATTGCTATAAGCCCACAACGACACTTTCTCACCTTCATGACCTTGCAGATTCCAATGAGGGAAAATATGCAGAACCGTCTCGTCTGTCCACCATGACTTTAGATAATAAGCCTCATCTTTAGGGAAACCACAATAGTCAAGGATTCCAAACTCCGAACCTACAGCAGGATAGCCTAACGGATTTGGTTCTCCACGATAGTCAAAGCCTGTCCAATAGAACAATCCTGCCGCCCATGGTTTCTCATGATAGAACTTCCATCCACGTTCAATGATGTTCTCGTATGTAGAGTCGGTGCGGTTGATACTTGGCATCCAGCGCTTCTGCGGATCTGGATAGTAAACACCACGCGTGCCACAAGCAGTAGTTTCCTCAGTTCCTACAACTGTCCACTCTGGATGCTGACGATGACGGTTCTCTACATCATTCTGTACAATATAATTGTATGCCTGAATCTCGGCACTATTTATCATCTGGTTGCCACCGGCATTGGCAATGGTCATCATACGAGAAGGATCAAGACGATGGGAGTACTCACGCATGGATGCAGACAAGCGCACGCCCTTGATGTCATTCTCAAGTCCCCATTCCTCGTTACCTCCACTCCACATTATGATGGAAGGATGGTTGCGGTCGCGGCGTATCATCTCCGTGAGCTGATGCAGATGGTAGTCGTTTATGCCCATAAGGCGGTTCTCGTCAATTACGAGTATTCCTTCGCGATCACATATATCAAGAAGTGCTGGAGTCATTGGATTGTGTGATGCACGGTATGCGTTACAACCGAGTTCCTTCAGCTGCTTTATGCGCCACTCCTGAAGAGCATCAGGTATAGCAGAACCCACGCCAGCATGATCCTGATGACAGTTGATGCCTTTCAGTTCTACCTGTTTGCCGTTAAGGCGGAAACCGTATTCTGGTGAGAACTCTATCTCACGGATGCCTAACGTCGTGTAATA
The DNA here is from genome assembly GCA_045643065.1 of Prevotella sp. Taxonomy (GTDB): domain Bacteria; phylum Bacteroidota; class Bacteroidia; order Bacteroidales; family Bacteroidaceae; genus Prevotella. The sequence continues at coordinate 21,024 of JAZUKC010000135.1, forward strand.
TGTGTCCACTATGTTTCCACCCACAACCACATCGGTGCGTAATTTATAAAGGTATGGATCGTTGATGTCCCAGAGATGAGGGTTATTAACCTTCATCATGCCTTTGTATGTCTTTGTTTCCTTGGCTTTTGCTTTACCCTCCATGTTCTTGAAGGAACCCACCTCGTTGCCATCAGCATCGAGTAATGTCTGGTTTACGCAGAAATCAACACTATTTAGCGAAGTGTTCTCCACTTCTGCCGATACCTTCAGAATTGCATTGGCAAGGTCATGATCACGGAAAGTGCTATAAACGAACGTTCCATTTGTCTTGATGTGCAGTTTGTCTGCTTTCTTGAGCCATACGTCACGATATATGCCTGCTCCTTCATAGAACCATCCTTCTTCCAATGAGGCATCTGCACGCACGCAGATTACGTTATCTGCACCATAGTCAAGATAGTCGCTGATGTCGTAAACATGTGTTATATAGCCACTTGGTTCACCACCGAGGTAGAAACCGTTAACCCAGACTTCTGCATTACGGAAGATGCCATCAAACTGCAGTTCTATGTGGCGACCTTCGTCTGACGCTGGTACGGAGAACACCTTTCTGTACCATCCGACGCTCGTTTCTGGATATTTCCATCCTACCGTCTTATAACCATGTGAATGACTTGCTTCTGGAGCATAAGGAAGGTTTACTACCCAATCGTGTGGTATGCGTACCTCTTTCCATGAGGAATCGTCAAACTTGAGAATGTAAGGTCCTTCATTATGTATCGAATGTGCCTTTGTCAGATAGTTGAAATACTCTGTGCCACGCTTGAAGTCGGCTTCAACGTTTGACGCACTACCAAAATGGAATTTCCATCCTTCGTTCAGTCGCTCTGTCTGGCGCTGGGCATAAACAGCTGATGCAACGATCAGAGCTGCAAATAACGCTTGTATTCTCATTATTTTACCATTGCATTTAATCCATTAATCAGAGCGACAAGTGTTGCACTCCAGTTGATTGCTATCTCGTTGCTTGCATACGAAGGCTGGGAGTCACTATAGCTTTCGTCGGCAAAGTTGCTTGGATAAGAACAGTATTCCTTGTCCTGCTGACCTGGATTAGGACCACCTACGAGCAAACCTGGCACTGGTTCCTCTATGCCGTCGGCAGCAGAGAGACGATGGTGCGGATTCATAGGCGACTTCTCGCCGAAGCCTGTAACGTAGCAATATCCTGTTGCGTTGCGTCCAAGCATGTAGTCGGCATTACGCAGGGCGTTAACAAGACAGTTCTTATCGCCGCTAAGCTTATAGGCGAAGAGCAAACTGACACCCTGAACGCCACATCCCTCAGAGTTGCATCCCCAGAAGAAGTCCTTTGCCTGATTGCCGTACGCACAATAGAATGATGTTTTCTTCACATTGAAATCCATCACATTTTTAGCATAGGCGAGGAGGGCATTCTTCTGTTTCTCTTGCAGCGACTTTGCTTCCTGTGGCAGATTTGTTGCAGCGGCAAGAGCGTATGTGCCAAGTGCTGCCACACCACCCCAACTTGGTGTAGAGAAAGTATCAGGTGCGTACTTTACGGCGTCGTCAAGATACTTTTTCTCACCTGTAGCCAGATAGAGTTCTGTTGCAGCCCAGAAGAACTCATCGTTGGCACTCTCGTCGCCATAGGTACCTGTTGACACCTTTGGAGAATACTGTCCATTGAGCTGTTCCTGACGATAGAAGACCGATGGATTCTTCTTCGCCCATTCGTATGCTGTACGCGCAGCGTTGATTGCTTTTATCGAGGTATCAGAATAGTCCTTATTCTTGCTGTAAACGCGGGAGCACTTAGCCATTATCGCAGCAAAATCGAGCGTTGCACATGTTGATTTCTGGGTAACGTAGCGCTGCTGTTTACATTCTCCTGGCATAATGAAAGACTCGAACGAAGGAGTCGTAAGTTTATGATACACACCGCCATCGTAGTCTTGCATGGTGTACAGCCAGTCGAGGTTCCACATATTTTCATCGAGTAGATCTGCTGTGCTATTGCCATTCTCAGGCATGTCAACCTTCTGCTTATCAAAATAGTCAGGAACCATCTCGTACATAGCAAGCATCAAGCCCATCGAGAATGCAGAATTCACAACATATTTGTTATAGTCGCCTGCATCATACCATCCCTTTGACGAACTGATCATCGTGCCAGCAGGTCGCCATGCGCTTGCGGCTGCAGGATGCACCTCAACATTTGTATCCATGTGTCCAGCAGGACGAGCCCATTTGCCTGCATAACGTGCTTCGATAGGCATCGCTGTACGCTGGTAGTAGAAGGACTTTATGGCGGCCTTGCCTAACTCGTCCAAAGCATTCTCTGAGACAATCATTTTCACCTTTGCCTTACCTGCCGTGATGGTATAAACTCCTGGTGTCTTAATGTTGCTGAGGTCAAACGTCGAACGCTTTTTCTTGCTGATATTCGACACAGTATTAGCTATGCTTTTCGCCTTTGTCACGAGACGTCCGTCGGCATCCGTAACAGTTATGCTACTCACATTTCCTTCCACTACTACCATCTTTTCCTGCTGAGGGTAATAGCCCACTTGATTCAGTTTTACGACATCGTTGCCAACTGCTGCCTTTGCAGTAACAGACATTGCAAACAATACAAATGCCGATAGTAATAAATTTTTCATATTTCGTTTAGTTAGTTATTTTTTTATGTCAAAAAAGTATCATATCCTCACAGAATGCAAAGTTACTAAAAATATTTTGATTGGCAAAATTTTTAATGTTGTTTTTTCACTATTTTACTTGTTTTTTTCACGAAAACAGGTTCTACTGTTGTTTATAAATCTAAAACACTAACATCAGCGCTGCACGCTACAGTGCTACAGTTGAAAATGAGTGGGTGATAAATTGAAAGAAAAGTTTTATATATTTATATATAAACAATTTATGAGCAGAAACAAGGTGTGATTTTTTACTGTAGCACTGTAGCACGTAGCGCTTTGAGAGATTAAGAAATTAAGAGATTAAGAAATTAAGAGATTAAGAGATTAAGAAATTAAGAGATTAAGAGATTAAGAAATTATCAACTGAGTTTTTTTAACACAGAGGCACGGAGGACACGGAGGGCACAGAGTTTTTTTTGAGGTCCATTCGGAGTGAGAACATGCTGCATAGAACTCTAAAAAACTCCGTGTCCTCTGTGCTCTCCGTGTCTCTGTGTTAATAATAAGAGGGTGCTGAGTAGTTACCAAAGAAGGGTCAGACCCTATTATGTATTAAAAGAGCCGATTAACAACAGCGCCGTGATGATTCTGGGTAGGGGTATCATTAATAATGAGGTCCCTCTTCTGAAGTCGTTTCTTTAGAAACATGTCTACTTATACAGGGGCTTCGTCGATGTAAATCATCTTCTGCATCACCACTGTGCCGTGTTGATTGTAGGTAGGGGTGTCCATACTGCGGATACCCCTCTTTGAGAGGCGAGATTTAACATTTCCAACATTGTTAATCTCTGTCTTATGCGTCAAAAATGTCACAATGTCACAATGTCACACATTTATTTTAGACGAATCTATGAATTTTCCTTATATAATAATGTTCGCGCGTATAATCTAATATATATATAGTGTTTTTACTCCATATACCCCTAAAATAAAAGTGTGACATTGTGACATTGTGACTTTCGCACTTTGCGCAATTCGATGAAAAAAGATGGAGATTTCAAGCACTTATATATACTATGTATATATAAAGTATATTTTTTTGAGATTTTTCTTGCACGTTCCACAAATTCTTCGTACCTTTGCACTCGCAATCACGTTTTAGGGAACGTCCTTGCAATAGACGTCTATCACACCATGCATAAGGAATGAGCGGCTCATTCGTAAGGTTTGAAAATTTCATACCCTAACATTGAATATTTCACTCCCTACAAATGAAGCACTCAGCCCCTCCCAGAGGAATGAATAATGAATCTCAAAATTTCGTGTAATTCGTGTAATTCGTTGACGGCTCAGGGGCCCTGTTTTCAGATAAGACGACGCCTGTAATATGCAAACACTAATGGTCATAATCTCGCGTTGCAACTAAGTATCAAATCCCCCCCCGTCATAAAAAATCATCATGTCAAAGAAACTACTCACAATCGCTCTCACACTCACAATCGCAGTGCTCCATGCCTCTGCCTATACGCCAGACAAGCAGGCACTGAGAGACAGCATTCTGAGCATAATAACCGGAGCTGCCGACCATAACACCCAGAAGACGCTGAACATAACCTCACTCGGTGCAAGACCAGACGGCAAGGCCGACTGTCTCCCTGCCTTTCGCAAAGCCATGAGGAAAGCACAGAACACACGCGGAGGCTTGCACATCGTGGTTCCTCGAGGAAAATACTACATCAAAGGTCCGATACACCTCGTCAGCAACGTGACACTTGAGATACAGGACGGCGCTACCCTACTCTTTTCTCCTAACCCCGAGGACTATCTGCCGGTAGTAAAGACAAGCTGGGAAGGTTCGTTTTGCTACAATTACAGCCCTATGATCTATGGCTACCAACTTACGAACGTTGCTATAATAGGAAAAGGCACTATCAACGGCAACTGTCCTGAAACATTCCCCACATGGCGAAAGGATCAGAAGAGCGACCAGATGCTTTCACGCGACTACAACCATAGGGGCGTAAGGCACGAGGAGAGAATATTCGGAAAAGGACACATTCTTCGCCCTCACCTGCTGCAATTATTCGATTGCCATGATGTGACCATTGAGGACATATTCATCACCAACAGCCCATTCTGGTGCGTGCATCTACTTAAGTGCGAGAATGTTATATGCCGAGGCATACGCTACGATGCGAAGTTGATAAACAACGACGGCATTGATCCTGAAATGAGCCGTAACATGCTGATGGAGAACATAACATTCGACAATGGAGACGACAATTTTGCCATCAAGGCAGGGCGCGACAACGACGGATGGAGCGGAACACCTACCGAGAACATCGTCATCCGCAACTGCAGTTTCAAAGGCTTGCATGCTGTCGTTATCGGTTCAGAAATGTCTGCCGGAGTCAGCAACGTCTTCGTAGAAGATTGTAACTTCGGCGGCTACGTCAAGCGAGGACTTTACATAAAGACAAACCCTAATCGTGGAGGAACCGTCAACAACATATACATGACCAACTGCCACTTCGGCGAGGTTGAGGACTTGATTTACGTGACCAGCATGTATGCCGGAGAGGGTGCCGACGACAACCATTTCACAGACATCCATGACATCCACGTAGAGAACGTGACGGCAGACAAGGCTCATAACGCAGCTATAGTGCTGCAAGGAACGGAGGCAAAACCATTAAGGAACATTTCCTTTAAGGACATAACCGTAAACAACTGTAAGATAGGGTTTTCAAGCGTCAACACAGAACCGGTATCGCTTATAAACTGCAATCTTGGCGGCATAGTAAACTCTGCTCCGTCTCAAGCAGCGCACAAGGACAACCTTTGGCGATGACCCTTCAACCCCACACACAGTCTATTGACTATATGAAATTAGAACCACATAAAGGCATACCTCGCAATATTATCATGCTCATGGCGGCCATGGCAGGGTTAACGGTTGCCAACCTCTACTACAATCAGCCATTGCTGGAGATGATACGCTGCGACCTCTCGACAACCACCTCACTGGCAAACATGATAGCAGTAATCACGCAGGTAGGATACGCCTTAGGACTCCTGCTCATCATTCCTACCGGAGACTTCATCTCGCGCAAAAAGATCATCGTGACATGCATGATTATCGCCTGCATGATGACCACCATGATTGCCACAGCACAAAGCATCTACATCATTTGGGGAGCTTCGCTCGTAATGGGTGCATGTTCCATCGTTCCCCAACTGTTCATCCCCATAGCTGGACAATTCTCCAAACCAGAAAATAAATCAAGGAACATGGGTTATGTGCTTTCCGGTTTGCTTATAGGCATCCTTGCAGCACGTGTCATAAGTGGCATGATAGGCGATTGGTTCGGATGGAGAATGATGTATTTCATAGCAGGTGGCGTAATGATTGTCTGTCTTGCGCTTACATTATGGATGATGCCACAGATGCAGCAGAACTTCTCCGGAACATACGCAGGGCTTATGAAGAGCGTCGGGCGAATATTTCTTGACAATTCGCAGATACGCCTCAACTCCATACGTGCCGCCTTCGGCTTTGGCAGCATGTTAAGTTTCTGGGCATGCCTCGCTTTCCATCTTGCAGAAGAACCGTTCCTTGCGGGTAGCGATGCAGTTGGCTACCTTGGCATTTGCGGAGTAGCAGGAGCCATGGTGGCAAGCGGAATAGGAAAATACATTCCGAAATACGGGGTAAGGCTATTCAGCATGGCTGGAGCGTTAGGGCAGATTGTAGCATGGATCGTCGCATTATTCTTTGGAAACTCTTACATAGGACTTATACTTGCAATAATACTCGTTGACATAGGTTTACAATGTCAGCAACTGAGCAACCAAGGTGCTTGCATCCAGGCAGTTCCAGATGCGTCTAACCGTGCAAACACGATATTCATGACGACGTACTTCATAGGTGGCAGTCTTGGCACTTTCTGCGCAGGTCAAGGATGGAACATTGCCGGTTGGCAAGGCGTCTGCTTCGTCGGATTGTTGTTCGCATCTATAAGTTTGGCAATTACGCTATGTTCCGCAAACCAAAATTAGAATCATCAAAAACAACAATGGCATTATCCAACATAGAGAAACATTACAACAAACATCCCGAAGACAAGAGATTGCTGCGTAGGCATGGCATCGTGGAGTTTGAAACCACTATGCATCACCTGCGCCGTTTCCTGCATCCGAATGACCTCATACTTGACGTAGGTGCTGGTACTGGCAGATATACCTCTGCCCTGATGGCGGAGGGGTATAAGGTGAAGGCTGTCGAGCTTGTGAAGCGCAACATCGAAGTGTTCATCAAGCGTGAACCTACCGCTGATGTTGTGCAAGGTGACGCAAGAAACATGAGTTTTATACCAACTGCTTCTGCTGATGTCACGCTGCTTTTAGGACCTCTCTACCATCTCATTGGAGACGAAGAGAAAATGAAAGCGTTGAACGAGGCGAAGCGAGTGACAAAGCCGGGAGGAGTGATTTTCGTAGCTTATCTCATGAACGAATACAGCATTCTCTCATATTGCTTTGACGAAGACAGAATAACCGATCTCTTGTCACGCGGAATGGTGGACGAGAAATTTCACGTGCAGGTAGAAGAAGGAGAACTCTACGACTACGTCCGACTCGAAGATGTCAACCGGCTGAACGAGAAGGCAGGAATGGAACGTATCACGATATTCTCACCCGACGGTGCAGCCGACTACATGCGCACACGACTAAACCGAATGAGCGACGAGACGTTCGCACGATTTATTGACTATCAGAAGATTATATCTGAGCGACAAGACCTGATAGGCGCAGGCAGCCATATAGTGGATGTACTCAGATGCCCAAATCATAGAGATTGACAAATCATCAAGGATGAATAAACCATTATTATACGGAATGCGAGACGGAGTGCCTATAGGGTTAGGTTATTTCGCAGTAGCATTTTCCATCGGCATTGTTGCAAGTCAGGCAGGACTCACATGGTGGATGGGTGCTGTCAGCAGTTTCTTGACACGTGCCTCTGCTGGCGAATATGGAGTTTACTCGCTCATCGCGGCTAATGCCGCCCTTGCGGAGATTGTCGGTATAAGCCTTGTGGCGAACATGCGATACCTGCTGATGACAGCGGCATTAACACAGAAGTTCCGACCAGGGACGTCGCTCACGAAAAGAATCATGGTGGCACTTTGCATGACTGACGAAGTGTTCGGAATCTCAATAGCATATCCGGGGTATCTTGCACCTTCTTACACGTTTGGAGCCATGATTGTCTCTACCGTCATGTGGAGTGCTGGATGTGCTTCTGGCATCGTTGCAGGAGATGTTTTGCCTGCCAACATCGTTTCAGCTTTGAGTGTTGCGCTTTACGGAATGTTCATCGCCATCATCATTCCTCCGTCAAAACAGGATAAGGGGGTGTTAGTAGCAGTTGCGTGCAGTTTTCTGCTTAGCGGTTTATGTAGTGTAATGCCAATAATCTGTGAGTTGAATTCTGGTACAAAAACCATTGTTCTTACCATTCTTATTGCCTCCATCGCTGCTCTCATAAGACCTGTGAAGCAAGAATGTTAGCTCTATTGACGATAACCTACTCATGACTAAATGGATTTACTTAGCCACAATGATAGTTGTGGTAAACTTAATACGAATCTTACCCGTGACTCTGATACGTGGTAGGATAAACAACCGCTTCGTACGCAGTTTTCTCTACTACGTGCCTTATGTTACGTTGGCGGTAATGACATTCCCTGCCATCGTGGAAGCAACGGAAACACCTTTGGCGGGCATCATAGCCTTGCTGGTAGGCATCATAGCTGCATGGTGTGGATTAGGGTTATTCCCCGTAGCCATAATCTGTTCAGTAGTAGCTTATGTGGTTGCGCTATTTGTTGTATAGTTGTTAGCATTAATGGTTTATCGGCATGTAGCAAAATCTCTGTAAAACCAAACAACTAAACCACCAAACTTGAGCAATTCACTAAAGTAAAAGAATGAAGAATAACGCATACATAACACTTCACCTATCCATACTTCTGGCAGGCGGCACAGGACTTTTCGGAAGATTAATTTCTATCGGAGAAGTTCCGCTGGTGTGCATTCGCGTCATTGTTGCTGCCATCATTCTGGCTATAGTGATGGGTGTCAGCGGAAAACTGCATCTGCCACCTGCAAAGAATGTCATGAAGATTATGGCATGTGGCATTTTGCTTGCCATCCACTGGGTGTTCTACTATGGCAGCATAAAGTACGCCAACGTCTCAATCGGAGCGGTATGCTTCGCCCTGGTAGGATTCTTTACTGCCATCCTCGAACCGCTCATTGCTCGTCACAAGCCATCATGGCGCGAGATAATGCTGAGCATGCTGACGATAGCAGGCATAGCTATGATTTTTGGATTTGATGCTCGACACCGAACAGGCATCATTATAGGCATTTTTTCATCTCTGTTCTATACATTTTTCTCCTTGGGCAGCAAACGTGTCCAGGCATCAACAGGCCATAAGAGTAGCACAATGCTGATGTACGAACTCATCGGAGGAGGCATGGTGCTCATATTCGCAACACCACTTTATGCTCAGATGTTTCCAGAGACAGCCATCGTCCCAACTAACAGCGATTGGTGTTTTCTGCTACTTTTCGCATCTGTCTTTACGATAATGCCTTTCTTGCTTCTTTTTAAGGCACTAAAGAGCATTTCTAACTTTACGGTAAACCTTAGTTACAATCTGGAACCCGTCTATACGATTCTTGCCGCAATGGTGCTCTTCAATGAGGCGAACGAACTAAACGCATCCTTCTGGATAGGAATATTGCTCATAATCTTATCTGTTGCCTTTCAGACGACGATTACATACCGTTCAAGCAAATTGTGATGGTTAACGAGTAACAGTTATCACAGATCACAGTTAAACAGTTTTGTTTGAGCAAAAGAGTTTTAAGTCTTTCGGAACAATAACGGTTATTGAGTTTCCATCTGTGTTAACACCACAACGGCGCATGTCATAAAGTTCACCAATATCACGAACGACAAGGGTAAGGACGCTTAGTTTTATTTCCGCCTCGTTATGGGCAAGGCGATCCTTTAGCAGAAAACCATAAACAAAATAGCGTTCCTGAGATTCTGGCGTTAAATCAGAACGGCGCTGGCCAGAGAGTTGAGCCATCAAGCGCAACATAATGTCAGCAAGCACCTTAGCAGGAAGGCGATAACGGGCGTTATGCTGTGCATGGTTGGAAAGTAGAGAGTAAACCGAACGATAATAACGGGCGACTTCGTCAAGGTCTTCTGTATTATTATCAACATCGAGCAACAACTGCTGCAAGCGCGATGGGTAATACATCGTCTCATGTTTCAGAGCAGAAAGAGAATTGCTCATCACATTGTTCAACACATAAAGACGCTCATACTCATAGGTGAGACGAGATAATTGTTCCCTCATCTGTTCTGCCTGCAATTCTCGTTCAGCAACTTCGTCCGCAGTACGTTGATTTGCCTTTCGGACATCAATGATAACGTAGCGGTAGTAAGTGAAATAATAGATAGGAACCAAGGACAGTATCAAGAGAACAAGTATGACCACAGCAACATTGCTGTTCACCTCCGTAGCAGCCATCTGCTTGTAGTAATCGGAGAGCGAGTGGTCGATAGACATCTCTTTATACAGTTGTATGTACACATTATTATTATAATGGTATAGCGGCCAGTCATGAAGGGCAAGTGCTGCAACTGCTACTTCGTTGCGTACAGAGATCAGCGTACGGTAATCGATGTTCACGGAATCCTTCAACCATCGCATTTCTGCCGGCACAGCAAGGATTGTATCGTTGAGCATTAGGGTATCAGTATTGGCAAATACTCTTCGATGCTCGTCATTGATGCGAGAGAGATAGTGCTTTGCAAAGTCTATTGCATCGGAATAGCGAGCAGAGATATTACATGAATAGACGCTGTCGGCCAAAGCAGATGCTGAAGGCACAGAAATAACATTATCACTCGGTGCAGAAAATACTGATGATGGAATAAGGAACATGAAGAACAGCATAAGCATCTGGATGCCACGAGGCAGGCGGAAGAAGAAGCGTGAGCCTTCATTTGGAGAACTTTCCACGTCAAACACACAATTCTTAAAGAGGCTGTTTGTCTTCTTGTATTTCTCTATAATGCCTTTACTGTTCAAAAGACCAAACCCATGGCTCTGTGGTTTGACGGAACTTGTTTCTTTAGACAGTTGCTCATCGGTTATTGGTTTGATTTCGAAAAGACGACTCTTCTGTTCCTCTGTCATGCCTACACCAGTGTCTTTAACACTTATCTCCACCATATCATCATCTGATTCTTCGGCATAGATGGTAATAGTTCCACCCTTAGGAGTGAACTTAGAGGCATTATCACACAAAGTATTGAGCATAAAGAGAGTAAGCGTACGATCGGCCTTCACTGAGAGATCTGTCTTCACGATATTCAAAGTAAGTCCCTGACGCTTGAGAGTGGTTGTGTTGGTACTCAGGATGTCAAAGATATCAGCCAGGGCAAACGATTCAATCCGGAGTGAAAGTTCACCACGCTTCATCTGTATCCATTCGGTAAGGAAATTATTCTGCTGATTGATTCGAGAAAGCAATTCAGAAATATAATCACAACGGCTTTCACGAATCTCTGGCGATTCGCACTTCTCTTTCAAGCATTTCGTTTCATGGAGCATACGGTCGATGAGAGGCGTAAGTGTATTTATAATATGCACTTTGGCACGTTGCTCGGCGTACATTTCTTGCTGGCGAGATAATTCAAGTTCTTTCATAGCACAAAGTTCTCTTGTCTCTTCAAGTTGATCGTCAAGAGCATCGAGCTTCTGCTTACGCTGCTCAACAATCGTAGCAACATGATTGGTGTGTTCCCCCTTACGACGCATTGCCCGGCGCTTGAGGATGAGAAACGCAAGAACTACAATGAGCAGCAGAACTACAAAGATAATAAAGAAAAGAAGAATGCGAAGCCATGACACACGACTGTCGAGTTGCTCAATACGTGCCTCCAGTTCCTTGTCCTGTCTATTATCATCATAGAGGTCAAGGTATTTGTTTCGATGATAGTCACTTTGCTGTTTCTCGTCAAGAGCAGAGAACGCAATAGAGAATTGCTCATGAAAAGAAGCCTTAAGCGAAGGCACCTCGTTAATTGCAGGGTCAATATTCAGAGCATGTTCCAACGAATAAATAGCTCCTGGATAATCTTTAATCTTACTATAGCAATATGCCAAAGTACGCCACGAAGCGGCCTCTTGATAGAGGTCACCATATTCATGAAACAGATTAAGAGATTGTTCTGCCAAAACGCCTGCTATGAGCGAATCGGGCGTATTGGCTGTGTTAAGATAACGATGTGTCAACGAAATATCAGGCAGATCATTAATATCACAATCAAGGAGATGCTCACTTAGTGACTGGATAGCATTTGCTTTCCAGTATGTATAGCCTTCGTCAGTTGATATTACAAAACATTTGAGCAAATGCTCAAGTTCCTGGTAAAGTATGTCTTCTTTTGATCCACGAGTCAGGATGCCGCCTGATCCAATATTATAAAGGTAAGCAACATACTGTACTGTATCTTGTTTCAGAACCTGAATGCTATCCATCTCACGCAGGTATGCAGCTGCAGATTCTGTCTGTCCGGCATAATAATCATAAACAGAAAGAACAAGACGGTATTCACTTTCCGCATAAATGAGACGTCGATAAGGATGAGAGGAATTGTAGCTCACATTCTCAGAATAATGCGAAAGTGATCCCAGGTCTTCATAAATTCGATGAAAATGTTGTTGTGCTTTCTGGCGGTATTCATAGAATCTCTTGTTGTCTGATTTACGCTGGCACATGCGCATCATCTGTATGGATGCCAAGCAAAGTTCTGTTTGATTGTCTGTTACATCGTAAATCTCATGAATAAGAGAATCTGCCGTTTCGTATTTCATTCGCCCTATGTAATAAAACACAAGGTTATTAAGTGCTTCTGCACGCGTAACAGAACTTATGTTTCTAAGGCGTAAAACGCTGTCGGCATAGACTTTTACACTATCGAGGGAACGATAGTGATGGTAGTAAGCTTTATCGTTAAGCAAATCTGCTCTCTCATCTTCTGCATTGTTACATGAAATAAAAGAAAGCAGACAGAATAATGTCGCAAACAAAGGTAACAGCACTCTAAGCGAATGACTAAAACCAAAGCAACAAATATTCTGTCTGCTCATATAAATATTGTTTATGTTTTGTCAAGAACGTTCTCCTGACCAACTATTCAATAATTAGAATGTAGCAATAGCGTCAAAGCACTCCTTGCACTTTGCTGTGATAGCAGCCCAGTCGCCAGCAGCAACTACCTCCTTAGGGAAGAGCTTAGAGCCCATACCTACGCAGTAAACGCCAGCAGCAAACCACTTCTTGAGGTTCTCTGCCTCAGGAGCAACACCACCAGTAACCATGATCTTTGACCATGGCATTGGAGCCATAAGACCCTTGATGAGGTTAGGACCAACAACGTCGCCTGGGAATACCTTTGTGAAGTCGCAACCAACCTCCTGGGCCTTACCAATCTCAGATGGTGTAAGACAACCAGGACAGTAAGTCACGCAACGACGGTTGCAGACAACAGCGATGTCTGGGTTGAACAGTGGGCCAACAACGAAGTTTGCACCGAGCTGCATATAAAGAGCTGCTGTAGGAGCGTCAACAACAGAGCCAATACCAAGAGCGAGCTCTGGACACTCTGTTGCAGCCCACTTTGAGAGTTCTCCGAACACCTCGTGAGCGAAATCGCCACGGTTAGTGAACTCGAAAGCGCGAACGCCACCCTCATAGCATGCCTTGATTACATTCTTACAAATCTCAACGTCCTTGTTATAGAAAACAGGAACCATAGGTGCAGCCTTAATCTTGGCCATCACCTGAAACTTATCGAATCTTGCCATAATTCAAGCCCCCTAACCCCCGAAGGGGGAATCTCTAATACTCTTAGAGGGCGAAGAGTTTCTTAATGGTTAATATTTTTAGCAACGTGACTGAAGATTCTGTCAAGCACATCAGAAAGATTGGAGAAAATACTATCGTTTGTAAATCTAATTACAGAGAATCCCATTTCCTCCAAATCCTTCGTCCTGAGATAATCTTCAAGTTGCTGTTTATCTTGTGAATGATAGCCACCATCAACCTCTATTACTGTTTTTGCCTTTAAGCATATAAAGTCTGCAATATAACATCCAATAATATGCTGCCGTCTGAAGTGTAATCCCCAAGGATTTCCCAAAAGATGGTTCCAAAGCAAATCTTCTGCCTCAGTCTGATGCATCTTGTTTTCTCGGGCATATTCCTTCAGCAATCCATAATACAACGGATTAGCTGTCTTATAATTATATTCGTTATACATCAGCAAAAACAATTAGAAGCTCCCCCCTGGGGGGATGGGGGGCTTTAACGCTGTACGCGACCGTTAGCATTGCCACCAGCGAGTGCCTCTACCTCAGCAACAGATACGAGGTTATAGTCACCGTTGATAGTGTGCTTGAGAGCAGAAGCAGCAACAGCGAACTCGAGAGCCTCACCCTGTGTTGGCTTTGTAAGAAGGCCATGGATAAGACCACCAGAGAATGAGTCACCACCACCTACGCGGTCGATGATTGGGTTAATCTCATAACGCTTTGACTGATAGAATTCCTCACCATTGTAGATGAGAGCCTTCCAACCGTTGAATGTAGCAGAGAATGACTCACGAAGAGTAGAAACGACATACTTGAAGCCGAAATCTTCCTTCATCTGCTTGAAGATGCCCTCGTAGCCAGCAGCGTTTGTCTCGCCACCCTCTACGTCAGCGTCTGGCTTGAAGCCCAGACAGAGCTCTGCATCCTCCTCGTTACCGATACATACGTCAACATACTGCATGAGTGGGCGCATGATAGAGATAGCCTTCTCTGAAGTCCAGAGCTTCTTACGGAAGTTGAGGTCAACAGATACGGTTACACCGTGACGCTTAGCAGCTTCGCAAGCGAGCTTGGTGAGCTCAGCAGCCTTATCAGAGATAGCTGGAGTGATGCCTGACCAGTGGAACCAGTCAGCACCTTCCATGATTGCATCGAAATCGAAATCCTCTGGGTTTGCCTCTGCGATAGCTGAGTTAGCACGATCGTAGATAACCTTTGAAGGACGCATTGAAGCACCTGTCTCACAATAGTAAAGACCTACACGGTCACCACCACGAGCGATAAAGTTTGTATTAACGCCATAACGACGGAGAGAATTTACTGCAATCTGACCAATCTCGTGTGAAGGGAGCTTGGTTACGAGATATGCATCGTGACCATAGTTAGCACAGCTGATAGCCACGTTTGCCTCACCACCACCAGGGATGATACGGAAGATGTCTGTCTGGATGAAACGATCCTGACCATTAGGAGAAAGGCGAAGCATAATCTCGCCCAGTGTTACGACTTTTGCCATAGTTGATTTTTGGGTTTAAGTTGGTTAAATTATAAATGTATAGTTTTTACAAAACAAATAATGTGATCTTGTAGCAAGTTGCTTATCTGCTTTTGACAATTTATGGTACAATAATTCCATCGAAATAAAATCATTTAGAATCAAAATCACCATGAGCGAATATTTACAATCACAAAATTCACCTACAAAATTACATAATTTTTGCTAAGTAAGAAAGAAAATAGAGAAAAAATTACGTTTTTTAATATTTTTAGTGCTCTCACGTTCGTTTTTTCCAACTTTTATTACTATTTTTGCACTTGATTTCATAACAGAACTTCCAAAAAGAAGACATGAGTCCCAAAATAAGAATAAAGGATATCGCCATACGAGCCGGTGTTTCGGTAGGTACTGTTGACCGCGTACTGCACAATCGCCCTAACGTGTCAGAGACGGCAGCCGCTAAGGTAAGAAAGATTCTCGATGAGATAAATTACCAGCCTAACGCATACGCTTCTGCACTCGCAGCAAACAGACACTGCAATTTCTATCTCATTATGCCTAAGCACGAGTCGGAGGCATATTGGGAGGAGGTGGAAGAAGGCGCATTCCGTTGCGTAGAGGTACAACGCGACTTCAAGATTTCACTGCATACATTAACCTACAACAGGTTTGACGAGGTGACCTTCCACAAGGCTTGCAACGAATGTCTCGGCAACAATCCTGATGGCGTGGTCATCGTTCCTGCTACATTAGATCTTACCCGACAGTTTACCGACGTATTGCACGATAGGAATATTCCATTCGTGCTACTCGACTCTTATATGCCAGACCTTAATCCATTGGCTTTCTATGGTCAGGATTCTTTTGCATCAGGATATTTTGCCGCTCGCATGATGTCGCTCATTGCCAAAGGCGAGAAGGAGATAATGCTGATGCGCCACACGATAAACGGCAGGATTGCTTCGAAGCAGCAGGACAACCGCGAGGTGGGTTTCCGCCATTATATGCACGACCACTACCCTAACGTCAAGATTACAGTAGTTGAACTGCAGTTCGAAGAGAAACGCGAGAATTACAACGCCATACTGGAGAAATTCTTCACGGAGCATCCTCTGATTCATCATTGCATCACATTCAACTCAAAGGCGCATATCGTAGGAGAATTTCTGCTGCATACCAACCGACGCAATGTCCAGATAATGGGATACGACATGGTCGAGAAGAATGCTGAGTGTATCCGCCAGGGGGCCATCTCGTTCCTCATTGCTCAGCACGGTTACATGCAGGGCTACAATAGCATTGATACTCTCTTCCGTGCCATAATACTCAAGACTCCTGTCAAACAGGTCAACTACATGCCGATAGAACTTCTGACCAAGGAGAATGTGCATTTCTACCAAAGAACTCAAATCTAAAAAAATATTAACTTTAAAACTAACCAAATAATGAATCAGCAATCATTTCTGAAAATCAATCCTGCTGACTCGGTAGTCGTTTGTCTCCAGCCTATCGCTGCTGGCACTACTATCGAGGTTGACGGCAAGTCTATTACTCTCCTGAAAGACACTCCTGCAGGCCACAAGGTACTGCTTGAGGACAAGGCTGAGGGCGAGGATATCATCAAATACGGCTACCCTATCGGACATGCACGCATGGCACTGAAGGCTGGCGAGTGGGTGAACGAGGACAACCTCAAGACCAATCTCTCTGGCAAGCTGGAATATACATACAATCCTGTTGATGAGAAACTGAGCATCCCTAACGAGGGTCGCACATTCCAGGGTTATGTACGCAAGAATGGTGACGTTGGCGTTCGTAACGAGGTGTGGATTGTTCCTACCGTAGGTTGTGTCAACGGCATCGCTGAGAAACTGGCAGAGAAACTCCGCGAGGAGACAAAGTGCGAGGGTGTTGACGCCATCTATACATGGCATCACAACTATGGTTGTTCACAGCTTTCTGACGACCATGAGAACACTCGTAAGGTTCTGCGCGACATCGTTCTTCATCCAAACGCAGGCGCTGTCCTCATCCTTTCTCTTGGTTGTGAGAACAATCAGCCAAAGGATTTCATGCCTATGCTGGGCGACTACGATCAGGATCGCATCAAACTTCTCATCACTCAGGATGTGGATGGCGACGAGGTAGAGGCTGGTATGGAGATTCTCCGCGATCTTTACGCAAAGGCTAAGGAAGATAAGCGTGAAGACGTTTCTGTCAGCAAACTTCGCGTAGGTCTTAAGTGTGGTGGTTCTGATGGTTTCTCTGGTATCACTGCCAACCCTCTCGTTGGTGAATTCTCTGATTGGCTCGTTGCTCAGGGTGGTACTTCTATCCTTACCGAGGTTCCAGAAATGTTCGGTGCTGAGACAATTCTTATGAACCGTTGTGAGACACCAGAACTCTTCGAACAAACAGTTAAGCTTGTCAACGACTTCAAGGAGTACTTCCTTTCGCATGGCGAACCAGTAGGCGAGAATCCTTCTCCAGGTAACAAGAAGGGTGGTATCTCGACTCTTGAGGACAAGGCTCTTGGTTGCACTCAGAAGTGTGGACGTGCTCCTGTCAGCGGTGTTCTTGGTTATGGCGACCGTCTTCAGGTCAATGGTCTTAACCTTCTCTCTGCTCCAGGCAATGACCTCGTAGCATCAACAGCTCTTGCTTCTGCAGGTTGTCACATCGTTCTCTTCACAACAGGTCGTGGCACGCCATTCGGTACATTTGTTCCTACCATGAAGGTTGCAACAAATCCAACATTGGCTCAGCGTAAGGCTAACTGGATTGACTTTAACGCCGGCCAACTCATTGAAGGCAAGGACATGTTGACTGTTCGCAATGAATTCATCGACAAGGTGCTTGCTGTTGCATCTGGCGAACCTGCAAAGAATGAAGTTAACGGTTACCGTGAGATTTCGATTTTCAAGAACGGAGTTACACTCTAATCTTCATCACTTTACAAACAACTGTGTCATTACTTCCGTTATTAGTATTTATAGCAGTATATCTTGGTATATCCATCGTTGTGGGCGACTTCTACAGAGTGCCCATAACGGTGGCTTTTCTTGTTTCCGCTATTGTAAGCATTATCACTCTTCGCAACCGCTCGCTCTCTGATCGCATAAAGGCATTCTCCAAAGGTGCAAGTTCAGAGAACATCCTACTCATGATATGGATATTCATGCTTGCAGGAGCTTTTGCTTCTTCAGCCAAGGAAATGGGAAGCATTGACAATACCGTAAATTTAGCCTTATCATTTCTTCCTGCCAACATGATCATGACAGGATTGTTCATTGCTGCTTGTTTCATATCCATATCCGTTGGCACAAGTGTCGGCACCATCGTTGCATTAGTTCCTATAGCTTCTGGATTAGCAGCTTCTACAGGCTCTGACGTTGCATTGCTAACTGGCGTGGTAGTAGGTGGTGCATTGTTCGGCGACAATCTCTCGTTCATTTCAGATACAACAGTCGTCGCCACACAGACACAAGGTTGCAAGATGTCTGATAAGTTTCATGCCAACATTCTCATTGTTGCGCCCGCAGCACTGCTAATTGTCATCCTATATATTATATTAGGTACAAACATGCATTTCACAGGTAAGGAAGTACATGCAGATCTAATTAAGGTATTGCCTTATCTTGTGGTTCTTATTGCAGCAGCATGTGGCATCAACGTAGTGTTGGTACTTATTCTTGGTATCAGCATGACAGGAGTGATTGGTATATGCACAGGTTCATACGACGTGTTTGGATTCATGCAATCACTCAACAGCGGTATTCTGAACATGTCAGAACTTATAATCGTCACCATGCTGGCAGGTGGTATGCTAGAGATAGTACGCATAAACGGTGGCATACAAACCATAATTGACACAATGACTCGTCACATTAGCAGCAGACGAGGAGCAGAAGGTGCAATTGCATTACTTACCGTAATAATTGACTTCTGTACTGCTAACAACACAATTGCAATCATAACAGTTGGTCCTATTGCTAAGCAAGTCTCAAAAAAGTTCTCTATCGACCCAAGACGCTCAGCATCAATATTGGACACATTCTCTTGCATTGCACAGGGCATAATACCATACGGTGCTCAATTGCTCATGGCAGGTGGCCTTGCTTCTATCACTCCAATATCCATAATTCCGCATCTTTACTATCCTTTTGCACTTGGTATAATTGCAATAATGGCAATAATTACAGGAAGGCCAAGAACAATCGTGAATGGTACGAAGTAGAAATGTTGCCGGTGGTCAAAGTTCAGAATACAATATGATCACTTCTCCTACACACTGACGAAAATACAATAAATAAGCAATCTAAGTATGACAGAAACTTCAAGCATTGTTTTTCAGAACTTATTCTCTAAACTTCGCTCCGAATCATTTGGAACGAATGAAGAGTTAGTGCCAATGTCTCAATACAAGCACCGACAGATGGTCAAGTTCTATGACTCGGCCATGATGTCGCCTGTCCAATACGATGAGCATGAAACCTATCATCTGGTAAATGCTCTACAGGAGAAACGAAGAGAAAGAATATTTGACGAGGAACGTCACGCCATTGACACATCAATAGAATCGCTTAAGCTTTTAAACCTTATTATATATAATATATATTGCTTCAACGACCATGGCTTTAACCTTCAGGGGATTATTCTTATTGGCAAATATCTTCGTGAGAAAGGACATCTTGTTGATTATGTCAAGTTAGACGCTTGGATCAAGAGATTGTATGTCCGTCGAATGGCATCACTCCTCTCGTCTGTTCTTTTTTACATATTCAATTTCGAGAAAGATGAACTGCCTTTCATGTATAAGAAATACAAGGGAGTTGAACAGATGATCTGCGACCAAATAGAGGAAACATCCCAAACTGGCAGAATACAAAGAAAGAAAGCAACTAATCTTCGCTACTCTCCTTTAAGTTCCGTAGGAAACGCATGGCAAAGAGTACGAACTGCGCTCAACAATATCGAAGAATAACAAACAACAAATCATTGTTGACCAAACAAAAGGTATTGTTAACAACCATCCCATATGATGATTATTGAGGCAATCAGAGAAGTAGCATTTTGCAACAAAAAAGGCCAAAATATTGAATTTAAATCAAATCGTATATTTATTAACAATATTTCACAATACATTTCTTATTGATTCTCAACGAGTTACAAAAAAGTTACAAATAACATATAAAAAAAAACATAAAAAAACTTTGCAGGTATCGAAAAAGTATGTACCTTTGCAGTGTTTTAATAACAATTGATTGTTTTACAGATTAAAAAAGCTTTAAGAAAATGAAGAAATTAGTATTTATGTTCGTTGCTATGGCAGCTATCTCTTTCGCATCATGTGGTAACAAGACAGAGCAGGCTGCTCCTCAGGATTCAGTTGAGGTAAATGACTCAGCTAACGATTCTATCAACGTTAATGACTCAGTTAACGCTAACGATTCAGTTAAGTAATTAAGGCCACGAACTAAGTTCAAAACCTTTACCGCTTGATTCCCAGAATCAAGCGGTTTTTTTTATGCTTATAGGTTTCAAACATACATAGAAACTTAATCAATTCTTAACCTTATGAAGGTCTCATTGTTATTTGCTATCAATAACGACAAATAACATCAACAACAAACATCATCAAAAAAGGTCATGCCTAACAAAGCATGACCTTTTTTGATGATTTGTATTTAGAAGAGGGTAAAGAATCAATAGACCAGGTTTAATCTGCAATAAGTTTTGTTGAAAGATAGCGCTCTCCTGTATCAGGCAATAGTACTACTATTCGCTTGCCTTTATTTTCTGGACGCTGCGCCAACTGTGTGGCGGCATAAAGTGCTGCACCAGAAGAGATTCCGACAAAGATTCCTTCCTCCTTCGCAATGGCACGAGCAGCATCAAAAGCTTCGTCGTTACCAACAGGGAACACCTCATCAACTACTGAGGAATCGTAGTTTCCGGGTACGAAACCAGCACCTATACCTTGCAACAAATGAGGTCCTGCGGGATTACCAGACAGAACAGCACTCGTCTGTGGTTCTATCGCAACAATCTTAATGTCAGGATTATGAGCCTTAAGAGCTTTGCCCGTACCACTTACCGTGCCACCTGTTCCTGCTCCCGCAACAAAGATATCAACCTTACCGTCTGACTGTTCCCATATTTCTTCGCCTGTTGTCTTTACGTGAGCCTCTGGATTAGCGGGATTCTCAAACTGCTGAAGTATCACAGCACCAGGTATTGAGTCGCGCAGTTCCTCTGCCTTTGCTATTGCTCCCTTCATACCTTCAGCACCAGGAGTAAGAACAATCTCAGTTCCATAGGCAGCAGCAAGTTTTCTTCGCTCAAAACTCATCGTCTCCGGCATAGTAAGAATCACCTTATACCCCCTGACAGCACCAACCAAACTCAATCCAACACCAGTATTGCCACTTGTAGGTTCAATGATAGTTGCACCAGGTTGGATTATACCTTTCTCCTCAGCATCGAGGATAAGGTTCAGTGCAACACGATCCTTAACGCTACCACCAGGATTAAAGAACTCCACCTTTGCGATAATCTCAGCCTCAAGATTACGTCTCTTAGCATAAGTGTTCAAACGAACGAGAGGTGTCTTACCTATCAGTTCAAGAATGTTTTCGTGTATCATATCCTTATTTATTTTGTTATTTATTCCTAATTTTCAAGTGCAAAGGTACAAACTTTAGAGATTTCCGCCAAAAGTATTTGTCATTTCAGAAAATATTACTATATTTGCAAAGAATTAAAGAAGAACATTCTAACAAATCCATAATTATGAGCACAGAAACAGAGTCATACAAACTGGACGAAAAGGACGCAGACATACTTCGTGAGCTGCAGCACAACGCCCGTTTGACAAACAAAGAGCTGGCAGCGAAGGTTCATCTTTCGACCACACCAACCTACGAACGCGTTAAAAGACTTGAGCGATTAGGTTTTATACGCCAGTATGCTACAATCCTTGATGCAGACAAACTAAACAAAGGCTTTGCCGTTTTCTGTAGCATAAAGTTACGAAGGCTAAACAGCGATAGTGCCATCGCATTTACCGAAATGATCAAGGACATACCAGAAGTAACAGAGTGCTACAACATCTCTGGTTCGTTCGATTATATGCTTCGTATCCAATCGCCGGACATGCGTCATTACCAGCAACTTCTGCTAAATGTTCTCGGTCGTCATGACAACATCATGTCGTTGGAGAGCACTTTTGTAATGGAAGAAATAAAGCATGAATACAGCGTTAGCGTATAGCCAAACCAAAACATTACATAAATGCGCACAAGAATTCTTACGATAACAGGTTCTGACAACACCGGCGGAGCAGGCATTCAGGCAGACATAAACACCATTACTGCACTTGGTGGAGAAGCCATTTCGGCAGTAACATCTGTCACGGTACAGTCATCCAGCGGCATACACAGCGTCTATGAGTTGCCTACCGACCTCGTTATCGGACAGATAAAAGCTATCATAAACGACTCACATCCAAGGGCAATAAAGATAGGGCTTGTACATAATCCCGAGACAATCCGCCTCATGCGCGATGAGATTGTAGGATGTCGCCACATCATTTGTGACCCTGGCATATTATCTTCAAAGGGTGAACGGCTGGCGGATGCTGCAACCATAGAAGCCATGTGTCGCTACATCATGCCCGAGACAACGCTTGTCATACTGAAATGCAGTGAGGCAGAGATAGTTACAGGTATGGCAATAAAGTCAAATGACGACATGATTGAAGCAGCAAAGCAGCTGAAAGACATGGGAGCAAAATGGATATTGCTACGTGGAGGACGGCAGACAGAAGGAAGAATCACTGCCCTACTCTACGGCAATGACACTTGCAGTTTCTTCAGTTCCTACAACATCGAAGGCTGGCAGCGTCATGGCGTTGGTGGAGCACTATCGACAGCTATTGCCACCCGACTCGGATTTGGCGACGATGTGCCTACGGCTATCAGCAACGCCCATGCTTACATCCATAGCCAAGTGGTATATGCAGTAGAGCCAACGGAACGAACATTACGACCAGCCGACCTATACAACCAGATGATGTCGTTGCTTGCAGCCAACTATTGCAATTACCATGATGTATCATTCTATGCATCAAGTCTTTGCATCTCCAACCGATACCTTTCGCAAGTAACAGCAAAGGTAGCAGGAAAGACACCGAAACAGGTTATAGATGGCTACATAATAAACGAAGCACAGCAGTTGCTAACAACATCACGACTGACAATACAAGAAATAGCGCAACGCCTTGGGTTCTCGTCTCAAGTAATGTTCAGCAGGTTTTTCCACAAGAACACAGGCGCTTCACCTACACAATTCAGGAACTAAGTTTTACAGTTCGGGAACAACAACTTTGTTGTTCCTTTTTTTGTTTTTACCTTTGCACCCAGAGATTTTAACAAAAAAGGTAAAAGACAATGGAAAACAGAGCAGAACTGAACCGCAACTTAGCTCAGATGCTTAAGGGCGGAGTGATTATGGACGTAACAACACCAGAACAGGCACGCATAGCAGAAGCAGCAGGAGCTTGTGCCGTTATGGCACTCGAACGCATTCCTGCAGACATCCGTGCAGCAGGCGGTGTAAGCAGAATGAGCGATCCTAAGATGATTCGTGGTATTCAAGAGGCTGTCAGCATCCCTGTTATGGCAAAGTGCCGCATTGGTCATTTCGCTGAGGCTCAGATACTTGAAGCAATCGAAATTGATTATATCGACGAGAGCGAGGTTCTCTCACCAGCCGATGATGTATATCACATTGACAAGCGTAAGTTCAACGTACCATTCGTATGTGGTGCAAAGGACCTTGGCGAAGCATTACGCCGCATCAACGAAGGCGCAACAATGATTCGCACAAAGGGCGAACCTGGCACTGGCGATGTCATTCAGGCAGTTCGCCACATGCGTATGATGCAGAGCGAGATACGTCGTCTGACAACCGTATCGGAGGACGAACTCTACGAGGCAGCAAAGCAATTACGCGTACCTTACGAACTCGTCAAGTTCGTACACGACAACGGCAAACTCCCTGTAGTAAACTTTGCTGCTGGTGGCGTAGCTACTCCTGCCGATGCAGCTCTGATGATGCAGCTTGGCGCAGAGGGTGTATTCGTAGGCAGCGGAATCTTCAAGAGTGGCGATCCAGTGAAGCGTGCACAAGCCATAGTGAAGGCTGTAACGAACTACAACAACCCTAAGATATTGGCAGAACTAAGCGAAGACCTCGGCGAAGCAATGGTAGGCATCAACGAGAGTGAGATACAACTGCTCATGGCCGAAAGAGGAAAGTAACATTATGAACATTGCAATATTAGCACTTCAGGGAGCATTTGCTGAGCACCAGCAGATGCTCTCTCGTTTAGGCGTAGAGACAACGCTGATCAGAAACCTCAACGATTGGAACGCTTATTTATCTGACACAGAAGACAATAGCAAGAAAGCCATCATCATTCCTGGCGGCGAAAGCACCGCAATGCTACGCATCATGAACGACGAAGACCTACTACTACCAATCAGGGAAGCCATAACATCAGGTATGCCAGTATTCGGAACATGCGCTGGAATGATTCTTCTCGCCAAGAACGTAGAAGGAGAAGACCGCCAACGCCTTGCTACAATGGACATTACGGTTAAGCGCAATGCCTACGGCAGACAGCTTGGAAGCTTCTATGCAGAGCATAATTTCGAAGGAATCGGCACTGTTCCGATGACGTTCATACGTGCTCCTTACATCTCAGAGGCAGCAAATGGCGTCAGCATCCTCTCTACTCTTGACGGCAACATCATAGCAGCTCGTCAAGAAAAGCAACTCGTTTGCTCGTTCCATCCTGAATTGAACGACGACATCAGGATTCATGAGTATTTCGTAAAAGAAATCATTGGCTGACAATACAGTAAAATTCATCTACTAAATATAACGACAAGGAACCCAAACTGCTAAGAAAAGTAGCAACGATTCCTTGTCGTTTTGCGTTTAAAACATAACCTTTCATCATGTAAAACATAGCCTTTCATCATACGAAACGTAGCCTTTTATGTTGTAAAGACTGAGTAATTAGAGTGTAATTACTGAGTCTTTACACTGTAATTACTGAGTCTTTACATTGTGATTACTGAGTAATTACAACATGAATCAATACGATTTGGACGATGAATCAATAGAAAACGGCAGGTAAAAGCTATTATTTCGCATTATAAGTGTTTTATTTACAACTAAATGATTAACAAGCATTTTATATAATTATGTAAAGGAAAAGGTAAAATAATACAAGTAAAATAATGAAAAAATAACTAACTTTGCATCAGAAATAAACAAAAACCTCTAACTAACATTTAATATAACAATGAAACGATTTGTATTTCTGATACTTACAGCACTTAGCATACTATCTGCATCTGCGCTTGAATTGCCTGATATCTTTAGTGATAACATGATATTGCAGCAACAAACAAAGGCAAGGATATGGGGATGGGCTAAGCCTGGAACCGTTGTCAATGCAACCGTAAGCTGGAACAATCAGAAAGTTTACGCTACTGCAGACAAGAACGGAAAGTGGACACTCAGCGTGTCAACTCCTAAGGCAAGCTATGACGCTCAGAGTGTTACAGTTAAGGGAGACGGTCAAACGATCATCATAAAGAATGTCCTCATCGGTGAAGTATGGTTCTGTTCAGGACAGTCGAACATGGAAATGCCACTCCGTGGTTTCTGGAACTGTCCTGTGGAAGGTGCCAACGAAGCGATAGCGCAGGCAGGAAAGTACAAGCATGCGATACGTGTGGCAACGATAGAACACAACGGAACAACAGAGCCACAGCAGAAGGTTAACGGCAAATGGGAAACATGTACTCCGAAGAATGCGCCTAACTTCTCAGCCTGCGGATATTTCTTCGCCACGACGTTAGTAGATATGCTCGATGTCCCAGTGGGCATAATCAACTGCTCGTGGGGAGGTTCGTGCGTCGAAGGTTGGCTACCTAAGGAGATACTTGAGAAATATCCGGACGGTCTTGTGCCTTTCAACGACACAGACTACATGCGTAAGATGGTGATGTACAACGGTTTGCTCCATCCGCTTGCGGGCTATACCATCAAGGGATTCCTATGGAATCAGGGCGAGAGCAACATTGGCAGGGAGCATCAGTATGCTGAGCGTTTCAGCACAATGGTAAACCTTTGGCGCAAGATGTGGGACCAGCCAAGCGACAAACTGCCAATCTACACCGTCGAACTCCCACCATATTGGTATGACGACGTTAATGGTGACAACGGCGCTAAGTTCCGCGATGTGCAGCACAAGATAGCACGTGAACTTGCCAACAGCGGCTGCGTTTGCACCAGTGACCTGATTTACGACTACGAG
Source organism: Prevotella sp. (assembly GCA_045643065.1). Lineage (GTDB taxonomy): Bacteria > Bacteroidota > Bacteroidia > Bacteroidales > Bacteroidaceae > Prevotella. Next base: position 47,532 of record JAZUKC010000135.1, read on the forward strand.
CCAAAGCAGATTCACGGCACAAAGAAAAAGGAAATAGGTCAGCGTCTTGCGTACATGGCACTCACTCGCGACTATGGCATCGAGGGAATAGCTGCCGAAGCTCCTGAGTTTGAGTATATGGAGGCACACGAAGCATCGCAGGCAGATGTGCAGATTATTGCAGGTTCGGCAGTTGCAAAGAATGTAAACGAGAAAGGTACGGTGTATCATCTCTACTTCAAGAATGCCGACGACGGCTTTGACCGCCTCTCAGACATCGAAAATTTCGAAGCACAAGGGGCCGACGGCAAGTGGTATCCAGCAACAGTTTGGGCTGATTCGGCGTGGCAAAACGTCAAGCGTCAAGGTTGTTTCCTAAAACTTGTTTGCCCTGAAGCCGGCGAGGTGAAGAATATTCGTTACTGCTATAAGAACTTCGTAGTGGGCAAGTTACACAACATGCGTGGCCTTCCAGTCGTTCCTTTTACTACTGAATAATTGACAATTTGAATAATCGAACAACCGAACAACCGAATAATCGAAAACAAATCACTCTATGAAGAAGATACTATTTATACTCGCCATTCTGCTTAACGCAGGGTTTACAGCTTCGGCACAAGACTTTGTAAAGGTTAAAGACGGACGTTTCTACATCGGCAACAAAGAGTATCGCTATGTTGGAACCAACCTTTGGTATGGCGCAATACTCGGTAGCGAAGGCCAAGGTGGCAATCGTAAGCGCCTGATACAGGAGCTGAACGACATGCAAAAGATAGGTATAGACAACGTGCGCGTACTTATTGGAGGCGATGGTCGCGATGGAATACCTTCGCATATTGCGCCTAAACTGCAGTCAGAACCAGGCGTTTACAACGACACTATCCTTGCCGGACTTGACTTCCTGATGAAGGAACTCGAGAAGAGAGACATGAAAGCAGTGCTCTACTTCAACAATGCATGGGAATGGAGTGGCGGATACGGTGCCTATCTTGATTGGGTTGGCTTCAGCGGAGACGTTCAAAGCAACGAAGGAACGAAGCATTTTGACATGACTACTGTACCAAGCATCGACGGATGGTGGGAGTATATGCAGTACGTTGGCAACTTCATCCTTAACGATAAGGCTAAGCAGTTGGCTGCCAACCATGTACGAAACATGGTCACACGAACCAACCGATATACCGGAAAGAAATACATTGACTCGCCTGCCTTGATGGCATGGGAGATTGCAAACGAGCCAAGATGCTTTGTAAATGACTCTTTGCACAAGGCAAAGTTTGTGGAATGGATTGACGAACAGTCTTCTCTTATCAAGAGTCTCGATCCAAATCACCTCGTAACAACTGGCAGCGAAGGCATGCATGGTTGCGAAGACGACTGGGAATTGTTCTTTAAGATTCATGCAGTAAAGAACATTGACTATGCCTGCATACATATCTGGCCAAACAACTGGGGATGGCTTGGAAAGTTCAATCAGAACTATGACGCAGACAAGACAATCGTTGGCGACGACCCTATCGTGCTTCGCGTTGACACAGCTTGTGCCAACACTCTTGACTACATAGAGAAATCATACGACATGATGCAGAAGATTGGACGACCAGTAGTACTCGAAGAGTTCGGTTACCCTCGCGACAGATTCCTCTTTACCCCAGGTTCGCCTACGCAGGGAAGAGATGCTTATTATAAGTATGTGTTCGGCATCATCCGCGATTCAGGCAAGATTGCCGGCTGCAACTTCTGGGGATGGGGCGGCAGAGCTAAAGTAAAGCATACCATCTGGCAGCGTTGGGATGACTATGTTTGTGACCCTGCTCAGGAGGAACAAGGCCTTAATTCTGTCTTTGCAGTAGATAAAAGCACGATGAATGTAATCAAGGAAATGACAACCCAGATAAAGAAATAAAGCTTATGAGACGTTTTTTTGCTATTCTGTGTGTGGTGATTCTTCACTCTTCACTCTTCGCTCTTCACTCTTTTGCCCAGATTCGTGGCAATGAGATTACTGTTACCGTAACTCCTGACCACAAGGATTGGACGTACAAAACAGGAGAAAAGGCAACATTCACCGTTTGTGTGCTTAAGTCTGGCACTCTTCTCGACAACGCTGACATCTATTATGAGTTGGGACCTGAAATGTATCCAACGGAAAAGAAATCCATGACACTGAAGGATGGTACAGCAAAGATAAGCGGTAAAATGCAAAAGCCTGGCTTCATGCGACTTAACGTTACTGCCAAGGTTAACGGCAAGGAGTACAAAGCATGGTCAACTGCTGCCTATAGTCCAGAGAAACTTGTGCCTACAACACAATGTCCAAAGGACTTTGATGACTTCTGGAGCAAGGCAATAGAAGAGGCAAGATGGACTTCCCTTGAGCCTACAATGGAGTATCTGCCAGAACGCAGTTCTGCTGATGTTGATACTTATCACGTTAGTTTCCAGAACGACAGATGGGGACGTCGAGTTTATGGCATACTCAATGTTCCTAAGAAGGAAGGTAAATATCCTGCAATACTGAAAGTACCTGGAGCAGGCGTGCGCCCTTATGGTGGAGACGCAGGCCTTTGCAAGAAAGGTGTAATAGTTCTTGAGATTGGTATTCATGGCATTCCTGTTACCAAGGAACAGGCGTACTATGACAACATTTTCTCTGCTGCACTTGCAGATTACTGGACACACGGATGCAACAACCGCGACCGTTCTTATTATAAGCATGTCATAACAGGATGCATCCGCAGCATTGACTTCCTTGAGACACTCGACAAATGGAACAAGTCTGGCCTTGGTGTCTGTGGTTCCTCACAAGGAGGTTTCCTTACTATTGCAACAACAGCTCTCGATAAGCGTGTTACTTGCTATGCTCCTGTCCATGCAGCAATGTGCGACCATGAGGCAGCACTAAGCAAAACTGCCTGCGGATGGCCACATCTATTTTATAATATATCAAAGGTTGACCAGGCAGAAGTAGAATGTATGCGATATTATGACGGAGTAAACTTCGCCCGCCGCATAACAGTTCCTGGTTGGTATTCATTCGGATACAACGATGACGTTGTTGCACCTACTTCCATGTATGCCACATACAACGTAGCAGGTGGCAATAAGTGTATCTCTCCATATCGTCAGACTGCTCATTTCTGGTATCAGGAGCAGTACGATGAATGGTTTGACTTCTTGCTGAAGAACTTAATGTCCCCTACCCCTTCAAAATAATAGACGTAAAACATTAAATATATAATAACAACAATGGAAAATCAGACATTCGGTTATTTTGATGACGCTGCTCGTGAGTTTGTCATCACAAACCCTGCCACTCCGTTCCCATGGATAAACTACCTTGGTAACGAAGATTTCTTCGGCTTGATATCCAACACAGCCGGTGGTTACAACTTCTATAAGGATGCTAAGTTCCGTCGCATCACTCGTTATCGTTATAACGGCGTGCCTATGGATAACGGTGGCCGTTACTTCTACATCAACGACAACGGTACGGTGTGGAACCCACGTTGGAAGCCATGCAAGACTCCGCTCGACTCTTACGAGTGCCGTCATGGCATGAACTATACTCGCATCACTGGTTCAAAGAACGGCATCGAGGCAAGCGTACTCTACTTCGTTCCTCTTAAGACATGGGCTGAGGTGCAGAAGGTAACGCTCAAGAACACTACAGCAGAGACAAAGAAGATTAAGCTCTTCTCGTTCGCAGAGTGGTGTCTCTGGAATGCTGCTACCGATATGGAGAACTTCCAGCGTAACTGGTCAACAGGCGAGGTGGAAATTGATACTGCCGACAACAAGACTGTCATCTATCATAAGACAGAGTATAAGGAGCGCCGCGACCACTATGCTTACTATGCTCTCGCTAACGCAAAGGCTGACGGTTACGACACTGACCGCGAGTCATTCATCGGTCTCTATAATGAGTTCGCTGATCCTCAGTGTGTCATGGCAGGTAAGCCAAGCAACTCACTTGCTCATGGTTGGAGTCCTGTTGCTTCTCACTATGTTGAGGTAGAGCTTGCTCCAGGCGAGTCAAAGGATTACATCTTCCTCCTCGGTTATGTTGAGAACAAGCAGGAAGAGAAGTTCTGTAACGAGGATTTGGCACGCAAGCAGTCGGGCGAACTCATCACATCGCAGGACTCTGACGTTACCTTCGTCAACAAGACAAAGGCTCGCCAGTGCATCGAGAAGTTCTCTACCGTAGAGGCCGTTGACGCTGCCTTCGCCGAGCTTGCCCAGATGTGGGATGCTCTCCTTGATAAGTATGTTGTCAAGTCTGACGACGAGAAGCTCAACCGTATGGTTAACATCTGGAGCCAGTATCAGTGTATGATTACCTTCAACTTCTCTCGTTCGGCATCGTTCTTCGAGTCTGGTGTAGGCCGTGGCATGGGCTTCCGCGATTCTAACCAGGACCTCGTAGGCTTCGTTCACCAGGTGCCAAGCCGTGCACGCGAGCGTATCATTGACATTGCTTCTACTCAGTTCCCTGACGGTGGATGCTATCACCAGTATCAGCCTCTCACAAAGCATGGCAACAACGACATTGGTGGTGGTTTCAACGACGACCCTTGCTGGCTCATCTTCGGTACTGTTGCTTATATCAAGGAGACAGGCGACTTCTCTATTCTCGACGAGCCAGTGCCATTCGACAATAAGCCTGGCACAGAGGTTTCGCTCATGGAGCACCTCCGTATCTCGTTCAACCACGTTGTTGAGAACCTCGGTCCTCACATGCTTCCTCTCATCGGTCGTGCCGACTGGAACGACTGTCTCAACCTCAACTGCTTCGCTTGGGATCCAAACGAGTCGTCCCAGACAACAGAGAACAAC